>JAKACN010000075.1 GCA_021821365.1 Pseudomonadota bacterium | reverse complement strand
CCAAGCTCGTACGCGATGCGGGCGTCTTTCATCTCCATTGCCTGATCTTTCTCGGCGTAGTTTTCAATCGCGGCGAATTGTCTCGTTTTGGAGCAGGTGATGAATTTTGAATCACCCGAAATCATCCTGACACCCGATTTCCCCCCGATTCCACTCTTCCATCGCGGCGGGAAGAGATGGCACACAGATTGCGTTACCTACGCGTCACCAAAGGATTCGTGACACAGGCAGGAATGATGTCAGTTCCTTGCATTCGCCTCGACCGGAGCGTGGGCATCGATCGGACGTCCATGCGCCTGGGCGCCTTGGACCGGGACGGGCAGTGCCGTGCAATACGGCGGCCCGGCAGAGGAAGTCAAACCAAAAACAGGAGGAGTCAATGAAAAAGCAGTGGATCAGGTTGTCTGTCTTGTCGGCGCTGGCCGGCCCGCTCGCGGTGCATGCCGCCGGCGTTACCGATGCGATGATCGAGGCAAGCGCGAAATCGACGAACAACGTGCTGACCTGGGGCATGGGCCAGCAGGGCCAGCGCTACTCGCCGCTTACGCAGATCAACGCCAAGACCGTGAAGCATCTGGTGCCCGCATGGTCGTTCTCGTTCGGCGGCGAGAAGCAGCGCGGCCAGGAATCGCAGCCGCTGGTGTACAACGGACGCATGTTCGTGACGGCGTCATACTCCCGTATTTACGCGCTGGATGTGAAGACCGGCAAGAAGCTGTGGAAGTATGAGCACCGTCTTCCGGAAAACATCATGCCTTGCTGCGACGTGATCAACCGCGGCGCCGCGCTCTATGACAACCTCGTGATCTTCGCCACGCTTGATGCGCAGCTCGTCGCACTCAACCAGGAAACCGGCGAAGTCGTCTGGAAGGAAAAGATCGACGATTACTCCGCCGGTTACTCCAACACAGCGGCACCGCTGATTGCGAAGGGCTTGCTCCTGACCGGCGTGTCCGGCGGCGAGTTCGGTATCGTCGGCCGCGTCGAGGCGCGCGATCCGCGCACCGGGCAGCTGGTGTGGTCGCGGCCGACGGTCGAAGGCCACATGGGCTACAAGTACGACAAGGACGGCAATCCGATCCCGAACGGTATTTCCGGCACCACCAACAAGACCTGGCCGGGCGAGCTGTGGAAGACCGGCGGCGCGGCAACCTGGCTGGGCGGCACCTACGATCCGAAGACAGGGCTGGCCTACTTCGGTACCGGCAATCCGGCGCCGTGGAACAGCCACCTGCGTCCCGGCGACAACCTGTATTCGTCGTCGACGGTGGCGATCGACGTCGAGACCGGACAGATCAAGTGGCACTACCAGACCACGCCGCATGACGGCTGGGACTTCGACGGCGTGAACGAATTTGTGACCTTCGATATGGACGGCAAGCGCCTCGGCGGCAAGGCCGACCGCAACGGCTTCTTCTATGTGATCGATGCGAACAACGGCAAGCTGGAAAACGCGTTCCCGTTCGTGAAGAAAATCACCTGGGCCAGCGGCATCGACCTCAAGACCGGACGTCCGAAGTACATTGAGGAAGGACGCCCCGGCGACCCGACCAAGGGCGAGAACGGCAAGAAGGGCAAGTCCGTGTTCTCCGCACCGTCCTTCCTTGGCGGCAAGAACCAGATGCCGATGGCGTACAGCCCGAAGTCGAAGCTGTTCTATGTGCCGGCCAATGAATGGGGCATGGAGATCTGGAACGAGCCGATCAGCTACAAGAAGGGTGCTGCGTATCTCGGCGCCGGCTTCACCATCAAGGCCTTGAACGAGGATTACATCGGCGCGTTGCGGGCGATCGATCCGAAGTCCGGCAAGATCGTGTGGGAAGCGAAAAACAATGCGCCGCTGTGGGGCGGGGTGATGACGACGGCGGGCGACCTGGTGTTCTACGGTACGCCGGAAGGCTATCTCAAGGCGCTCGATGCGAAGACTGGCAAGGAGCTGTGGCAGTTCCAGACCGGCTCCGGCGTCGTCGCGCCCCCGATCACCTGGCAGGATGGCGACACCCAGTACGTCGCCGTGGTGTCCGGCTGGGGCGGCGCGGTGCCGCTGTGGGGCGGCGATGTCGCACGCCGCGTCAACTTCCTCGAACAGGGCGGATCAGTCTGGGTCTTCAAGCTGTCCTCGATCTGATCGCCGATCGACTGTCTCTGCCTCCTTGGGTGCTGGCGCGCACAGCTGGCCTCTACCTCGCCTGAGGATGGTTTTGGCCGATGATGAAAGTCATCGGCCTTTTTTATTGGACGGGCAAATTCGCGTGCGAGGCGATTCGCACTGCGATGGTCGGCAGCGTCACTGCGACTGCGTGTGTGGTGGCGCACGGTTCAGGTGATTTCGCAGGGTGCGCTGTGTGCGCCAGCGCCCTCTTGGCGTTGTCTGACGATCTATGCGGAAAAGAACTGGGATTGGTGGGGCAATGCAGTTCAATCAAGGCGACTCTTCGCTTGTCATTCCGGCCATTGCTGAAGTGAGGTGCTCCAGGATGTCGCAACAGTGTCACATATTGGAACAGCTCTGATGGCCGGCTTCACATCTTGTAGCGCAGACCGATAGTCACGATACGCGGCGCCCCCGGAGCGACAAAGCGGGCTTCGGCCGCTTCTCCCGGCGCGACATGCGGTTGCAGCAGCGCGCCGTTCGGGAACATGTCCTGCCCGAGTACGCCATAGGTTTCGTAGCGGCGATTGAAGAGATTGCCGATCCTGGCAAAGAGCTCCCATTGATGGTCCCTCTGGTAGCTCGCATGCAGGTTGAAGACCGCATGACCGCGTATGCGCCAGTCGGCATTGGCGGGGACGCCTCCCGTTGTTGTATCGGCGCGCAGGCCGTCTTCGTTGCCTTGTGTTGCCATGCTCGAGATGGCCAGCATGCTGCCGCCGATTTTTAACTGGCGCGTGGCATTCCAGTCGATGCCGAGTTTCAGCGTGTGGCGCGGCAGGCCGGCGATGGGCGTGCCCGGACGAACGTTCACGTTGCGTTCGCCGGCGAACAGCGTGCCGTTTGCATCGTAGGTCGCGCGCAGGTAGCTGTAGGAAACATGCGTGCTGATGCTGCCGATCGTTCGGCTGGCGGAGAGATCGACGCCTCGCCGCCGGGTGCGCGCGAAGTTACCGAAATAGCCTTGCTGGGTGGCGCCGGCGGTGAAGAACAGAATGTCGTCGCGGTTCACCGTCTGGTACGCCGACGCGGACAGCGACTCGGATGGTGAGGCATGCCAGCGCGTGCCCGCCTCGACGGTGCGCGACACCACCTGTTTCAGATAGGGATCGGATTGCAGGCCGGCGGGAAGGCGGCACGGCTGGGCCGAATCGGCGCAGCCGAGTTCGATGACCGTCGGGACGCGGTTGCTTTGCGCGACGTTGGCAAATACGGACAGGCGCCCACCCACATCGCGGGTGATGCCCAGCGCCGGGTTGAGCTTGTTATAGGTAAAGCGCTCGCGCGGCTGGTCGCCGATGCTGTTGCTCAGCGTATTGGCGACTTCGACATGATTGAAGCGTGCCGCGCCCGTGACATGGGTGGCAGGGGCGACTTCCCAGGTGTCGGTGGCATACAGGCCGGCGGCATGCGATGTTCCCCGCACGGCTGCCGCGCGTTCCGGCGCGGCCTGCGGGTCGGCGGCCACGCCGCGATCCGCGGTGAACCAGCCTTCCTGTTCCTGCTGCGCGTAGCGCACGCGTCCGGCATCGAGCGCGGCGCCGAGCGTGAACTGATGGCGTTCGAGATATTTGTTGAAGTTCAGGCTGACGCCGGCGCTGTCCTGCCTGGTCGTGGCGCTGTTCAATGCGGCGGAGTGCAGCACGGCGGCGGAAGCCCTGTTGGTCTCGCAGCTTCCCGGGTCGACGGCCGAACCGCTGGCGTCGAATCCTGCCGCGCAGGCCTGCACGTAGTCGCTGTATTGCTGGCTGACATCGCCGGTGATGCCGTCGCGGCGACTGTTGCGCCAGTAAGCGCCGGCGACGAGTTCGGTCTCGGCATCCAGCGCATGGCGCAGGCTGGCCGCCATCTGGGTCAGGCGGTTTTCCGTCACGTCCGGAAAAGTGTAGGCGGCACGGCGGTTCGTCTCATACAGGCCACTTACCATGCCGCCGTCCGTCCAGCGGTCGCTCGGCAGCAGGCCGTTGCCCGCCAGGCGGCTGGATCCCTGCAGCAGCGAGACATCCCATTGCGTCGTTCCGCGTTGCGCACCGATCTTTGCGAAGACGTTGCCAAGACGACTTGGCGAATGCTCGCGCCAGCCGTTGTCGTCCAGCAGCGTGGCAGCCACAAAGCTGTGCATTCCACCCTGGTGGCGAGTGCCATAGGCAAGATCGAGGCGCTTCGTGCCGGCGCTGCTGATGGACGTCTCCGCTTCGAAGCCGGGATGGCTGCGCCCGCTCTTCGTGGTAAACGCCAGTGCGCCGCCCAGCGTATTGAGACCGAACAGCGGATTCGAACCGGGCACCAGCGACACGCTGGCAATGGCCGCCTCGGGCAGCATGTCCCAGTTCACCACATCGCCGAAGGGTTCGTTCACGCGTACGCCGTCGAGATAGACTGACATGCCCTGCGGCGAACCGAGGATGGGAGAGGCGCGAAAGCCTCGGAAGGTGATGTCGTTCTGGAACGTGTTGCCCTGGATGTCGTTCGCATTGACGCCGGCAAGCCGGCTGGTCATGTAGTCGGTCAGCGTGCCGGCCTGCGACTGCTTCAGGTCCTTGGCCGTGGCGGTCTGCACGTCGTAGGGAAGCAGCCTGCCGTCGATGCCCAGGCCGGGCAGCAAGGCTGCCGATACGACCGACACGGAAGGCAGTTCGCGCTCCGGCGCTGCGGCCTGCTCCGCGTGCACGGCCGGGGCAGTGGCAGCGGCCAGCGCCGCGACCGCCTGCGCAAGCAGGCGCGGCTCGACGGCGTTGACCAGTAAGTCGACGAGATGCCGCGAATCCGCGCGGCGAGAAAACAAATCCATGAAAGCGCCCCTTCAAAACAGGTTTGGCACTTCGCAGCGCAATTTCCGTTCCCGCATTCGCCGCGCCGGGTCGCGGTCACGCGGCATGCGCGTGGCATGCAAATTGCAAAAGCCGTGGAACAACCTGAATCACACCGATCAACCTGAACGTCTAGTGCCAATGAATTCTTTCAACCGTTTTCGCTGCAGTGCGGCAGTTCCTTCACCGGCAGGGCTTGGACCGGTCCTTGCCCTTTCATTAAGCGTACCGTTGCTCTGCACGTCGCATCCCGCAGCCGCGCAGGATAAGCAACTGGAGGACGTGGTGGTGTCCGCCAGCCGTTCCGAGCAGCGCCGCTTCGATGCGCCGGCTTCGATCGACGCCGTGCAGGTCGATACGCACCATGCGGCCTCCCCGCTGGTGAACCTGTCGGAACTGTTGCAGGCCGTGCCCGGCATACAGGTCAGGGAGCGACAGAACTTTGCGCAGGACCTGCAAGTCTCGGTGCGCGGCTTTGGCACGCGCTCGACCTTCGGCGTGCGCGGCGTGCGCATTCTGATCGACGGCATCCCGGCAACCATGCCGGATGGGCAGGGACAGGCGGCGACCGCGAGCCTGAATTCGGCGCAGCGCATCGAAGTGCTGCGCGGTCCGGTCGCCCAGCTCTACGGCAATGCGGCTGGCGGAGTGGTGCAGGTATTTACCAAGGAGCCACCGCTCAAACCCGCGCCACCGTTCGCCAGCGCGGCGGTCGGCGCCGGTAGCTACGGGCAGCGGCAGGCGGATGTGTCGGTTGGCGGCGGGTCGGAAACAGTCGGAGGGCTTCTTGATGTCGCCCATTACTCGACCGATGGCTATCGCGACCACAGCGCGGCCGAGCGTACGCAGGTCAACGCCAAAGTGGTCGCACGGCCTTCGTCGGACACCACCGTCACCGGCATATTCAACCGCTTCGATCAGCCGACCGCGCAGGACCCGCTCGGATTGACGCATGCGCAGTTCGAGCAGAATCCAAGGCAGGTCACGCCCGGCGCCATCACTTTCAATACGCGCAAGCGCATCGAGCAGAACCAGGCCGGCGTGCTGCTTGATCAGCGCCTGTCTGCCAACGACACCTTGCATGCGCGCGCCTATGGCGGATCCCGGCAGATCATGCAGACGCTCTCATTCAGCGGCAGCGCGGCCAACTCCGCGGGCGGCGTGGTGGATCTCGACAACAGTTTCAAGGGTGCGGGACTGAGCTGGACGCACAAAATGAAGGTCAATGCGCTTCCGTTCAACTGGACGCTGGGTGTCGAGGGCGACCAGCTCGACCAGACACGGCGCGGCTATGTCAACAACAACGGCAGCGCCGGCGCATTGCGGCGCGACGAGATCGACAGCGCCGACAACCTCGACGTCTTCGGCCAGGCCGACTGGACCTTCGCGCCGCAATGGACGGCGACGGCCGGTGCGCGCGCGTCGCGGGTGCGCTTTGCGGTCGATGATCATTACGTGACGGCGGCCAGCCCGAACGACAGCGGAAGCGTCGAATACCGCAATACCAGTCCCGTGGTCGGGCTGGTGTGGCATGCCACCGACGATATCAACGTGTATGGCAATATCGGCCGTGGCTTTGAAACGCCGACATTGACCGAGATGGCGTACCGGCCCGGTGCCACCGGACCCAATCTCGCCCTGAAGCCCTCGCGCAGCGTGCAGGGCGAGGTGGGTGTCAAACTGCACAGCGGCAGGCATAGTGTCGACGTGGCGCTGTTCGATGCGCACAGCAATGACGAGATCGTGCCGCTGACCAACGATAACGGGCGCTCGATTTTCCAGAACGTCGACAAGGTGGAACGACGCGGCGTGGAAGTGTCCTGGAAAGCGGCCTGGGACAAGCTCGCTACCCAGCTCGGCTACACCTTGCTGGATGCGCGCTTCAAGCAGGCGTTCACGAACGGCCAGGGCACGGCGGTCTCCGCCGGAAACCGGCTGCCGGGCGCGCCGATGCACAGCCTGTTCGCGCAGCTCGAATACCGGCCGCGGGATGCGGTCACTACGGCAGTGGAAATGCGCGCGGAGAGCCACGCCTACGTCGACGATCTCAACAGCGATGCGGCGCCGGGTTATGCCGTATTCAACCTGCGTGCCGGCTACGACTTTCGCGCGGGCGGCATGAAGATGGCCCTGTACGGCCGCCTCGACAACCTGTTCGATCGCAACTACGCCGGCTCGATCATCGTCAACGACAGCAATCGCCGCTTCTTCGAGCCGGCTGCCGGCAGGCGCCTGTTCGTCGGATTGCGCACCATGTTCTGATCTATAAGGCCGGTTGGCCAATGACATAACGGAGACATCATGAAAAAACATTTCACCGCATTCCTTGTCCTGTCCGCCTGGGCACTTGGGGTACATGCCAGCCCTTTCGCCTATGTGCCCAACGAGAAGTCGGGCACCTTGTCCGTGATCGACTGCGAGACGGACTCCGTCGTCGATACGATTGCCGCCGGCAAGCGGCCGCGCGGCCTTGTCGTCAGCCGCGACGGCAAGCTCCTGTATGTCAGCGATCAGGCCAGCAACGCCTTGCTGGTCGTGGACCTGGCGAAGCGGGCGGTCGTCTCGAAGGTGGCGCTGGAAGATTCGCCCGAGGGCGTTGGCATCTCTCGTGCCGGCGATTGGGTCGTGGTGGCGAGCGAGATCAGCAACAGCGTGGGCTTCGTGTCGACGGCCACCAATCAGCAGGTGTTCAGCGTCAAGACCAAGGGGAAAAATCCGGAACACGCGGAATTCAGCCCGGACGGGAAATGGCTGTACGTCAGCGCGGAAGAGGCGGATTCGGTCGACATCGTGGACGTCGCCAAGCGTGAAGAGGTCAATGCCATCACGCTCGGCCAGCGTCCGCGCGGCATCGGCTTTTCCCCGGATGGCAGCAAGGCCTATGTGGCGGCGGAACTCGCGAGCACGGTCTATGTGATCGACGTGCCGCGGCAGTCGCTGATCGCGCAGGTCAAGGCCGGCAAGTTTTCCAATGGCGTGACGGTGCATCCGGACGGGAGGCATGTCTACATCTCCAACGGCAAGGATGCCAGCGTATCGGTGATCGATACCGCCGAGAACCGGGCGACGGCAACCATCCCGGTCGGGAAGCGGCCATGGAACATGGCGCTGACGCCGGACGGCAAGAAACTGTATGTGGCCAATGGCCGCTCCAATTCGGTATCGGTGATCGACACGCAAAGCAACCAGGTGATCAAGGAAATACCGGTCGGCGAATTGCCGTGGGGCGTGGTGGTGCAATGAGTGGCGTGGCGGAGGAGGCGAACATGAATGAAACACTGCCGCAGGCGTACAGCAAGCCTGCCATGCTGCTGCACTGGCTGATGGCCGTCCTGCTGTTCGTGCAGATCGGGATCGGCTGGTACATGGTCGACATTCCGAAACGCACGCCGCCGGTTGCGTTCTATTACGGCATCCACAAATCGCTCGGGCTGATCGCGCTTGCGCTTGTGTTGCTGCGGCTGTGGTGGAAGTCGCGCGTGCCGGCGCCGTCACCGACGGGATTGCATCGTTCTGTTCTGCAGGAAAAGGCGGCGCAGGCGTCGCACAGGATGCTGTACGCGTGCATGGTGATGACGCCCTTGTGCGGCATCGTTTCCTCCGGATTCACGCGTCACGGCATCCGCTTTTTCGGATACCCCTTGCCGCAGTTCGGCTGGGACGATCCGCTGATCCACTCGGTGTTCAACAACATGCATATCGCATTTTCGTGGCTGCTGGTGGCCCTGATCGCGGTGCATGTGCTGGCAGTCTTCTACCACCTGTCGGTGACCGGAACCCGCATCATTTGGCGCATGCTGCCGCACTGAGCGCCTTTCCTGTACCAGAATGCGAAGGCCGGGTGGCTTTGTCCACCCGGCCTTCTTTTTCATGGCTGGCAGAGCAGGGGAGCGGCATTGGCTGGAATGGCAGGAGCGCGCATCGTTGTGTTCTGGAGCAGTGTTGCATATTGGCGCACTTCGATGCGCGCGAAAGCTGGGCCGCCTTTTCGATGCCGTCGCGTTTGCGTTGCAAAGACGTCGGTACAGCATGCGTACGGGCCAAAAACGACGGCATCCGATCGCCGCTGGCGAGATGCCGCGCAACGCATCCGATGGCACGCCAATTGCGTTTACCTGCGTACCCGTTATTTCATTCAAAGAGGAGACACCATGAAACGCAAACCTTCCACTTTTGTTTTTGCCGCACTGATTTTTTCCGCGTCGTTGGCGCCGCTTGCCGCGATGGCGCATGGCGATGTCATCCCGCAGGCGGTCGATACCAGCACCTTGCCGCCGCTCGGAGAGGGTTGGCGTGACGAGAATCCCTATAAGGGCAACCAGGAAGCGATCAAGGTCGGTACCTCCGCTTTCGCGCAAAACTGCGCGCGCTGCCATGGCATCGAAGCGATTTCCGGCGGTATCGCCCCCGACCTGCGCAAGCTGGACCGCGACTGCTTCAGCCTGAAGAACGAGAAGAAAAAGCAGGCCTGTTACAAGGACACCGACAAGTATTTCCTGACCTCGATTCGCGGCGGAAAGACGCGCAATGGCGCCGTGTACATGCCGCCGTTCGAGAAGGTCTTCACCCAGGAAGCGATGTGGGCGATCAAGGCCTATCTCGAAACGCGCCGGGAAACCAACTGATCAGTGCGATCCCCATTACAACAACATCAACGGAGGCAGAAATGATCATGCATGCATTGCGGAGGCTGGCGGCCCCATTTGCGCTCGCCTTCACCCTGTACGCGCCGCTGCAGTCGGCGCATGCCGATCTCGACAAACTCAAGCAGGGCGGCATTCTGAAGGTCGCGGTGTATAACGACTTCGCGCCGTTCTCGAACAGGGAGAGCGGCATTGACGTCGACTTCGCGCAGGCGCTGGCCGGGAAACTCGGGCTGAAGGTGCACCTGCTTCCCTTCGATGCCGGCGAAGAGCTCGGCGACGACCTGCGCAACATGGTGTGGAAGGGGCATTATCTCGGGTATGGGCCGGCCGACGTGCTGATGCATGTCCCGGTCGATCCGCGATTGATGAATGCAAACAAGCAGGTCAAGATCTTTGCGCCGTACTATCACGAGAATGTGCGCCTGGTGCGCGACGTGCGCAAGATCCCGGTGTACGAGAGTATCGATTCGCTCGCCGGCAAGAAGGTCGGCGTCGAGAAAGTGTCGATCTCGGCGATGGTCCTGCTGGGCGAGCAGGACGGGAAATTCCGCGACAACGTGAAGATCTACCCGACCGCCGCCGAGGCGCTTGATAAGCTGAAGGCGGGCGAGCTCGATGCGGTACTGGCCAATCGCTCCGAAATCGAATCGGTGATCAGACAGGATCCCAATTTCGCGGTGAGCGAGGCGACGTTCCAGCGCCTGCCGCGTGAGGGCTGGGTGGTCGGGCTCGCGGTGAGGAACGGCGATGTCGAGCTGGCCAAGGCCTTGCAGGCAGCGACTAACGAGATGGCGTCGTCCGGCGAGCTCGCGCAGATTTTCGCGAAGCATGGCGTGTCGCTGGCGAGGCCGTAGAATCGCCAGATAAAGATGCGCGCCTGATTCGGAATGCGTCCGGATTCGTGCGTACGGCGCTCGCTACGCTCTGTTCGGCAGAAAAGGGTGTAGCGTGCGCCATGCGCACGATGGCCGCACGTGATCCGACGCACGCCCGGATTCCGTGCGCGCTCCTCGCTAGTGCAGCTTGATGCGTGGATTGCGCGCCCAATTGATGGCCTCGGCCCATGTCACCAGCCACGTCCTGAACCAGCCGCTGACCGCAATCTGGTGGCGCTTGTAGAGCCACCAGTACATCCACTTCGCGATGTGGCCCTCGATGAATACCGATCCCCGCGCGATCGCGCCCATCAGGCTGCCGACGGCGCTGTATTCGCCGAGCGATACCAGCGAACCGTAGTCGCGATAGGTGAATTCCCGCAGGGGTTTGCCCTCAAGCATGCGCATCAGCGATCTCGCCAGCAGCATCGCTTCCTGGTGCGCCGACTGCGCGCGCGGCGGCACCGGCGGCTTGCCGTCGCCTTGCGGGCAGGAGGCGCAATCGCCGATGGCGAACACGGATGCATCGCGCGTGCTCTGGAGCGTGCGCCGGACCATGAGCTGGTTGAGCCGGTTGACGTCGAGGCCGTCGAGATTCCTGGTGAAATCGGGCACCTTGATACCCGCGCACCACACCACAAGTTCGCTCTGGATGAAGGTGCCATCGGCCATCCGCACGCCATCCTTCGTGACTTCCACCACGCGTTCGCTGGTAAGGATCTCGATGTGGAGCGACTGCAATTCATGGGCGACCGCCGAGGAAAGGCGTTCCGGCAATGCCTGCAGCAACCGGGGCGCGGCCTCGACGACCACGATGCGCAAATCCTTTCCCGGATCGAAATTGGCGAGGCCGTAGGTCGACATGATCCTGGCCGTCATGTGCAGTTCGGCGGAGAGTTCCACGCCGGTTGCGCCACCGCCGATGATGGTCACGGTGAATGGAGCCTGCCCGGGGAGTTTGGCTTTCGTCTGCGCGCGCAGGCAGGAATTGATGAGCCGCTGGTGAAAGCGTTCCGCCGCAGCGGGCGAGTCCAGCATGATGCAATGCTCTTGCGCGCCGGGCGTGCCGAAGTCGTTGCTCTGGCTGCCGATGGCCAGCACCAGCGTGTCATACGGAATCGCCTGGCGCGGCAGGATCTCGTTGTTTTCCTCGTCACAGGTCGGGGCCAGGTAAATCTCCTTTTTTCCGCGATCGAGGCCGTCCATGCGCCCAAGCCGAAAACGGAAGTGGTAATTGCGGGCAAGGGCGAGATATTCGAGTTCGTCGGTATGACTATCCATCGTCCCGGCCGCGATCTGATGCAGCAAGGGTTTCCACAGATGGGTGCGCGCCGCGTCGACCAGGGTGACTTGTGCCTTGTTCTTTTTTCCCAGTTTCTTTCCGAGGCGAACGGCGAGTTCGAGCCCGCCGGCGCCGCCGCCGACGATGGTGATCCGGTGAGGATGCGATGCGGGTGCTTGGGTCAAGGCGATCTCCAGGAAATGCAGGAAGGCATGCAGCGGCTACGCGGATTGACCCGCAAGATGGATATGGCACCACATTCCTGCCGCCATAACGATTCCTGTATGACCGGTGCCCAGCCCCCGCATCGATCCGGGGCAAATTGATTCAAATCAAACAACGGGTAAAATCCGTTTGTTACATTCCTTCGCGACGATATGCACACGTGATGAAACAAGACAAATAACAGGGGGTCTCCGATGAGAGTGCTGGTCGCAGTGGACGGTTCGAAATTCTCGCGCAAGGCGGTCAAGCATGTGGCTTCGCATCTCGACTGGTTCCAGGGCAAGCCGGAATTGCATTTGTTGCACGTAAAGGAGCCGGTACCGGCTGGACGCTCGCGGCCTTTCCTGGCCGCCGACCTGATCGCCGACTATTATCGGGATGAATCCGAGGCGGTTCTGGCGCCGGCCGGGAAACTATTGGACAAGCTGCAGATCCCGTATACTTCGGCGTGGAAGGTGGGGGACGTGGCGGAGGAGATCCGCGCGTACGCGAAGAAGCACAAGATCGACATGATTGTCATGGGTTCGCATGGACGCACGGCATTCCAGAGCCTGGTGATGGGCTCGGTGGCGACCAAGGTGATCGCCGCGACGAGCGTCCCGGTCCTGATCGTTAGGTAGCATTGCATGAACACCAACAAAATCAAGGCGCGCGATTTTCTCTGCCGCCTGCCGCTGTTCAATGAAGTCGCTCCGGAAGAGCTGGACAAGATCGCGGACTCCGTTACCGAAATGCATGTTCCGCGCGGCGACATCATTTTCCGGCGTGGCGACCCCTGTGCCGGATTCCATACCGTGATTTACGGCCAGGTGAAGCTGGCGTTTCATTCCGCGGACGGCAACGAAAAAGTGGTCGAGATCATCGGGCCGGGATTCAGTTTCGGCGAAGCCTTGATGTTCATGGAGAAGCCATACATCGTGACGGCGCAGGCCCTTGCCGATTCGCTCCTGTTGCATGTGCCCAAGAAAGCCGTGTTCGATGAGCTGGAACGGGATTCGAAGTTTGCGCGCAAGATGCTGGCGGGCCTGAGCCGGCGGCTGCACAGCCTGATCTGCGACGTGGAAGCGTATTCGCTGAGTTCCGGGACGCAACGCGTGATCGGCTACCTGCTGAAGCAGGAGACGCCGGCGGATGGCGACCAGATCACGCTGAAAGTCAGCAAGACAGTATTGGCGTCGCGGCTCAACCTGACGCCGGAGCATTTCTCGCGCATCCTGCATGATCTCGCCGACCGGCAGATGATCGGCGTGGAAGGGCGCACCATCACCATCCTCGATATCGACAAGCTGCGATCCTACGAAGGCCGGTAGTCAATGCCGGCGCGCCCTCACGCCTTCACACCGGCTCCCGCAGCTTCGACAGGTCGGCGGTCATCGTGCGATAGATCCGCGCGGCTTTCCAGATATTCAACCACAGCCAGGCCGACGAGACGATGAAAGCCAGTGCCGCGGCACGAGACAGCCATGCCGGCAGGAGCGCGGCGGCAAGCAGCAGCGCCAGGGCCAGCAGATGGGCGCGGAACTGGCGTTCCGCCATGCGGTCGGGCAGGATCTGCTTCACGTTCGGCGCCTTGGCGCAGCCTCCCGCGAGCTTGTTCTGCAAGTGGTACCAGACCAGGAAAGGCACGATCTTGTAGAGCATGCCGTTGATCACCGAATAGGCGAATCCGACGATGAACAGCATGCCCAGCAGGAGCGGATAGGGCGCGCTTGCCGCGAGCGCGGGGAACAGCGTGCCTGCGAGCCACAGGGCGGTAGCGGCCAGCAGGCTGGCGAGGCCGGCGCGCCAGAACAGCGTGGTCGGATCGGGCTTGGGCCGCTTGCGTCGCCACAGCAGGTAGAACGTGGTGCCGGCAAACAGGGCGAACGCCAGCGCAAGCAGAGCCGACAGGACATTCATCCAGCTCGCGAGCACTTCCGTTGCCGACCAGATCACGATGAGCGCAAACACCGTCTTCGCCAGCCATCGGGTGACGACGCGCGGGTAGGTTGGCGTCACCTGGAACATCGGCACAACCTGGTAGGCAACGCCGATGATGAGCAACCCGACCCAGCCGAGCAATCCCCATGCGGCATGCACGTTGGCGAGGGTCATGACCGGCAGCGGCAGGGTCACGGGCCAGGCGAAGGCGCTGGCCGCGGCAAGGCCGAGGATCACGACCGCGGCCAGCGCGGCGAGAGCAAGACGGATCGCGGCCAGCATATCCTTGCCATCAGGAGCGCGCCACACGCCGCGCAGTCCGGCGAAGAACAGCCAGGCAAAGGCGAGTGCAAGCAGCGGCAGTGCCATTTTGATCAGCAGCGGCGACGACATCAGGAAACCGGACGACAGGGAAAGCGCGCCCGAGGCAAGCAGGGCATGCGCGGCGGCCGCGGTGGTGCGCGAATGCGGGATGTCGATGCCGGCCACGACCGGCAGAATCTGCATCAGCGCGCCGATCATGCACATCGCAAGGAAGCCCAGCGTCAGCAGGTGCGTGACGGCCAGCGTCACTGGAGACCAGCGCGAGGCCAGCGCTTCCGGACCTTGCCACAGCAGCACCAGGCCTGCGGCGACGGCGAACAGCGGCGCGGTCAGGAAGAAGCGGAGCGGGACCGAGAGCGGCGGGGTCTGCTCGAACGATAGGACGCGCTGCATGTGACTCCGGAATCAGGTCTTGCGTTTATCCCAGATCAGGACTTCGTACAGGAAATCCTCGCGGCACCGGGTCTGGTGGGCGTACCCGTTCTGTTCCAGTATGCGATAGAGGGGAATCGGCTCGCGGCCGATGATCACGCACAGGCGCCGGCCGGAGGGTAGACTCGACAGCGCCTCCAGCACACGCTCCAGCGGTTCGGGCGGTTCCAGCCCGCACACATCCAGGACGATATCGTCCGGCGTTGAATGGCTCATGACGTGGCGACGATGCCGTTCATCTCGCTGATGAGTTGTTCCTGCTGGCCGGACAGCACACGGTCGGTCATCTGGTAGAGAATCGTCTCTTCCTTCATGTTGTGCTGCTGGACCATGGTGTTGAACGTGTCCGAATGGCCGAAGAATTCGTCGGCATCGCGCTTCATCAGCGCATCCTTGAGCAGCGCCATCATGGAGCGCATCTGCTCGTGCTCCATGCGCATCACCCGTGTCGGGCCTTCCGTGCTGCCGATGGCCTTTTCGAAAGTCGGGAACAGCACCTTTTCTTCCATGTTGAAGTGACGTTCGACAGCGTCGACGAACGCATTGAGGGAAGCTGCCGCCTGGTCCCATTGGCCATCGTTGACGCTGGTCTCGGTGTTGGCAAAAAGATCATCGCAGCGTTTGTGATCGCTGCCGAGAAAGCGTGAAATCGCAGTCATGTGAAGCCTTGTTTCATGTTGGTGCATCACATTGTGACATTCGCGGCAAGCGGAAATCCTTAACCTGAATCAAGGAATCAGGGCCAGTCACGAGGGTAAAGTGAGCACAATGGCCACGTTGCGAAACGGGCAGCCTGTCAGTTGCCCTAATTCAATTCAAGTCCGGATTTCTTGATCGGGATCAAACAAATTCGACTTTGCATTTGCTACATTCGCTCGTTGCTTAGTGATTGGAAGGACGTCCCTGTGTTGAAAACTGCTTTACACCCGCTTGTCATCAAGGGCAAGTCTCTCCTTCCAATTGTCCAGGGCGGTATGGGCGTCGGCGTTTCGGCGCACCGGCTGGCGGGCACGGTCGCCCGTCTCGGCGGCGTCGGCACGATTTCCAGCGTGGATTTGCGCCGTCATCACGCCGATCTCATGGCCCAGACCGGCAAGTCGCGCAACAAGGCACTGATCGACCGCGCAAACCTGATCGCGCTCGATCGCGAAATCAAGGCTGCCAAGGCGATGGCGCAGAACATCGGCATGGTGGCGGTGAACGTGATGCGCGCGGTCGCCGAATATGCCAACTACGTCAAGCAGGCCTGCGAGAGCGGCATCGATGCCGTCGTCGTCGGCGCCGGCTTGCCGCTGGACCTTCCCGAGTTGACCGTAGACCACCCGAATGTTGCATTGGTTCCGATCCTGTCGGATGTGCGCGGCATTGCGCTGATCATCAAGAAGTGGATGCGCAAGAACCGCCTGCCGGACGCGATCGTGATCGAGAATCCGCGTTATGCCGCAGGCCATCTCGGCGCGGCGAAGATCGAAGATGTCAACAACCCGCATTTCGCCTTCCCCGAAGTGCTCGAAGGCACGCTGCAGCTGTTCAAGGACCTCGGCCTCGAGCGTGAAAAGATTCCCCTGATCACCGCCGGCGGCATCAACAGCCACGAGCAGGTGCGCGCGCTGATGGACATGGGCGCAAGCGCGGTGCAGCTCGGCACCGCGTTCGCCGTGACCGAAGAGGGCGATGCCCATATCAATTTCAAGAAGGTTCTCGCCGAGGCCAAGCCGGAAGACATCGTCACCTTCATGAGCGTGGCGGGCTTGCCGGCGCGCGGCGTGCGCACGCCGTGGCTGGCTAACTACCTGGAGAAGGAAGCGAAGCTGCAGCGCAAGGCGGCGCCGAAGGATTGCACCGTCGGTTTCGATTGCCTGCACGAATGCGGCTTGCGTGACGGCATCGCCAAGCACGGCCAGTTCTGCATCGACACCCAGCTTGCGTTCGCCATGAACGGCGACGTCAAGCGCGGCCTGTTCTTCCGTGGGTCGGAGAAGCTGCCGTTTGGCAGCGAAATCCGGTCGGTGCGCGAGCTCATCGAATTCCTGCTGAATGGCGTGCGTCCGGCGAAAGCAGATAGCGCGATCGCCTGTCCTTCAACGGTCGTCGTGCCTGCATGACTGCGTGAGGACCGGCATACGTTCCATGACGAAGAATCCGATCACCATTTTTGAAGACTAGAAGTTATGCAGAACGCCACAGGCCAGATGGAACTGGTTTGTCCGGCCGGTAGCCTTCCGGCCCTGAAGCTTGCCGTCGATAACGGCGCCGATTGCGTGTACCTCGGCTTTCGCGACTCGACCAATGCGCGCAATTTCGCCGGTCTGAATTTCGACGAGAAGGCCATCGCTGAAGGCATCGCCTACGCCCATGGCAAGGGCCGCAAGGTCCTGCTGGCGCTGAACACCTACGCACAGGCGGCCGACGTGGGCCCCTGGCGCAAGGCGATCGACCGCGCCGCATCGTCGGGCATCGATGCCATCATCCTGGCCGACCCGGCGCTGATGCAGTACGCCGCGAAGACCTACCCGGACCTGCGCCTGCACCTGTCCGTGCAAGGGTCGGCCACAAATTACGAGGCGATCAATTTCTACCGCGAGCGCTTCAACATCCAGCGTGCCGTGTTGCCGCGCGTGCTGTCGATGGAGCAGGTCGAGTTCGTCACGCAGAACACCGAGGTGGAAATCGAGGTCTTCGGATTTGGCAGCCTGTGCGTGATGGTGGAAGGCCGCTGCGCCTTGTCTTCCTACGCCACCGGCGAAGCGCCGAACACGAATGGCGTGTGCTCGCCCGCCAAGTCGGTGCGCTGGCAGCAGACGTCCAAGGGGCTGGAATCGCGTTTGAACGGCGTGCTGATCGACCGCTACGGCGAAGGCGAAAACGCCGGCTATCCCACGCTGTGCAAGGGCCGTTTCGAGGTCAACAACGAAAGCTATTACGCGATCGAGGAGCCGACCAGCCTGAACACCCTGGAACTCCTGCCGCAGCTGCTGGCATTGGGCGTGCGTGCCATCAAGATCGAAGGGCGGCAGCGCAGCCCGGCCTATGTCGGCCAGGTCACCAAGGTGTGGCGCGACGCCATCGACAATTGCCTCGACCAGGCGCAGCGCTATTCCGTGAAACCGGCCTGGATGGCGGAACTCAACAAGGTGGCGGAAGGGCAGCAGCATACGCTGGGCGCCTACCACCGTCCGTGGAAATAATTCGTCGGAGAACACATTTTGAAGCTGGCTCTGGGGCCGAACCTGTATTTTTGGCCGCGCAATACCGTATTCGAGTTTTACCAGGCGATCGCCGAAACACCGGTGGATATCGTCTATGTGGGCGAAGCTGTCTGCTCGCGCCGCCGCGAGCTGAAGCTGAGCGATTGGCTCGACGTGGCGCAAATGCTGCAGGATGCGGGCAAGGAAGTGTATCTGTCCACGCAGGTCCTGCTGGAATCCAAGACCGACATTGGCACGCTGCACCGGATCACCGAGAACGGCAAATTCGGCGTGGAAGCCAACGACATGGGCGCGGTGCGCTGCCTGTCCGGCAAGCTGCCGTTCGTCGCCGGTCCGCACCTGAACATCTATAACGCACCGACGCTGCAGTTCATGGCGGAGACCGGCGCGAAGCGCTGGGTGATTCCGCTGGAAATGTCGCGCGACAGCCTGGCGCATGTCCATGAAGGACGTCCGGCCGGCGTCGAGACCGAGGTGTTCGCCTACGGGCGCATGCCGCTGGCTTTCTCGGCGCGTTGCTTCACCGCCCGCCACCACAACCTGCCGAAGGACGACTGCCAGTTCATGTGCATGCAGTACCCGGACGGCCTCGCGCTGAAGACGCGCGAAGGGCAGCATTTCCTGACGCTCAATGGCATCCAGACGCAGTCCGCGCTGGTGTACAACCTGGTGAACGAGCTGGACGAGATGCGCAAGCTGGGCGTGGACGTAGTGCGCATCAGCCCGCAGGCGCAGCACACCGAACAGGTCATCCGCCTGTTCCGCGATGTCATGGATCAAAAGCGCAGCGGCGACGATGCCATGGCCGAGATGGAACCGCTGATGCCGTCGGCACCGTGCAACGGATACTGGCATGGCAAACCCGGCCTTGAGCGGGTAGCGGCACGCTGAATTTTCGCCGGGCGGTGGAGACCCGTTTCCGGCGCGACGAGTGGATCGGCCAGACAACGAAAGAGAGAAGCGGGGTGCGCCGCGACGCATCCGGCAAGATGATCCGGACGATCCGTGGTCCCGCTCCGAACCGGAACGGGCATGAAGGACCGGGCTTGGCCGACTGTCGCGTCGATGCGAGGCCCGGCAAGTATCAGTCGAGGGAATTCCTATGAGTCAAAACCGTTTTCTGCTGCCCGAACCTGTGGGCAAGCTGCTCTCCCTGTTGCCGGCGTATCCCGGCTCCATGTTGTTCGCCACTGGCCTCAACCTGGCCCTGAAAAGCGACCTGCCGGAAGACGTGCAGCAATCCCTGAATGGCAAGAGGTTGCGCATTAGTGTGACCGATGCGCGGCTGTCGTTCGACTTTACCTGGCAAAACGGACGTTTCGCGCCGTGTGCCAGGAATGCCGAGCCGGACCTGACCATCGGCGCTTGCGCCTATGACTTCATGTTGCTGGCGCGCCGCGAGGAAGATCCGGACACCCTGTTCTTCAGCCGCCGCCTTTCGATGGAGGGCGATACCGAATTGGGCCTGCTGGTGAAGAACACGCTCGATGCCATCGAACTGCCGGTATTCGAACTCGGCAAACTGGCGCCGGCACGCGTGCTGGGCCGGATCAGGCCGGGCGGGCGGGGGCAGGCCTGAGCGGGGACGACGATGGCTGTCAAGGATCCGACTTTTCCTCTCGTTTACTCCTGCTCGGGTTGTTCCAGCGCGGCACAGACCGCCAACTATGCCGCCGTGCGGCTTGACCGTCTCGGTGTTGCAGAAATGTCCTGCATCGCCGGCGTCGGCGGCGACGTGCCGCAACTGGTGCGGGTCGCCAAGTCGGGCCGGCCGATCATCGGCATCGACGGCTGCCCCCTGGCCTGCGTGCGCAGTTCGCTGGCACGCCATGGCGTCGCGCCGGACCACTACCACCAGTTGAATGAATACGGCGTGAAGAAGCGCAACCACATGGACTTCGATCCGGAGCAGGGCGATGTCGTGGTGGAGCGGGTGATCGCCGATCTCGAACGGCATCGTGCCGAAGCCGTCAGCGAAGAACAGGATTGACGCGGGCGCAGCGCGGCGTGTTCCGCCAGGGGAGATGAAGATGCATGGCGCGTAATGCGCACCATGCATCCGCTGCGTTTTCTACGCCGGCCGATGGACGAAGCCGGGGAACATCCGCGTGAGGGTATCGAGCAATCCTGCGCTCGGATAACCGGCGATCGCGGTGGCCTTCAATTCCTTTGTCTTGCAACCCTGTGCGCGAAAGACCTGCAGTGCATAATTTTTCACGCCCATGCCGGATAACGTTCGCGCCAGTTCGAGCATGTCGTCTTC
>JAKACN010000342.1 GCA_021821365.1 Pseudomonadota bacterium | reverse complement strand
TAGCGCTTCGAGCAGCTGGCCGGTCTCGTCGGCCGACCGCGATTCGATACGCGTGGTCAGGTCGCCGGCGGCAACGCTGCGCGCCACCTTGACCGCATCGGACAGCGGCCTGGCGATCGCGCGAACCAGCCACACGCAGATCAGGGCGCCGAGCAGGATCGCAAATCCCATGCCGCCGATACAGGAGACGCGCACCCAGAAATAAATCGTCTGGTTCTTCTCGTATTCCTGCTTCGCCGTGTCTTCCTGGAATTTCATCAGCTGGTTGGCGCCCTCCGCAACCGGCACGAACAATTCGTTCATCGGGCCGCGCATGAGCTTGCCGGCCTGCGGGATGTCATTGGCCCGCAAAGCCGCGACGGCGGGCTTCAGGCCTTCGGTGACGAACTTGCCGCGGGCGGCGCTGAATCTGTCGGCCAGCGCCTTTTCCTCGGGCGACATATTGGCCGAGGATGCCGCCATGAAGCTTTCCCAGCGCGTGCCGATTTCCGCGATGCGCTTGTCGACCTCATCCATATCCTTCGCAATGGCTGCCGGCTCGTCGGTGAGCGCCTGGGCGATCGCAAGCTGGTTGCGGTCGATCAGCCGGACGATGTCGTCCATCTCCTCGATCGGGCGCAGCCGGTACTGATAGTTGGTCTTCAAGCCTTCATTGGCAAGATACAGACTGGTCAGGCCGATGATTGCGCCGACGATGCAATTCAGGGACAGAAAGGCGACTACGAAGATCAGGCGTGACTTGATCGTGAGGTTTCTGAGCATGTTGCACCTTTGGGCTGGAGAATTCGCTGTTGATCTTGATCTTGAGCTTGAGGCGCTCCGACGAAGCGCCTGCGAAGAAAGTCAATCGGTATTTCCACGCACTGAAATGTTGATTCTGGTCAATAGTGAGAATATTAGCACCGAACAGCAAGCGCATTGACCCCAATCATGAAAAATCAAGCTGGAATGTCAGCGGGAATCAACAACGGCCGTCATTCCCGCATCGGCCTGGAAGAGTGCCGCCCAGGGGCCGAGAGGGAGAAAGTGAAGAGGACAGGCAAACAGCAGCCGAGGCAGTCGAGCGACTGGCGGCCGCAGTGCTCCGTCTGCCTTGATGGCAACAACAGGAATGGATCGCGCCCGGAACGTCGCCACTTTCCGGCGACAGGGCACAGCGAACCTGCAAGGGCAACGGGCCGGCATTCCCGATCTGGTTCAGGATTCCGGCCCGGTCTCGTCATCAGTGAAAGTGGGAAGGCTGCCCTCCGCCGGGTTGCTGTTGCGACACTTCGGCCGGCTTCGGTTTGCCCTGGGCATCGCTCAGACGATACTTGGTGCGGCGATCGCCCATCAGGTCGCGCAGTTCGCGGATGCTCATGCCAGTGGTTTCATGCATGCGGATCAGCAGCGACGCGCCGATCGGCAGCCTCCGGTGGCGGATCTTGCTGATGACCGGCGGCGCAACTTCGAGCATGCGCGAGAGGGCTGCATCATTTTTCAGATTCATTTTTTCGAGCAGCGTGTCCAGTAATCGATTCGGATCATAGGTTTCCTGTCCGGATAGCGCGTGTTCGGTCATGATTGGCTCCTGTCTGTTAGATAAAACACATCGTACTTAGGTGTAACAAATGACACCTTGACCCCTATTAAGTTTCCGTCCGCACCAGAAATTGTTCACAATATGTTACGAAAACGCTAATTCGGCGTACTTTTTTATTGTCCGTCGCCTCTTTTCTTTCCAGCCAGCAATTGCTGTGAAATAAAACGGCTACCGGGCCGGTCTGCTCGTGCAATGACTGTGACCGGCAACCCGCCGTGCAGTGCAATCTTTCTGCAAGCGATTCGACAACCGGCACCTACTCCCGGCATTCGGCAGCGCACCGGAAACATTGCCATTCAGTCATGCTTCCATCATGCAAAGCGATGCGCCGTCCCTGTTTGCGCCTCGTCAATGCATCGCATCGGGCGATTTGCGCCACGACGACTCCACGCTGCGCCCTGTATTGTTTTCAAAGCCGCTTGGAACATTTACAAGAAAGAATTGCCAAATCGGCGTGACCTCCACTGTTCAGCCCGCCCCGATACAGGCACAGGATTTGCACCGCTTGCGTGCAGCACTAGGGAAGCATTCTTTTTGTGAAAAGGAGACTGTCATGAATTGGGATACCGTCGCGGGTAACTGGACACAGTTCAAGGGCAAATTGAAGGAGCGGTGGGGCAAGCTCACCGACGACGAGCTGGACATGATCAACGGACAGCGCGAACAGCTTGCCGGCAAACTCCAGGAAGCCTATGGCATCGGCAAGGACGAAGCCGAGCAGCAGATCCAGGGCTTCGAACGCACCCTGCACTGAACTTCGCGCGCAATTCCGTCTCCCCCGACCGGCAAACAGGCGATCATGTCTGCGCCTTTGACTGCATGCGGCCCACTGCCCGCATCGTGCATGCCCGGCGCCACGGAAGCACGTCGCGATACGCATCCGCAACGACTGCCGAAGCCGGCGGCTTGAAACATGGAATCCGCAGACAGCAAGGACTGGAACACCTTGGACGATTGGGTGCCGGTCCGCGCGAACTGCTTGATCCGCATCCGCTCCGGCATCGACGGCAAGCGGGATGTGCCGGAAATGGGTGGCGAAGCGGCGCGCGCATCGATTGACGAGAAGGAGGATGCCTATGCATATGCCACATGAACCATTCGACATGCGACCCTGTCTATGAGTAGCAGTCCATCAACTTGTTTAGGAGGTAGAAAATGAACTTCATCATCTGGATTGTCGTCGGCGGTATTCTCGGCTGGCTCGCCAGTCTCGTGATGCGTACGGATGCACAGCAAGGGCTCCTGCTGAACATCGTCGTGGGCATTGTCGGCGCATTGCTGGGCGGATGGCTGCTCGCGCCGCTGTTCGGCACGGGCACCATCAATCAGAACGACTTCAGCATGTCGTCGTTGCTGGTGTCTTTCCTTGGGGCCGTCGTCCTGCTGGCCATCGTCAACCTGCTGCGGCGCGGCACGCCTCGCTGACGCAGGAACGGCATGATCCTGCAGCATGACCCCCATCGCGTGTCGCCTCGAAAGTGCAGGGTCTCGTTCTTCCCCTGAATGAGCCCTGTACTGCGGCACCGCCCCCGCCTTCCGTCATTCTCTTTTCCATCACAGCACCACCGGCCGCGTGCATCCGGCAATCTCTTTGTACAATAGCTTTCGCGGTGCGGGCCGAACCATCAAGATCGGCTCCGTATGTCGTTTTGCATCCATCTTTTTTACGGACGAGGCATGCACTATTTTCTGTTCTACGAAGTGAGCAACGATTATCTGGCGCGCAGGGGCGAATTCCGGGCGGAACATCTGAAACTGGCGTGGCAGGCACATGAGCGCGGCGAACTCGTGCTCGCGGGAGCATTGGGAGATCCGGTGGACAGCGCGGTGCTGCTGTTCACGGGCGACTCGGCGGAACCGGCGCAGCGCTTCGCTGCGGCGGATCCCTATGTGCGGCATGGATTGGTGACGCGATGGCAGGTGCGGCCGTGGACCACCGTGGTGGGCGCAGAGGCCGCAACACCGGTCAGGCCGGATGGCGCCTGATCGATGATCGCCCACGGTTCCGCTCTGCTCAGGCAGAATCGTCTTTTCCGGTGACAGGATCCGCCGGCGCGTCGACCACCTGGTCGTCCGGCGGTGCCGCATTGCGCTGCATGCGGCGATCCGGCGTATTGCGCTGCGTCGCGCGGCGCTCGGCCATGCGGCGTTCCCTGAATTTGTTCAGGTCGTAACTCGCCGCTTCGAAAAGCGTCTCCGGTCTTGATGTCATGTGTTGTCCGAATCTGTCAATCAGGGGGAAACCTGGCGCAAGTGTAGGCTGTTCATGGCCTGCATATTTGATCTTTCGCAAATCTTCTTTCCCAGCGACAGCCCGGACCACATGGCTCGCACTAATGCAATCTCACCGGTGGTGTCACCTTCGCCCGGATCCAGTGCGCGAGCGTTTGCACCGCCATGCGGATGAAGCCGTGCAGCGACATCACATGGCGCCGGTACATCAAGCCATACAACAGGCGGGCCGCCACGCCTCCGACGAGCATCTCGCGCCCCGACAGACCGCTGGCAAGGACACCGACCGCCGCGAACGGCCCGAGCGAGACGAGCGAGCCGTAATCACGATACTGGAA
>JAKACN010000074.1 GCA_021821365.1 Pseudomonadota bacterium | reverse complement strand
ATCTTCGTGACGGGACCGACCACGGTAATGGTTTCGGCCATCGCGACGGGTCCGAGCGACAATGCGGAGACTGCGAGCAGGCCGGAGAGGATGATGCGCGATAGATGGGTTTTCATGGCAATTCCTTTACGTTACAGACAGTTGTCCAGGTAAAAGGACACGGTTTCAGAACTTCACCTCGAAGGTGGCGTACAGGTTGTAGGCCTTTTCCAGCGGCGTGGTGGTCATCATCTGCCCTCTCACGTCGGAAATCTTGACCGGGGCGCCGACCCAGTTGTTGCTGCCGGTGTATTCAAAGTCGTAATACTGGAAGCCGACGCGGAAGAACGCCTTGCTGAAGAAGGACGATATCGGGCGGCGGTCCAGTTCCTGGATCAGGTAAGCCTCATACACATTGCCGCGTGTGCCGACCTTGGAAGTCCACATGTCGTCGGCGGCCGGCGCGAACGTGATCCAGTTCTTCGAACCGTGGTTGTATTCGAGGCCCAGCTTGGTCCGGCTCGGCAGGTCATAGCGCAGTCCGGTGGCGAATGCCCAGCCGTTCTTGCTCGATGCTGCCTCGGGGGCAAAGAAGCCGCCGGTCAGCAGACCCTGGAAGCCGAATTGCGCGGACACGTTCTGGTTCGGATGGGTGATGCTCGTCGCCACGTCCGCGAACCAGTTCAGGTCGCCCGAACCCACTTTCTTGAGCTTGCCCATCGCGCCGCCGCCGAACCAGTCGATATCGCCCAGGTTGGTCTTCGGCGCGGTGTTGCCGAAGTAGGTGTCGCGCATGGTCGGCGCATCGAAGATATTGAAGCCACGATTCCACTGCAGCCAGGCGCGCAGGTTGTCGGTGTCGATCGGCACCACGGAAATGCCGAGCATGTCGGTATCGGAAATCGCATTGGCCGGCGTGGAGCGGTAGCCGCTTTCATAGCCGCGCCCGTAGCATAGCTTGGCATAGGCGCCTGGCAACGATTCGATATCGGGCGCCCAGCCGAGGGTCATGCCATCGAATGCATAATCGACCAGCAGCGAGGGGGTGCCGCCCTTGCCCGGCCCGGCGGTATTCTGCTTCAGGTTGCTCGGATAGCCGTTGGTGGACGGACGGCGGCCGACCGAGAACCAGATGTCCTGGTCGCCGATGTTGCTCCAGGTACCATAGGCGCGGTCGACGTTCAGGTAGCTGGTGGACGGGATGTGGCCGAGCGTTCCGTCGAATACGCCGACGCGGTCCGCGAAATACGGCGCGGCTGCGCCATTGGTCAGCGCACCTTCATCCTGCGCGCCGAACACCTTGTACATCACCATGCGTGCGTTCACGCTCACGTCCTGCGTGGCCTTGGCGTTGAGGTCCAGGCCGAAGCGGTTGGTGTAGAGCGTGGTGTTTTCCGGCTTGTAACTCGGCACAGGAACCGCGAAGGCGCCGATGCCCTGGATCAGGCCGGCATTCTGCGGGTTGGAGACGAAGGCCAGGGCCTGGTCATGCGTCTTCACGGCATTCATGGCCTGCGAGAAGCCCATCAGGGCGCTGAGCGCGCCGGATGTCGACATGCCGCCTGCCTGCGGCGCGCCGAAATAGCTGGACGATCCCGCCGCGGTGGATGGATTGTTGAAGAAATCGGCCTGCAGCTTCTGCTGCGCGTTCGCGAAGGTTGCGTTGACGTCGGTGAACGCCTTCGTTTCGCCCCTCAGCGAATCCACCCGGAAGCGATAATCGCCGCCGATAGTGAGCCATTTGCCGATCGACTTGTCCTCGACTTTCCTGATTTGGCTCTTGAGCTCCTCGATCTGTGCGGTGTCCGCGGTCCGCGCGGCCGCCTTTTCCTCATTCTGCTGCACCTGCTTCTTCAACTGTTCCAGTTCGCTCGACAGCGCTTCGATCTTCTTCAGGAGCTCGGCGTCGGCGGCGGTTGCGGCGAACGACGGGAATGCAAGCCCCGAAATCAGTGCTGCCAGCACCCGTTTCTTCATGGCGTTTTTCATTTTCTTCTCCCTGTGCGGTCAATCGACCGGTTGCGGTTCAGCGTGCTCTTCGAGTTCATGCCAGCCGGTGATCATCGCCTTGATATGCGCGAGCGGCGTGTGGCCGGCGGTGGCGAGGTACATGTGGACGATCAGGAAAATGAGCGTCAGGAAGGCGGCCGCCGTATGCACGAGGGCGATGGTGCCAAGGCTGAGGTTCGCGAGGCCCGCGATTCCCGACTTGCCCAATTCGTTGTAGAACAGGTAGAACAGGCCGCTTGCCCAGACCAGCGGAAGGATCAGCATCTTGACCTTGAGATAGACCAGCCGTTGCAGCGGATTGTGTTTCTGTTCCGCGGTGACGTTGAACGGATGCGGCGCGCCAGTGAAGATGCCGACCAGGTAGTACTTCATCATTGCGTCGATCTTGCGCATGGTCGGGATGTATTGCCGCCACTCGCCGGTCGTGAAGTGCCAGAAGATGGCGAACAGCCACAGACCGATCAACGCCCAGGCCGCTGTCGTGTGAAGCTCGACGGCTTTTGTCCATCCGGCCAGCTTGTAGACGCCGTGGATTTCGAAGCCGGTCAGGAGCATCAGACCGATGAGTGCCGCCTGCGCCCAGTGCCAGAAGCGTTCGAAGCGCTTGAAAAGATATATGCGTGTGCTTGCCATGATGATTTCCCCTGTTATTTTCTGCGGATGAATGCGATGAACCGGGCAAGTCCGTGGAGCAGGACACCGGCCAGGGCCAGCAGCGCAAAGGTCCAGCCGGCGCCGTCGAGCCAGCGCGCGTGGTCGCTCGTCCGGCCCGGGATGTAGATGCCGCTCACCTTTTCGAGACGCCCGCCGGCAGCGTGGCAATCAGCGCAGCCGAGCGCCCTTTCCTTCGGTGCCACCATGTGGGTGATCGGCCAGGAGCTCTCCGTGCTGATGAAGTCGACCTTGCCGGAGAACGGCCTGTTGACTGCCTTCATGCCCGCTGCGACGGCTTTTTCCCAGTTCAGGTTGGTCCAGTAGGCGGTATCGTCATTGCCGGCGAGGTGCGTGACGACCAGCGTCTTGTTGACCGGGTCGTACGCTTGCTTGCCGCGGAATACCTTGACCGGCCAGATCATCGATTTGCCGTCCGAGGGGCTGCCTTCAAACGCGTTGATCAGCACCGGTTCGTGGCTCTTGTCGATCTTGTCGCCCGGCAGCGTGTACTTCACCTTGCCGTTGAACCACATGTATTCCGGCTTCACGTCTTCGGCCCAGACGAAGTTGCCCTTGATCCCCATGTAGACGTCGTAGTCGTCGTCATTCTTGACGATCAGCGGTTTGCCGTCGCTTCCCCGCTTGCCGGCTGTCGACCAGTCCCAGGACATCTTGGTGGGTACGCCGCCCCGCGCGAACGAGGGGATGTGGCAAGTCTGGCAGGCGATCTTGTCGGTGTGATCGTTCAGCTTGGCATCCGTCTTGTGCGGCGTTTGTCCATGACAGGATTGGCAGGAGGTGGTCCTTGCATGACCGCTCTTGCCCGGCATGGCTGCTCCTTCCTTGTCCATGGCCGTCGGTGCGTACCGGCTGCCGGGGATCTGATGGCCTGCCGTCTTGTGGCAGGTGGAGCAGGTGAAGTTGTTTCCTTTGACATCCATGTGGACGTCAAGCACCTTGCCGGGCGCTTCCAGCGAACTGTCGAGGTCGCCGTGCTTCACGCCGTCCCCGCCGCCGCCGTAAAAGTGGCAGGCGCCGCAGGTCTCGCGCCGCGTGCCGCCGACGCGTTGTGCGATCAGTTTCAGGTCGATGCCCCGGAGAATCTTGCCGGAACCAGGGGGAAATTCCGTGTCCTTCGTAACCACATTTCCTGCCAGTCCGCCGGGTTTCTTGTATTTGCCGGTGTTGTCATGGCAGACCAGGCAGTCGACGTTCTCCTCCGATGTGAAGTCGAAGTTGGCGTCCTTCATGCCATAACCGATATGGCAGGAAGCGCAGGAAGCGAGGTTGGATGATGCCGAAGTGCAGAAGTTGTTGATGACGTGCCGCTTGCCCAACAGTTGTTGTGTCTCCGGATTGCGGTATTCCCACTTCCAGTGAAGCGTGGTCTGCACCTGCTTTGCGGCCTCGGTATGGCAGCTCAGGCAGGCCTTGGTCACTTCCGGGCCGGATTTGAAGTCCTGCTGAAGCGCGGTGAACTTGCTGTGGTCGGCTGTCGACTGAGACAATTTCGCCGCCGGGCCGCTTGCAGCGTGGGCTAGTGAAATGAACATCGCGAGTCCCGCCGCGATGCTGAGTGCTCGAATACGCATGACTTTCCCCTCAAAAAAGCCGTTTCGCGCGTCGATGCTTGAAGGCACGTACCTGAATGCCTTTGTGCGCAATTAGTTATTTAGTTATGCCTACTATGCGAGGGAAAGGTGGTATACGGAAATTTTTATTTCGAATACGTGATATTCAGATAATGAATATCGATGCATCGCAGGACGGAAGACACCAGGAGGAACCGGCGGATGCGCACGGGGTTTGTGGGCGCTGCCCGGCGCCGCCGGGCCTTCGCCTACCAGGATCGGCGATGCGCCCCATTACGCCCCTTTTCCACCAAACATGCGCTATTGTTGAAGAACAATGCCCATTCATTTATGGTGAACGGGAGCACGCCTGCCGCGACTGAATACTGGGGGAAAAACCTTATGCCGGTTCACATGACCTGGGGATGCCGATGAACCATCCGGAATTGCACCAGAAGGCGTTGCTCCTGCTGCTGGGCCTCGTAACGCTGGCATTCGCGTGGATACTCTGGCCGTTTTACGGAGCCTTGTTCTGGGCTGCGGTGATCGCCATCCTGTTCGAACCTCTCTATCGGCAATTGCTTATCGGTATGCGCCAGAGGCGCAACCTCGCCGCGCTGACTGCCTTGTTGCTGTTCCTGGTCATCGTCATCTTTCCGCTCGCGCTGGTCACCGCCGTTCTCGCCCGCGAGGCGAATGCTATCTATCAGCAGATCCATTCCGGGAAGCTCGATTACGGCGCCTACTTCCAGCAGGTCATCAACGCATTGCCGCCATGGATGACCTCCCTTCTGGATCGCTTCGACATGGGAGACATCGCTTCGGTCCAGAAAAAGCTGTCGGCAGCGATGATGCAGGGAAGCCAGCTCCTCGCGACCCAGGCGCTGAACGTGGGCCAGAACACCTTCGAATTCATCGTCAGCTTCGGCATCATGCTGTACGTAACCTATTTCCTGCTGCGCGACGGTCGCGACCTTATGGCGCGCATCCGGCAGGCCATTCCACTCAGCACGGATACCAAGCGCTATCTCTTCAACAAGTTCACCACGGTGATCCGTGCCACCGTGAAGGGAAATATCGTCGTCGCCATCGTGCAGGGCGCGCTCGGCGGCCTGATGTTCTGGTTCCTCGGCATCCAGGCGCCGCTGCTCTGGGGAGTAGTGATGGCCTTCCTGTCGCTGCTGCCGGCCGTGGGCACGGCCATGGTATGGGGGCCGGTCGCGATTTACTTCCTCTTCACCGGCGCGATCATGCAGGGCGTCATCCTGATGGCTTTCGGCGTGCTCGTGATCGGCCTGGTGGACAATGTCCTGCGCCCGATTCTTGTCGGCAAGGATACCCAGATGCCGGATTATGTTGTGCTGGTGTCGACGCTCGGCGGCATGGCCCTGTTCGGACTGCATGGATTCGTCATCGGACCGGTGATCGCCGCGCTGTTCATCGCGACCTGGGACTTGTTCTCATCGGAAAGAGAAACGCCGTCGGATGGTCCGGCGTGATTTGAAGAACGGCAAGGCGCGCGAAAGCGCCTTGCCTGGTCACGCAGCCTGTTGCGCCTGCGCCGCGCTCGAAAACTCTTCGAATGCCGCGATGGCATTGGCTGAATACATCAGCGACGGTCCGCCGCCCATGTAGACGGCCATGCCCAGTGCTTCCTCGACTTCCGCCTTGGTCGCACCCAGGCGTACCAGCGCCTGCATGTGGAAGCCGATGCAGGCATCGCAATGCGCGGCTACGCCAAGCACCAGCGCGATCAGCTCCTTGGTCTTCTTGTCGAGCGCGCCATCGCGCGAGGCCGCGCGCGCCAGCTCGCTGAATCCCTTCATCGTGTCGGGGATGTCCGCGCGCAAGGTCGCGAGATTCTTGGAAACCGACTGGGTCAGTTCCTTGTAGTTGGGCGGGAATGTGCTCATGGATTGATCCTCTCACGCATGATGCTTATTTCTTTACGCGGCAAGTGCGCAGGCCGAACGGCAGGTAGGCCGGGCAGAAGCCGAACAATCCCGTGGCCAGGGGAATCAGGCCCAGCCAACCCCACGGACCGATGGCGCCAAACAGGCTTGCGCCGACCAGAACCGCTCCGAAAACGATGCGCAGCGCGCGATCGATACCACCGACATTTGCATTCATCCAGTTGCTCCCTCACGTAAAAAACACACAATCAACCTGTGCGGCCGCATATCGCGCGACCATGATGCGGCACTCCCCGCCCGTCGCGGCGTGTCAACGCCGGGGCTTCGTCTTCGCCGCGGTCTGCACGAACGGCTGGCGCTCGCGCGCATGCTGCTCGAATTGGCGCGCGATGCTCCCGCACACGAGGTCACACAGCTTGTAGACGGATTCGTCGGCGATCCGGTAATAGACGCTGGTGCCGCGGTTCTCGCGGGCGACCAGGCCGTGCTTGCTGAGAATCGCCAGATGCCGGGAAATATTCGCCGAGGTATATTCGCACAGTTCCGCCAGCTCGCCGACGTTGCGTTCGCTGCTTCTCAGCAAGCTCAGGATGCGCAGCCGCGTCGGCTCCGATAGCGCCTGGAAATATGCCGCGACATCGCCCAGTGCTTCCAGGGGTAAATCTTCCATATGCGGTGTCAATGAACAGTTAAAGGTTGTCATTGTGCCTCACTCGCTAGTTGCTGTACACATAACTACCTATTTATGTATGTACTTGCGTATTTAATTAAACGGTTACATAATAGCATAGTGAATTTCAAATGCCAATCGGATGCTATCGGTGCTTTAGCCCCGCGCGGCATTTGCGGCAAATGCATTGGGAGAAAGAAATGTTGAGGAAAACCCTGTACGGCCTCGCGATCGCGGCCGGACTGATCCATGCCACATGGGCGGCGTCGCAGGACGGGCTGCCGACAGCACAGGTCCAGTCCGCCGGGACTGCCGAAGCGGCCCCGTATGACGGGGTGGTAGAGGCGGTGCGCCAGACCGTGATGGCAGCACAAGTGCCGGGCGCGATAGTCGCCCTGCCCGTCAAGGCCGGCGACGTTGTCAAGGAAGGCCAGGTGCTGGTCCGCATCGATGCCCGCGCCGCCGCGCAGAACAGCGCGGCAAGCGAGGCACAGGTGCAGGCCGCGCGTGCTGCGCTCGAGCTTGCGACCAAGGACTTCGAGCGCCAGCAGCAGCTTTACAGGAAAGAGTACATCAGCCAGGCGGCTTTCGAACGTGCGGAATCGCAGTATCGCGCCACCTCCGCGCAGCTCAGGGCGCAGATCGCGCAGGCCAGCGCCGCCAACATCCAGTCCGGCTTCTACACCGTCAAGGCGCCCTATGCCGGCGTCATCGCCGACGTGCCCGTCTCGCTCGGCGACATGGCGATGCCGGGCCGCCCGCTGCTCACCATCTATGCGCCGTCCGCATTGCGCGTCACGGCGTCCGTGCCGCAGACCGCGCTTGCACGTGTCGCCGCAGGTCAGCCGGTCAAGGTCGAATTGCCCGGCCTGCCCGCCGACCGTCAATGGCTGACCCGGCCGCAGTTGCAGGTGCTGCCGACCATCGATGCCGGCACGCATTCGGCGCAAGTGCGCGTCGATCTCCCAGCCGACGTCAAGGGCGTCACTCCGGGCATGTTCGCCCGCGTGTGGCTGCCGTCGCAAGCCGTGGGTGCCGGCCGTCTTTATGTGCCATCCTCCGCCATCGTGCGCCGCGCCGAAATGACGGGGTTGTATGTGATTGACGCGAAGGGACAGCCGATCCTGCGCCAGGTGCGAACCGGGCGCACGGAAGGCGATCGCATCGAGATCCTGAGCGGCGTCTCTGCCGGCGAACGGGTCGTCCTCGATCCGCAGGCGGCGGCACGCGCGCGCTAAGGAGCGACGATGAACACGCAACTTGGCATCTCCGGCCGCATCGCGGCTTTCTTCCAGAATGCCCGCATCACGCCCCTGCTCGCGCTGGCGGCGCTGCTGCTCGGCGCCTTCGCCATCATGGTCACGCCACGTGAAGAAGAGCCGCAGATCAACGTTACCATGGCGAATGTCCTGATCCCCTTCCCCGGCGCCGCCGTGGGCGACGTGGAGCAGATGGTCGCCACGCCGGCCGAGCAGGTCCTCGCCCAGATCGCAGGCGTCGAGCATGTGATGTCCGTCGCGCGTCCCGGCCTGGCGGTGCTGACCGTGCAGTTCAAGGTCGGCGTGCCGCGCACCGAAGCGCTGGTGCGTTTGTACGACACCGTGCACGCGAACGCCGACTGGCTGCCGAAAGGCCTGGGCGTGCTCGATCCGCTGATCAAGCCGAAGGGCATTGACGACGTGCCTATCGTCACCCTCACGCTCTTCAGCAAGAACCCCGCCGCCGGCGCCTATGACCTCGAGCGCGTGGCGCACAGCATCGAAGCCGATCTCAAGCGGGTTCCGGGCACGCGCGAAGTGACGACCATCGGCGGGCCCGGCCGCGCCGTGCTGGTCGAGCTCGACCCGGCGCGGATGACAGGTTCCGGCGTGACCGTGGCCGATTTGCGCATGGCGCTGCAATCGGCCAATCTCGGCCTGCCGGTGGGCGAGCTGCTGTCGGGCAACCGCGCGGTTGCTGTCGAATCCGGGCCTTTTCTCAAGGATGCACAAGAGGTGGGGGAACTGGTGGTCGCGGCGCGTGACGGCAAGCCGGTCTACCTGCAGGACGTCGCTACAGTGCGCGACGGCCCGCTCCCGGCGGCGCATTATGTCTGGCACGGGATCGCCGGCAAGAATGGCGGCGAATATCCGGCGGTGAGCATCGCCATCACCAAGAAGCCGGGCGAGAATGCCATCGACGTCGCCAATGCACTGATGCACCGTGTCGAGGTGCTGAAGAACACGGTCATTCCCGCCGATGTGCAAGTCGCGGAAACGCGCAATTACGGCGCCACGGCGAACGACAAGGCGCAGAAGCTGATCCAGAAGCTGCTGTTCGCCACGCTGTCGGTGGTGGCGCTGGTGTTCTTTGCGCTCGGCAAGCGCGAGGCGGCGATCGTCGGCACGGCGGTGATCCTGACGCTGACCGTGACGCTGTTCGCCTCCTGGGCATGGGGGTTCACCCTGAACCGGGTGTCGCTGTTCGCACTCATTTTCTCCATCGGCATCCTGGTGGACGATGCCATCGTGGTGGTCGAAAACATCCACCGGCACCAGCAACTGGAGCCGGGCAAGCCGCTGCTGGAAATCATCCCGAATGCGGTCGACGAAGTCGGCGGCCCGACGATCCTCGCAACGCTGACTGTCATCGCGGCGTTGCTGCCGATGGCCTTCGTCACCGGCCTGATGGGGCCGTACATGAGCCCGATTCCGATCAATGCGAGCATGGGCATGCTGCTCTCGCTGGCGATCGCGTTCGCGATCACGCCCTGGCTGGCACGGATCTGGATGAAGACAACGCATGGCGATTCTGGCGAGCAGGCCGTGCATCATGGCCTCTCCGCGCGCCTTGCGCCGGTATTTCAGCGCATCTTCCGGCCCTTCCTGGATGACACCCGCGGAAAGCGCAACCGCCGCCTGCTCGGCCTCGGGGTTGCCGCGCTGATTGCGCTCTCCATGGCATTGCCGGCGGCCGGCCTGGTGCTGCTGAAGATGCTGCCCTTCGACAACAAGTCGGAGTTCCAGGTCGTAGTCGATATGCCTGCGGGCACGCCGGTCGAACAGACCGCTGCCGTGTTGCATGAACTCGGCGCCTATCTCGCCACCGTGCCGGAGGTCACCGACTACCAGGCCTATGCCGGCACGGCCGCGCCGATCAACTTCAACGGCCTGGTGCGCCAGTACTACCTGCGTGCGGGCGGCGACGTCGGCGATATTCAAGTCAACCTCGTCGACAAGCATCATCGCGACGAGCAAAGCCACGCCATCGCCACGCGCCTGCGTCCTGCCCTGCAGCAGATCGGGAAGCGTTTCGGCGCGAACGTGAAGGTCGTGGAAGTGCCGCCGGGCCCACCGGTGCTGTCGCCCATCGTCGCGGAAATCTACGGCCCGGAAGCCGCGGGGCGCCAGCAGATGGCCAAGGCGGTACGCGCGATTTTTGCAAAGACGCAGGGCGTCGTGGATATCGACGACAGCAGCATTGCCGCCGCGCCGAAGACGCTGCTGCTGGTGGATCGCCGCAAGGCAGCGCTGCTCGGCGTGCCGCAGCAAGCCATCGTCAGCACGCTGCGCGCGGGTCTGGCCGGCGAATCGACCATCTACCTGCATGACGACACCAAGTACCCCGCGGCGGCCACGCTACAGCTTCCGGCCGACCGTCAGGGCGACCTCGACACGCTCCTGCAACTGTCGGTGCGCTCGGCTTCCGGCAAGCTGGTGCCGATCCGCGAACTGGTGACGAAGAGCGACACCGTGCGCGAACAGCCGGTCTATCACAAGGACCTGCTGCCGGTGAACTACGTGGTGGGCGACATGGCGGGCAAGGTGGACAGCCCCTTGTACGGCATGTTCGAAATGCGGTCGGCGCTGAAGGCGCTCGACACGCCGTCCGGCAGCAAGATGGAAGAGTACTTCATCCGGCAGCCGGACGATCCCTACCGCGGCTATGCCGCCAAATGGGACGGCGAATGGCAGATCACCTACGAGACCTTCCGCGACATGGGCGCCGCCTACGCGGTCGGCCTGATCCTGATCTACCTGCTGGTGGTCGCGCAGTTCGGCTCCTACCTGACGCCGCTCATCATCATGGCGCCGATCCCGCTGACCATCATCGGCGTGATGCCCGGCCATGCGCTGCTCGGCGCGCAGTACACGGCGACCAGCATGATCGGCATGATCGCACTGGCCGGCATCATCGTGCGCAACTCCATCCTGCTGGTGGACTTCATCAACCTGCAGGTGCGCGCCGGCATGCCGTTCAAGGAAGCGGTCGTCAATTCGGCGATCACGCGCGCGCAGCCGATCATGCTGACCGGCCTGGCGGCCATGCTGGGCGCGTTCTTCATCCTGGACGATCCGATCTTCAACGGGCTGGCAATCTCGCTGATCTTCGGCATCCTGGTCTCCACCATGCTGACGCTGGTGGTGATTCCCCTGCTGTACTTCATTGCCTATCGCAATCGCTTGACTTTCATTACCCAACAAGGAGCTTGACCATGACTTCCTGGCAACTGGTTCGCATCATCGCCGGTACTTTCATCCTGCTGTCGCTGGCCCTGGGCATTCCCGGCAGCCCGATCTTCGTCAGCCAGTGGTGGCTCGCGTTCACCGCATTCGTCGGCGCCAACCTGCTGCAAAGCGGCTTCACCAAGTGGTGCATGATGGAGACCATCCTGCGCAAACTCGGTATCCCGCAAGGCTGCTGAGGAGGACGCCATGCATCTCGTCTGTCCGGCGTGCGCCGCGGTCAATCGCGTGCCCGAGGAGCGGCTGCAGGATAATCCGGTATGCGGCAAGTGCGGCGCGGCGCTGATGGCCGCCGAGCCGGTCAGCCTGAACGACGCGACCCTGCCGGCATTCGTCGCCAGGACGGAATTGCCGGTGCTGGTCGATTTCTGGGCCGACTGGTGCGGCCCCTGCAAGATGATGGCGCCGCAGTTCGCCGCCGCTGCCCGCCAGATGCCCGGCGTGCGCTTCGCCAAGGTCGACACCGAAGCCTGCCGGCACGCCAGCATGACCTACGGCATACGCAGCATCCCTACCCTGATCCTGTTCAGCGGCGGACGCGAAATCGATCGCCTGTCGGGCGCCGTGCCTGCACAGGAGCTCATCGGCTGGGCGCGAAGCCATTTCGAGAAAGGCTGATCATGAAGCGCGCATCACCTGTCCTGTCTTCCGCCCTGCTTTCGGCGCTGCTGATGCTGGCCGCGCAGGCCGCGCATGCGACGACGCTGCAAGAAGCGTGGCAGGCCGCGCAGCAGCACGACCGCGAATTCGCCGCCGCGCGCGCGGCGCACGAAGCGGGCGACGCCCGGCGTGCCCAGGCGCGAGCCTTGTGGCGTCCCTCCGTCATGCTGAGCGCGACAGCCGGCAGGATGAGCAACGATACGCACACGACCGGCGCACAGTTCGCGGCGCCGGGTTTTGGGCAGTCCAATGGCGTGAACTTCGATACTTCGATCGACAATGGCACGATGACGCGCTACACGCTGTCCGCGAAGCAGCCGCTGCTCAGCCGCGAACGGCTTGCGCAGAGCCGGCAGCTTTCGCTGTCGGCGGATGTGGCGGAAGCGGAATGGCAGAATGCGCGGCAATCGCTGATGCTGCGCGTGTCTCAAGGCTATTTCGACGTGGTCGTCGCATCGGAAAGCCTGCGCCTGCTGCGCCAGCAGGACAAGGCCGTTGAACGCATGCTGAACGAGGCGCGCGATCGTTACAAGCTCGGATCCTCGCCGATCACCGACACGCATGAGGCGCAGGCGCGCGCCGAGACGGTCAAGGCGCAGGTGCTCGCCGCCGAAACCGATCTGCAGATCCGGCAGATCGCGCTCACAGACCTGACCGGCATCGCGCCTGACGGCATGACGCTGATGCAGCCGGATGCCGCTTCCGCACCGCAAGGCCTGCTGCCGCTCGACCATTGGCTCAAGACGGCCGATCAGAACAATCCCGCGCTGCGCATGCAGGCGCGAAGCGAAGACGTGGCGGAAGAGGAGGCCGCCAAGCACAGCGCCGCCGGTGCGCCTTCGCTGGACCTGGTGGCGCAAATGGGGCGCGACAGGCTGCACGGCAGCGGCGACTACGGCAGCGCGGAGAACGCCAGCAGCAACCGCATGATCGGCGTGCAGCTCAACATTCCGCTGTTTACCGGCGGCTATCGCAGCGCGAAGCATGAAGAAGCGCTGCGCATGGTCGACAAGGCGCGCGCCGACGGCGACCGCCTGCACCAGCAGATCGCGCTGCAGACCCGCTCCGCATGGCTCGGCATCACGACCGGCGCCGGACGCGTCGCGGCCCTGGAGCAGGCACTCAAGGCCAGCCGCGCACGCCTGGACGCCACGCGCCTCGGCCGCGAAGTCGGCGACCGTACCACGCTCGACCTGCTCAACGCGGAGAACGACGCCACCGCTGCCGAATTGGCACTGCTCCAGGCGCGCGTCGCACTCGTGATGGATCGCCTGCGGCTCGCCGCACTGGCTGGTAGTCTTGATGAAAGCGAACTGGCGTCGGTGAGCAAGCTGGTCCAGCGCCCTGCCGCCGGTCCGTAGGACAGGATGTCCACGGAAAACACGGAAACCGCGAAAAATCTTTTTTTATTTCCGTGTTTTCGGTGCATTCCGTGGACAAATGCTTTTCCGCGATTGAAGCTGAATCGGATTGACATGGGCCATCGCATTCTCCTTTGCAAGATGTAAACGGGACTGGCGCCCCGTGCGTCCCGAAGGGAACGTGTGACCATTTTCGCCAAGGCTGGTTGCAGCGGCGGCATGTGCCGGTCACGCTTTTTCGGAAACGGGAAAAGGCTCGTCGGCAGAACCGGTGGGATCAGAGAGAAGACGGCTTCTCTCGCCAAGATGCCGGGAACGCCAAGGGATCAACGGTTCTCTTTCTGCCGATTGGCGATGCGAGCGACCCCGTGCTTCCCGGTCTGCATCTCCCTCCATGCTTCCCGTTCCCTTCTTGCTCCTGGCGTCCTGGCGAGAGCACAGAATTGTGTTCCGTGGAAAACCACTCGAAAAATACGTCTCGCCATCACGCATGCGCCCATGCGCATCAACCACGTGGCGCTCATTGCGAGCGAGACGTCCACCGACGGCTTCCGCAGACGACGCAAAAAAAAAGCAGGGCCCGCATCGCGAGCCCTGCCTTGCAACCTTGCCGTTCCGTGCATGTTTCCTTGCACGAAACGAGCAATCAGCTTCAGACCTTGACGGTATCCGCGATTTCGCGGAATTCCTCGATCTTGTCGAAGTTCATGTACTTGTAGATATCGGCGGCATTCTTGTCGATGATGCCGATATTTGCCATGTACTCTTCCTTCGTCGGGATCTTGCCCAGCATCGCGCAGACCGCCGCGAGTTCGGCCGAACCGAGGAAGACGCGCGTATCCAGACCGAGACGGTTCGGGAAGTTGCGGGTCGAGGTTGACATCGCTGTCGAACCCTTGCGGATCTGCGCCTGGTTACCCATGCACAGCGAGCAGCCCGGCATTTCCATGCGCGCGCCGGTGCGGCCGAGCGTGCCGTAATGGCCTTCGTTGGTCAGCACCTGTTGGTCCATCTTGGTCGGCGGAGCGATCCACAGGCGAACCGGAATGTCGGTCTTGCCTTCGAGGAGCTTGGAGGCTGCGCGGAAGTGGCCGATGTTGGTCATGCAGGAACCGACGAACACTTCGTCGATCTTTTCGCCGGACACTTCGGACAGGGTCTTCACATCGTCCGGATCGTTCGGGCAGGCGACGATCGGCTCGCTGATGTCGGCCAGATCGATTTCGATCACGGCGGCGTATTCGGCGTCGGCGTCCGGAGCCAGCAGTTCCGGCTTGGCCAGCCATGCTTCCATCGCCTTGATGCGGCGTTCAAGCGTGCGCTTGTCCTGGTAGCCGTTCGCAATCATCCACTTCATCAGCGTGATGTTGGAATTCATGTATTCCATGATCGGCTCTTTGTCGAGATGGACCGTGCAACCGGCAGCGGAACGCTCGGCGGACGCGTCGGACAGCTCGAATGCCTGCTCGACCTTCAGCTTCGGCAGGCCTTCGATTTCGAGAATCCGGCCGGAGAAGATGTTCTTCTTGCCCTTCTTCTCGACGGTCAGCAGGCCCTGGCGGATTGCGTACAGCGGAATCGCGTTGACCAGGTCACGCAGGGTGACGCCGGGCTTCATTTCGCCCTTGAAGCGCACCAGCACCGATTCCGGCATGTCGAGAGGCATGACGCCCGTTGCGGCAGCAAACGCCACCAGACCGGAGCCGGCCGGGAACGAGATACCGATCGGGAAACGGGTGTGCGAGTCGCCGCCGGTGCCGACGGTGTCAGGCAACAGCAGACGGTTCAGCCAGGAGTGGATGACGCCGTCGCCCGGACGTAGCGCAACGCCACCGCGATTGGAGATGAAGGTCGGCAGTTCGTGGTGCATCTTCACGTCGACCAGCTTCGGATAAGCGGCAGTGTGGCAGAACGATTGCATCACGAGGTCGGCGGAGAAGCCGAGGCAAGCCAGATCCTTCAATTCGTCGCGGGTCATCGGGCCGGTGGTGTCTTGCGAGCCGACCGTGGTCATCTTCGGTTCGCAGTAGGTGCCCGGACGAATGCCCTTGCCTTCCGGCAGACCGCATGCGCGGCCAACCATCTTCTGCGCCAGCGAGTAGCCCTTGCCGGAATCGGACGGATTCTGCGGCAGGCGGAACAGCGTGGACGGGGCCAGGCCGAGCGCTTCGCGCGCCTTGGCGGTCAGGCCGCGGCCGATGATCAGCGGAATGCGGCCGCCGGCGCGCACTTCGTCGAACAGCACGTCGGACTTGACCTTGAATTCAGCGATGACTTCGCCGTTTTTCAGTGCCTTGCCTTCGAACGGACGCAGTTCGATCACGTCGCCCATGTCCATCTTGGACACGTCGAGTTCGATCGGCAGCGCGCCGGCATCTTCCATCGTGTTGTAGAAAATCGGAGCGATCTTGTTGCCGAGGCAGACGCCGCCGAAACGCTTGTTCGGGATGAACGGGATGTCTTCGCCGGTGAACCACAGCACGGAGTTTGTCGCGGACTTGCGGGAAGAACCGGTGCCGACCACGTCGCCGACGTAGGCGACCAGGTTGCCCTTGGCCTTCAGCGCTTCAATCTGCTTGACCGGGCCAACCTTGCCCGGCTCGTCGGCGTTGATGCCCGGACGCGGGTTCTTCAGCATGGCCAGCGCGTGCATCGGGATGTCCGGACGGGTGGTCGCATCCGGTGCGGGCGACAGGTCGTCGGTATTGGTCTCGCCAGTGACCTTGAACACGGTCAGGGTCAGGCTTTGCGGGACTTCGGGACGGGAGGTGAACCACTCGGCGTCGGCCCAGGACTGGACCACGGACTTGGCGTTGGCGCTGCCCTTGTCGGCCAGTTCTTTCACGTCGTGGAAGTAGTCGAACATCAGGAGGGTCTTCTTCAGGCCTTCGGCGGCCACGGCGCCCACTTCGGCGTCGTTGAGCAGGTCGATCATCGGCTTGATGTTGAAACCGCCGAGCATCGTACCGAGCAACTGGGTCGCGGTCGTGCGCGAAATCAGCGCGCAGGATTCGGCGCCCTTGGCGACCTTTTCCAGGAATGCGCTCTTGATCTTCGCAGCGTCATCCACACCGGCGGGAACGCGGTGGGTGATCAGGTCGACCAGGAACTTTTCCTCGCCAGCAGGCGGGTTCTTCAGCAGCGCCACCAGTTCTTCTGTCTGTTTTGCGGACAGGGGCAGCGGCGGAATGCCGAGCGCGGCGCGTTCGGCGACGTGTTGACGGTAGGCTTCTAACATGTTGTTCCGATCAGTTGGTTTGTTGGAAAACTCGTGTCCTCGTTCCACGCTGTGACAAATGGACCCGGGCTGCCCATCATTATACTTGCGATGGAACAAGTCTTCTATAAGATACAAGACTTTATTTGAGCGAATTCAGTTGTAATAATGTTAATTTTTCCGCCAGGCAGCTGGTCTACCCCGCTTTTCGTCGTTGGCCTGCTTTTCTTGTTGCCGAAACGCGCCGACAAGGCAGGTGCTTGGTGTCCGACAAGGCACCTTCCGAATATTCTGGAAAAATCCCCGGCTCAAGGCTCATAATCAGGCTTTCTTGCCAATCGGGAAATGCCATGCCTTACATGTTGCTCATCATCGAACCCATCGACCAGCGCCAGTCGCGCAGCGAGGCCGAAGGCCGCGAAGTGTATGACCGGATGACGCGATTTGCGGCAAGCCTGCAGGAAAAAGGCCTGCTGCTGGGCGCGGAATCGCTCAGCCCGCTGACCACGGCGGCGCGCGTCCAGAAGCGCGAAGGCAAGGCGCGTGTGCTGGATGGCCCGTTCGCCGAAGCGAAGGAAATGATCGGCGGCTTTTTCCTGCTCGACTGCAACACCCGCGAGCAAGCGGTAGCGATTGCGGAGCAGTGCCCGGCCGCGGAATGGTGCACGGTCGAAGTGCGGCGACTGGCGCCTTGCTACGAGCGATGAAGCGCGAAGATCGTCTTTTTTCAACGGGCTTGTCGATTTCGTCCTGATTCGTTCGTCGTGCCCATGACGGCCCGGTTTTGCGGACCGCACAGACCAAGGAGAAACGAACATGCGCTACATGATCATCGTGAAGGCGAGCCCGCGTTCCGAAAGCGGTGAAATGCCGGAGGAAAAGCTGATTGCCCGGATGGCCGTCTACCACGAGGAACTCGCCAGGGCCGGCGTGCTGCTCGACGCGTCCGGCCTTCACCCGAGTTCGAACGGCTGGCGGGTCCACTACAAGGATGGCCGGCGCACGGTTGTCGACGGCCCTTTCACCGAGAGCAAGGAACTCATCGCGGGCTACACCATCATCCAGGTGCGCTCGCGCGACGAAGCGCTGGAATGGACGCGGCGCTTCCCTGCTCCGCATGGTGATGAGATCGAAACCCACATCGAGGTCAGGCAGATGTTCGAGCTGGACGACTTCCCGCCCAGCGAAGCCGTCGACCAGTTTCGCCAGCTCGGCGTCGGCGGCCAATAAGGCCGGCGCCATCCGTCAATTTCCCGACAAAGGACAACGATGAATACGCAGATCTACGTCAACCTCCCGGTTCGCAACCTCGAGCGCACAAAGGAGTTCTTCACCAGCCTCGGCTTCGGATTCAATCCCCAGTTCACCAATGACCAGGGCGCATGCATGGTCGTCTCCGGCGATATCTATGTGATGCTGCTGACCGAAAGCTTCTTCCAGACCTTTACCGGGAAGCCGGTCGCGGATGCGAACAAGGTGACCGAAGTGCTGGTATGCCTGTCGTGCGAAAGCAGGCAGAAGGTCGATGAGATGGTCGCCAAGGCGATCGCCGCCGGCGGCAAGGCGCCGCGTGCGCCGCAGGACCACGGCTTCATGTACGGCCATGGCTTCGAAGATCTCGACGGCCATATCTGGGAGCTGGCCTACATGGATGCGCCGGCGGCAGGCAAGACCTGATGCACTCCGCCGTCCACCAGGCCATCGACGCGGTATGGCGCATCGAGTCGGCCAGGATCATCGCCGGTGTCGCGCGCATGGTGCGGGACATCGGACTGGCCGAAGAACTGGCGCAGGATGCGCTGGTGGCGGCGCTCGAACACTGGCCGACCGATGGCGTGCCCGACAGGCCCGGCGCGTGGCTCATGGCGACAGCGAAGAACCGCGCGCTTGACCGCTTGCGCCACCGCAAGCTGGCGGAAAGCAAGCTGGAACAGCTGGGTCATGAGCTTGACGCGCGGGAGGCCTTGATCGTGCCGGATTTCGTGGACGAACTCGACGCCGCGCGCTCGGATGACATCGGCGACGACCTGCTGCGCCTGATCTTCACCGCATGCCATCCGGTCCTGCCGACCGAGGCGCGGGTTGCGCTGACGCTCAGGCTGCTGTGCGGCCTGACGACGCATGAAATCGCGCGCGCCTTCCTCGTGCCGGAGCCGACGATCGCGCAGCGCATCGTCCGCGCCAAGAAAAGCCTGAGGGACGCGCGCGTGCCGTATGAAGTGCCGCGCGGCGATGCCTTGCAGGAGCGGCTCGCCTCCGTGCTCGCGGTGGTCTACCTCGTGTTCAACGAGGGTTACACCGCAACCAGCGGCGACGACTGGATGCGGCCGGCGCTGATGGACGAGGCGCTGCGGCTCGGGCGGGTGCTGGCGGAGCTGGCGCCGTCCGAGCCGGAGGTTCATGGATTGGCCGCGCTCATGGAGTTGCAGGTGTCGCGCGCGAAGGCGCGCATCGATGCCGCGGGACAGCCCGTGCTGCTGCTCGACCAGGACCGTTCGCGCTGGGACCACCTGCTCATCAGGAGGGGGCTGGCGGCGTTGCGGCGGGCCGAAGGTCTCACCGCGACGCCGGGCCCCTACACCTTGCAGGCGTCCATCGCAGCATGCCATGCGCGCGCCGTTACGCCGCCCGATACCGACTGGACGCAAATCGCCAGCCTGTACGCGTCGCTCGCCACGACGGTGCCGTCGCCCGTCGTCGAACTCAATCGTGCCGTTGCGGTCGCCATGGCATTCGGCCCCGCCGCCGGACTGGAGATCATCGATGCACTGGCCGGGGAACGTTCCCTGCAATCCTACCAATGGCTGCCCAGCGTGCGTGGCGACCTCCTTGCGCGCCTCGGACGGACGGATGAAGCACGCGCGGAATTCGAACGCGCGGCACAACTGGCGGGCAATGCAAGGGAACGCGAACTGCTGCTCAAGCGTGCCCGCGCCATGTCAGGCGGCGAATCCGCCCGCGAACATGCCGGAAAAGAACCGTAGGGCGTGCGCGGCTTGCAGGCACGCCCTACGATCCTTCCTCGCGCGAAATCGTTATTTCCGTTATTTCGACTGCGTGCCCGACTGACCCGAGCTCGGCGGCGCGCTCATGCCCGACGACGTTCCGGACGTGCTGCTGCCGGAAGGCTGGGGTGACGTGCTGCCCGATGTGTCGCTGCGTCCGCTGGCGGAAGTTCCGGCGGTGCCGCTCGATCCGGTTGCCGTAACCTTTTGCGACTGCTTCTTGGCTTCGGCCAGCGCCAGGTTGTGTTTTGCCTTTGCTTCCTTCTGGCAGGCGCCCTTGGCGTCGCCGGTCTGGTCGTCGCAACGCTGCTTGGCAACCTTGTAATCGGCGTCAGCCTTCGCGTCCGCCAGGTCGCGGCGGTTCTTCGGCGTATCGCGCGCATCGACCTTGGCCTGCGCTTCAGCAATATCCTTCTGTGCATCGGCCTCCGCCTTGCAAATGTCCTTGGCGTTGTCCTTCATGCCGTCGCATTTTTCCATGGCAGCCTTGTGCTGCTAGTCGATCTGCTGCTTCGCGGATTGTTTCCCCGAACTCGACCCGCTGCTCATGGATTGTTGCGAACCTTGCTGTCCCTGCGAACCCGAGGTCGAGGACGATGTTTGTGCAAAAGCGCTCGCCGTAAA
>JAKACN010000073.1 GCA_021821365.1 Pseudomonadota bacterium | reverse complement strand
GCTGTTCTGTTGCCGCGTTCTTGCTCTTGCGTGGCATATCTGCTCCCTTTATTGCTCATATGATATGCCTCACACACAAAATTCAGGACAGGCTCCGCAATTTCGACGCACATGTCGTGCAATCCGGTGACGCCATCTGCCCAGTCGCCTTCGATTGGGGCGCGCCCTTCGAGCTCAAGGCCAAGTTCGATAAAAAACTCAATGGCGGCATCGATGTTTTCAACCACGATACCGACGTTGTCCATGCGCTTCACAGTCATGATGTCTCCTTGGTGCCTATCGTGGAGCAAACCGGCCTGGTGAAGCCAAGCCGGTGTTGAGCGGCATGCCAAATTCCTTGGCCATGCTCTTAATACATCGTTGATTTGATTCGCCCAGGTAACTCGGCATCGTATTGCTGACTGTCGATTTCCCCATTGCTGAATTCTGCCAGTATCGTACCTAAGCTAGGGAGAGCCGTTCTATTCAATTTGCTGTCCGGATCCCAAAGCCTGGACCGTAATATCGCTCTTGAGCATTGGAAGAAAACTGATTCAACATGCACCTGCAGCACCGAACGAGGCAGTTTCCCATCCATTGCATGTTGCTCCAGAAGCGCTGGATCAATGAGAATTCTGGCTTGCCCATTTACCCGCAATGTCTCGCCGATACCTGGAATCAGAAATATCAGGGCGACGCGAGGATTCGAAATGATATTGCGCAGGCTATCGATTCTGTTGTTTCCTCGACGGTCAGGAATGAGCAAGGTGCTCTCGTCGATGACCGATACAAAGCCTGCTGGATCGCCTCGTGGCGAAACATCCAGGCCGTCCTTTCCACTTGTCGCCAGAATGACGAACGGCGAGGCTTCAATAAACTTCCGGTAGTGCGGATGAAGCTAGGCAATCTCCTTCTGGATCGCGGCAGCAGGAGGTGTCCCATAGATTTTTTTCAGAGACTCTAGATCAGCGATTTGGTAAAGATCGGACATCAGTTCACTCTGTAAATTTAACGCCTGACCTCGGCCGCAGCGATTTGCTGGGGTGAGCTACGCATCTTTGTGCACCAAATACAATCAGCGGACTCGCTGCGCACGGATTACTGCATCAACCCCTGTTCCGGCGACAGAACGCGGCCGCTCCTCTGCGACAACGAATTCCCAAGCATGAGGATCGAGTGCCGCAATCGCAGCATCGACAGATACCTGAACCTGGTTTGCTGCTGCGGTGGCGGCTCCTGTTTCAGGATCAACCGGCCTGTGCCCGACTAAAAATAACGTCCCCCCCGGTGCTATGCCTCTCGCCATGCGCTTCACCATCTCTTCCACAGAGCCAGCCATATGGACATATAGGCAGATAATTAAATCGTAACGGTCTTCCTCTGGTACCCATTGTGCAAGATCACTCTCGACCCACGTGATTCGCTCCTTTAAGCCAGCCCCAGCGGCCTCCGCCATGAATTGGCCCTGCGCTAATGCCGTAGAAGAAAAATCTATCGAGGTGACTTTCCAGCCATGAGATGCAAGCCAGAGCGTATCGGCGCCATGCCCGCAGCCAGCATCTGCGGCTAAGCCCGGTGGAACATCAGCGAGTTCAGCGACGAGATGCTTGTTTGGCGGACGTTGAGCGACCATATCAGCATGGTCGCGCAATGTTTTGGACCAGAGGCCTTCCCAGTAGGCTTGGTCAAGTTCTGGTGTGGTCATAATTCTGTTGTCCAACTTCAAATAGAAACAAAAAATTTCTGGCTAACCTGGCAAGCCGACTACCTTTACCGGGCGACCAAATCGCCCGAAACCTTTTTTGCGCCTGCCTTTCGACAATACATTGTATCTGCGTACAGAACTAAATGACCGTACAAGGCAGACAGTTTCCGTGGAGGCCGTTCCTCCTGCCATCGAACCTCTTTTCAAACCGCCCGCGCCACTCGACCGGGTCAGACGTTGCATCAGAGATCAGCAGTCCAGCCTACGGATCGACGCGGTCCATGTCTATTGAAACCGATGGTCTATCCGCTTTCATGGTGTGCGGTGTCCCACCGATCCGGAAGGTGCCGGGGGTGATGCCTTCCTGGGGCGATGATCTCCATTCAGGCTGATCGCGCTGCTGAACAAGGCGCCTGCGAACGCCGAAATACGGTTCGATCGAGACGCGCTGCAATTGCATAGCCATGGAGACATCGAAAGATCGCAATCGCAGGCGTGGTTGCAATGAGACGTGCCCGGATCATTCGCCGTAATTCACCGGGTCCCGGTACGCCGCTTCCTCGTGGATTGCCCAGTAGGCATCGTACAGGCGCGTCGTGATCGGCCCGGGAAACTGCGGCAGCGGCTTGCCGTCGAGCTTCGCGATGGGGAGGATGCCGCCACCCGTGGAAGTCAGGAACACTTCGTCGGCCTGGCGGAATTCCGGCGCCGGCAAGGGTTCAATGCGGACCGGAATGCCAAGGCGCTCGCACAACTCGATCGCCGTGCGGCGTGAGATTCCCTCCAGCACGCCGCGATGCGCGGTCCGCACCACGCCGTTCTTCACCATGAACACATTGAACCCAGGCCCTTCGGCGATATTGCCCTGGCCATCGACCATGCAACTGGTGTCGCGTCCGCGGTCGTAGGCATCGAACAGCGATTGCACCAGGTCGATCCAGTGGTAGTTCTTGACGGTCGGGTCGACCGATTCGGGTGCGATGCGAACGCGCTCGCTGATGTGCAGGTCGATGCCCTGCAACTGCTTCTCGCGCGATGCGATCCAGACGTAGGGCAGGGCATAGGCATAGAAGCGATTGGTCGCCAGGCGCGGATCGCGCGCGCCTTTGGGCGGCACGCCGCGCGTGCAGATCATCGCGACATAGGCATCCTTCAGGCCCGCCGCCCGCACGCATCCGTGCAGAATCTCGCGCAATTCGGTGCGGGTATGCGGGATGGACATATGCATCTTCTCCAGGCTGCTGTAGAAGCGGTCCATGTGCGCGTCGAGCCGGAAGAAGGCGCCTTGCCAGGTGCTGGCGACGTCATAGGTGGCATCCGAGCGTGTGAAGCCCCAGTCGAACAGCGAAACCTTGGCTTCGGAGAGCGGCACAAAGGCGCCGTCGACAAAGGCGCATCCGCCTTCGAAAGCGCCGGAGCGAGGCAGGGAAGGGAGATTCATGACCATGGCCTTTCATTGCTGGTGTGGACGGATCGGGATAATATTGTACGAGGTACAATATAAATTGTACACGGTTCAATTAATCGGTAATATTCCGGAAGTGCCACAAGCGACACCATAATGAAGGCTACGAAACAAGTGCCGGCGGCCCGCCGATCCGTCGGTCGCCCTCGAAAGACTGCGGCGTCCGCCGGCGAAAGCCTTGGCCGCGATCAGATCCTGCGCATAGCGCTGGACCTGATAGACGAGAACGGTCTCGCCACCTTCAATATCCGCACGCTGGCGACTCGGCTTGGCGTCTTTCCCTCGGCTATCTATTGGCATGTTCCCAGCCGCGATGAGCTGGTGTCGGGCACGGTGGCGCTGGCACTGGACGGAGTCGGAGCAGGACTCCCCGAAGGATCGTGGCAAGTGCGTCTGGCTGCGCTGCTGCGCAACTTTCGCGCGGCCTTGCGTGCCCATCCGCATCTCGCGCCGGCAGTGGCAAGCGAACTGGCCTACAACGCCGTGTTCGACGCGGAATTGCTCGATCGCCTGGTGGAGATCCTGGAAGATGCCCGCTTCGAGGGCAATGATCTGGTGGACAGTTTCAACGCGGCGGTTGCGGCCATGTGCGGGTTCGCCACCCTGGAGTTGTCGACGCCGCCCGATGGCCCCTCGCAGGAGTGGGAGCAGGCATGCCGCGAACGGATCGATGCCATCGAGCCGGCGCAACATCCGCACCTCGCGCGCTACCGGAAAAAACTGCAGAATCGCGCGTTTCTGTTGCGCTGGTCGGGCGGCAAGGAAAAGCCGCTGGACAGCGGCTTCGAGGCGTGGATCGATGTGTTTATCCGGGGACTGGAGTCGCGCAGCCGCGCGCTGCGGCGGTGATCGACTAGCGGCCGGCCGCCTTGTTCAGAAATTCCATGTAACGTGTGACCCCGGCGTTCACGTCCATGAAGGGTTGCTGATAACCGGTCTCGCGCAGGAGGCTGATGTCTGCCTGCGTGAAGCTCTGGTATTTGCCCTTCAGCTTGTCGGGAAAGGGAATGTATTCGAGCAGGCCCTGTTCGACGATCTGCGAGAGGGTGAGCGGGCCGTCATGCGGGCGCAGGCTGTTGACGACGGCAACCGCGATGTCGTTGAACGGCTGCGCACGGCCGGTGCCGAGGTTGAAGATGCCCGACTTCTCCGGATGCTCCAGGAAGAACAGGTTGACGCTGACCACATCGTCGACGTGGATGAAGTCCCGCATTTGCGTGCCCGGTTCGTAGCCGTTATAGGCGCCGAACAGTTTTACCTTGCCGGAAGCCAGGAACTCGTTGTACTGGTGATAGGGCACCGAAGCCATCGTGCCCTTGTGCACCTCGCGCGGGCCGTACACGTTGAAGTAGCGCAGTCCCACCACTTGTGCGGCAGGCTTGCTGCCCTTGTTCGCCCAGAAGCGGCGCACGTACTGGTCGAAGAGGAATTTCGAGTAGCCGTAGATGTTGAGCGGACGTTCGTGGGGGCGCGCTTCCTTGAACACCTTGCCGCCACCGTATACCGCGGCCGAGGACGCATAGATGAACGGTATGTTCTCCTTCTGGCAGAACTCGAACAGGGCGATGCTGTATTCGTAATTGTTCCGCATCATGTAGCGCCCGTCCTGCTCCATCGTGTTGGAGCAGGCGCCCTGGTGCAGCACCGCGGAAAACTTGCCGGCGAATTCGCCGCGTTGGAGGCGTTCCAGGAAGTCTTCCTTGTCGAGATAGTCGGCAATGTCCGCATCGACGATGTTGCCCAGCTTGTCCGCACGGGACAGGTTATCCACGGCAAATACGCTGTTCGCTTCCCGCTTGCTCAAGACATGGGTGATATTGCTTCCAATGAAACCTGCTGCGCCGGTTACCAAAATCATTTCAAACTCCCTGCAAATTCAATTCGTCGGATGAGGCGGCCTTGACGCCGGACTTTCCTGCCACGGCGATCGTCATGCCGCCCCTTCGAGCGTGTCGTGTCCGAGCATCACGTTGAGCGGCTCCCAGACCCTGTCCGCGGAAATCTCGCGCATGCACCGATGATGCCCGAGCGGGCATTCCCGTTTCTGGCATGGTGCGCATTCCAGGTGCAGCCACAGGATCTTTGCCAGATCGGACAAGGGCGGCGTGTGCCGCGGATCGGTGGGCCCATAGACAGCGACCAGCGGACGCTTCAATGCGGCGCCGATGTGCATGAGGCCGGAATCGTTGGTGACCATCGCGCTCGCCTTGGCGATGAGTACGATGGCTTCCTTCAGCGACGTCGCGCCGGCCAGGTTCTGCACCTCCGGCGCGGCGGCGACAATGGCGTCGCAGACTTCCTTGTCCTTGCCGGAGCCGAGCAGCAGGATCTTTACCTGCGGGTATGCCGCGCGCACCTGCGCGGCCAGCTCCGCGAAACGCTCGGTCGGCCAGCGCTTCGCCGGGCCGAACTCGGCGCCTGGCGCGAAGACGACATACGGCATCTCCGGTGCGTTCTTCATCCGGCTCAGTACTTGCGCGGCCGTTTCGTCGGATACATGCATGGCGGGGCGCGGCAGCACAGCGGGGCGGGGAAGAAAACGGGCCGGGGCATCCGCCAGGGCGGCGTAGAACTGCACCATGGGCCGGGGCGAATCCGCGTTGTCATGATGCATCATGTTGATCAGCCCGTAGCGCATTTCGCCCTGGTAGCCGATGCGCCGGGGAATGCCGGCCATCCATGGGATCAGCGCGTACTTGAGCGTATTCGGCAACACATACGCTTCGGCGTATTTCTTCTCGCGCAAGGTCTTTGCCAGCTTCCAGCGCTCGCCCAGTTGCAGCATGCCATGCTTGAAAGGCGTCTGGATGACGGTCGCCACCTCGCGCATGGCCTCCCAGACCGGCGCCACCCAGGCCGGCGCCAGCACGTCGATCGGGCGGCCAGGGAACCGCTCCTTGATGCGGGCGAGCAGCGGCTGCGCCATGACGGCATCGCCGATCCAGTTGGGCGAGATGACGAGGACACGCGGGGTGTCGCCCTTGTTTGCATTCATTCTTGGAAACCTGTCCGCTCCGGGAGCGGGATTGTTGGCTCAATACGGGATGCGTAAAGCGGGATGCATATTGTAGCCAAATGGACTGCCGACCAGCAAAGTCAATCGCAGTGATGGCCGGTTTGTCATCACGACGTGCCGTTGCCACCCTATCCTGAAACGGAACGGTACGAATCAGGAACGACTTCGCTCTTGACCTTCCCACGGTGGCAAGGACTATGTTGATCTTGCAGGTCGTGGATGAATTTCATACGGGAAAGTCGAACTGCCGCCATTGCACGGCCATGCGGACGACAAGAGATGGATGCCGGAGCGGTATCCGACGAACTTTGACCTGGGTCATTCATCTTTGCCGGCGCGCTTTCTACGATGACCGAACGGAGAACAGGAAAGCATGCAATGACATGACTCGACGTCATCAAGGATAACGTGCCATTGCTCTTCGACGATTCCATTGTTTCAGGGAGGTAATGAAGCAAAGGAGCGGATCATGGACAGAACCGCATTGCATCACGCACCGCGGCGTTTCAAGCGTCAAACCTGGGTGCTGATCGGCTTTCTCGTCGTCGCGGCATTTTTCCTGTGGAGCGAGCACCGCGCGCATCTGTTCGGCGTGCTCCCGTACCTCCTGCTGCTTGCCTGCCCGCTCATGCATCTCTTTCATCACGAGCATGGGCACAAGCGTCATCAGCATGACGCTGCTTCCGATGCCGGCCAACCGAAGAACGCTGACGAACCGGCGGGAAGAAAGTCATGACTCACGATACGCCTGCATACGGCCCCTGGTCGCTGGTGGTCCTGAATTCCCTGGTGTTCATCATCTTCGCTTTCAGTTTTGCCAGGCCGGACAGTCCGCGCGACTGGCGCTCGTTCGGCGCCTTCGCGGCGTTCATTCCTGCCTTTCGACACAAAGACACTGTCATGTACCGCCATCAGGGCGAAACGAGGAGCACATCATGGATGCCAGGATGATGCATCACGACCACAGCGGGCATGGCCACGATGACCATGCCGCGCCGGCATACGACAAGCCGTTTACGGACCCGATATGCGGCATGAAGGTGGAGGCGGCCCCGGACAGGACCATCGACCATGGCGGGACGACCTACCATTTCTGCAGCGCCAAATGCATGGAGAAATTCCGGGCCGATCCGCAGCAATACGTCAAGGCGAGCGCACCGGAGCCAACCCAGCCTCTCCCGGAGGGAACCATCTACACCTGCCCGATGCATCCGGAAATCCGGCAGACCACGCCCGGAAATTGCCCGATCTGCGGCATGACCCTGGAGCCCGTCATGCCTTCGCTGGAGGAGGAAGAGAATCCTGAACTGGCCGACTTCCGGCGGCGCTTCTGGTGGACGCTTCCGCTTACGGTGATCGTGACGCTCATGGCCATGTTCGGGCATCGCATCGCCGAAGGCGGATTACCGCAGCAGAGCTGGATCGAGCTAGCGATCGGCACGCCGGTGGTGTTGTGGGCGGGCTGGCCGTTCTTCGTGCGCTGGTGGCGCTCCCTGCAGCAACGCAGTCCCAACATGTGGACGCTCATCGGCACCGGCGTGGCCGCGGCTTACGGCTACAGTGTCATGGCTACGGTGGCGCCAGGCGTTTTCCCGGCATCCTTTGTGGCGCACGGACGCATCGGCGTTTACTTCGAGGCTGCCGCAGTCATTACATCCCTGACATTGCTGGGGCAGATACTCGAACTGAAAGCACGATCGCAAACCTCCGCCGCCATCAAGTCATTGCTGGGGCTGGCGCCGAAGACGGCGCGCCGCATCCGCAGCGACGGGGCGGAAGAAGACGTTCCGCTCACCCATGTCCATATCGGCGACGCGCTGCGCGTGCGGCCCGGCGAGAAGGTGCCCGTCGACGGTGTGGTGCTGGAAGGCGAAAGCGCGCTGGACGAATCGATGCTGACCGGCGAACCCATTCCGGTGACCAAGCGCCCGGGCGACAAGCTGATCGGCGCGACCATCAACACCAGCGGCAGCCTCATCATGCGCGCGGAAAAAGTCGGCGCCCAGACCATGCTGTCGCAGATCGTGCAGATGGTCGCCAATGCACAACGATCGCGTGCGCCGATGCAAAGACTGGCCGATGTGGTGGCCGGATATTTTGTTGTCGCCGTCGTCGCCATTGCGCTGCTGACGCTTTTCGGCTGGGGCTTTTTCGGACCGCAACCGAGCTGGGTGTACGGATTCGTGAACGCGGTCGCCGTCCTGATCATTGCCTGCCCCTGCGCACTGGGGCTGGCCACGCCCATGTCCATCATGGCCGCGACCGGTCGCGCGGCCACGCAGGGCATCCTGTTCCGCGATGCCGCCGCTATCGAAAGCATGCGGAAGATCGATACGCTGATCGTCGACAAGACCGGAACCCTGACCGAAGGGAAGCCGGCATTCGACCGGGTGGTTCCCGCATCCGGCTTCACCGGACAGGACGTGCTGCAGATTGCCGCCAGCATCGACCAGGGGAGCGAACATCCGCTGGCGCAGGCGATTGTGGCCGAAGCCAGGCAACGCGGATTGGCACTCGATAAGGCGGAAAGCTTCGAGTCCTCCAGCGGCATCGGGGTGCGCGGTGTTGTCGCCGGACGCCGCATCGCACTCGGCAATACGGCATTGATGGATCAGGAGAAGGTGGACTGGCACGGCATGGGCACTCCGGCGGAAGCGCTTCGCCAGGAAGGTGCAAGCGTCATGGTCCTGGCGGCCGACGGCAAGCTGGCCGGCCTCATCGCTGTGGCCGACCCGGTCAAGTCCAGCACACCGGAAGCGCTCCAGACGCTGAAGGACGCCGGCCTGCATGTGGTCATGGCAACGGGTGATGGCGTGACCACGGCCAGATCCGTGGCGAAGAAGCTCGGCATCGACGAAGTGTATGGCGAAGTGAAGCCGCAAACCAAGCTTGAACTGGTGGATCGCAAACAGAAGGAAGGCAAGATCGTGGCGATGGCGGGTGACGGCATCAATGACGCGCCGGCGCTTGCCAAGGCGAATGTCGGCATCGCCATGGGCACCGGCACGGACGTCGCGATCAACAGCGCGCACGTGACGCTGGTGAAGGGCGATCTGCGCGCCATAGCACGGGCGCGTACGCTGTCGGTGGACACGGTGCGCAACATGCGGCAGAACCTAGGATTCGCCTTCATCTACAACGCGCTCGGCATTCCGCTGGCGGCCGGCCTGCTGTATCCGTTCACCGGGCAATTGCTTTCGCCGATGATCGCGGCGCTCGCCATGAGCCTGAGTTCGGCCTCTGTCATCACCAATGCGTTGCGCTTGCGCGGGAGCGCCAGCGGCGAGGGGAAGAAATCGCTGCCGGGCGCCGCCGGCCGCCATCGGCCGTTCATGTTCGGCGCGCTGGCCTTCCTGCTATTGCTCGGCCTGTACTTCGGCGTACTGACCGCCGTTTCGGGCTGGGAATTCACGGTCAGCCAGTTTGCGCAATTCTGGTATTACATCCTGCCGCTGGCGGCGGGATTCGGCATCCAGATAGGCCTCTTTGTGCGCCTGCGCGACCTCGTGACGCATGCGAAACAGACGGGCACGGTCGTCGCGGCGTCCGGCACCACGTCGACGGCTGCAATGATTTCCTGTTGCGCGCACTATCTGGCGAACATTGCCCCGGTACTGGGCGCGACCGGCCTGGTCGCCTTCGCCGCACAGTTCCAGGTGCAACTGTTTTGGGTGGGCTTGCTGTTCAGCGTGGCCGGCATTGCCTATATCGGAAACAAGGTGATCAACGCTTCCAGGGAGCACGCAAAATGTCTCGCATGATTCTTCGTACTCTTGTGTTGCTTTCCGCTGTCGCCGCATGGCATGGCGCCTTTGCGGTCGGGATTCTTGCCCCCCAGGCCAGCCGCGAATCCGCGGTGACGGTCAAGGTGACGCCGAAAGCGCTGACCGGACCGATGTGGGAATTTGAGGTCGTATTCGATACCCATACCCAGCCGCTCAATGACGACCTGATGAAGAATGCCGTGCTCATCCTTGCCGACGGCACGCAGGTGACGCCGGCATCATGGCAGGCGGATCCGCCAGGCGGCCATCATCGGAAAGGCATCTTGCGGTTCAACGCGCCTGTGCGTGCGCAATCGATGGTGGAGTTGCGTATCACCCGTCCGGGTGAGGCCAGGCCGCGTTCGTTCAAGTGGAAGCGCGAATAGGGTGCAAGGCAGGTACAACGATGCCGTGTTCGTGTGTCGGGCGCGCCGCTCGCGGCGATCCTGACGGATGACAACCGCCACAGCGTCATCCAACTCATCCCATTGATCCAGGCCATACCATCCATTGCAGGGCGGCGTAGCCCAGGCAAAGTCCGCGAGTTTTTCTACCGCACGCATGCCTCGCTACATGGTTTACGTCGTCTTCGCATCCGTTTCGAGCTCCGCGCTGACATTCACGAGGCGTTCCTGCAAATCACTTCTTGCCTCATTTGCTGGCGAACGCTTCAACGCCACGAAAGTTCATTCTCTTGGCAGCGGTATCGGTATATCGCAACCAATGAGCCGACGCGCGCCGAAGAACATCCTCTGCATACAGATCACCAGCCATTTTTGTTTGGTTGACTACTGCCATCAATGATCATGATGATTTTTTGATTGCAATATTGACAACATAACGATAAGATCATGAGCCGAAAATTGTTAAAAATACAATTATAGCTAATCTAATCAGCCCTCTTTCTCGACTTGGTATTCCAGTACTGCGGAGGCAGAGGGCTTCGCAATGATTTCTCGGGCGACAAAGAAAAACGAAAAGGCAAAGCCGCCCGTGATGTAGCGATCTCGAATTTCACAGGGCCGCTGCGCGCTATGTCGTATCCCGTGGTCACGCATGTGACGCTACCTATGCAAAGCGATCCGGGCAATCCGCCGGAGACGACCGATCCGCCGCCGAATTGCTTGACGATCGGCTGCGCCGTGCCGAATACGCCGGTCGATCCGGGCGATGCCTGCCTGAATGAAACAAGAACCTGAAACAAGAGCAACAAGAATGCGACACTACTTCCTCGGCCTCGCGCTGGCCGCTTGCTTGGGCACGACGCATGGCCAGACACTCTCCGGCCTGCTCAACGGTGGCGGCGGCAGCGCTTGCCCCGCCGGCATGAGCTGCGCTCCCTCCAGCACCCCGCCCGCCGGCCCCGCCAGTTGCGGCCCCGGCCTCGCCGGCGCCCCCTGCGGCGGTGCCGGCCCGGCAAGCCAGGGCAGCGGCTCGCCGCTCAACCTCGGCGTTGGCAATCCGATCAACCTGATTACAGGCAACAAGTACCAGCGCGAGGTGGACCTGCCCGCCCTGCCCGGCGTGCTGGGTCTGGAAATCGTGCGCCACTACAACAGCACCTTCAGCGGCCACACCATTCCCAACGGTATCCTCGGCCGCGGCTGGAAACTGTCGTATGAAACCGACCTGTACGCCATCGGCCGCACCGTGCAGATCGTGCAAGCCGACGGCACCCGCATCATCTTCAGCCGCGATCCCAGGGACCCCAGCCAATGCGCCAGCGCCAATCCGGCGCACGGCAAGGTCCAGATCCACAAGACGGCGCGCGGCGACGAATACACCTGGACCTGGACCAACGGCCGCCAGCTCAGCTTCGACAGCGGCGGCAAGCTGGTACAAATCCTTGCGCCCACCGGGGAATTCGTGAGCCTGCAGCACGATATGCAAGGACATCTGGTCAAGGTCACCGATCCGCAAGGGCGCTCGCTGCAACTGACCTATCTCGACAGGCAAACCGCCCGCAAAGGTGACCGCTTTCGCGGCGTGCAGGCGATCGACAGCCCGGTCGGACGCTTCACCTACGAATACGGCAGCGAACTGCCCAAGGGCGCAGCTATCGACAAGATCCATGTGTTGGCCAACCTGGTCAAGATGACTTACCCGAAAGACGGCAACCACAGCGTCAGCCGCCTCTACCACTATGAAGACGCCAGGTTCCCCACGCTGTTGACCGGCATCACGGTCGATGGCGCCGGCAGCGACGGCAAGGCCATGCGCCAACGGATCGTGACCTGGGCGTACGACCTCAACGGCAAGGCGATCCTGTCGGTCAAGGGCGAACCTCGCAAAATGGACCAGGCAGGCCAAATCGTTCCCGGCACGGGCATCGAGCAGGTGACGCTCGACCGCTCGCAGCCGGGCCAGGTCATCGTCACCAACAGTCTGGGGCAGGCCACTGTCTACAGGCATGGGATCATCGGCGGGGAATTCAGGCTGCTCGAAGTCCGGGGGCCGGGTTGCACCAGTTGCGGCCGGACCAATGTCCGGTACGGGTATGATCGGCTGGGGAGGTTGACCGACGAGACAGCACTGGACGCCGCCGGACAGCCATTGCAAACCACCAGGACCGAACTGGACAGGGACGGCAGGTCGGTGAGGATCAGCACGATTGCGTGGCGCAACGGAAAGCCGCAAGTGCCGCAGTGGCGCGTGCGCTATGAATATGCGGCATTCGATACCAAGGCGGCACAAGTCAACCCGGCGCTGCTGCCCGGCAGGGATCCGGTCCTGCTTGCCAGGCCCAGCGTCGTGCCCGGTAAAGAGCATCGGATCAGAATCACGTACAACGACCATGGTCAGCCGACGCAGATCACCGAAAGCGGCTGGAGCCCGGCAACAGAAGGGAAGAACGAGGCCACGCCCATCGAGCGCACTACCACCTACCGCTACCAGAGCGTCAATGGCAGGAGCGTGCTGGTCGAAATCGATGGGCCACTGAAGAACGGACCGAAGAACAGCCCGGAAGATTCCGATATCACGCGCTATACATGGAATACGCGAGGCGATCGTTTGCAAAGCGTCATTGAGCCAGGCAACATCGTTCATCGCTTCGAATACGATCATGTCTCCTTGGGAGACGGCGTTCGCCTACGTGCGACAGTCCAGTGGGGCGATATCGTTCAACGCCGTTGGCGGACTGTCGATTTCGTTGGCAATGCTTTGGCGCGAGGACAGGAGGTACTCGACCTTTCCGGTACAGTGCTCGCCAGCCATCGCGAGCAAATACGGTACAACGCTAAAGGACAATTGAGCGAGATCGTGCTGGGCGATCAGCATCGCAGTTCCATCGCTTACCAACCGAATGGCATACCGCAGGATATCCGCTTGCCGGATGGCCGCATACTCCGCTTTTTCCACCCTGCAGCAACAGCGGCCAGCACAGTCGAGCAGTCCGGCTTGCAAACGCGCTTGGGACCAGAAGGCTCGGCAGCAGCCACACAAGTGCTTCAGTTCCAGACCGACGACAAGGTTGCGCAACGCCTCATCGACGATTTTGGAAGAACGGTCGCCATTCAGAATCCTTCCCAAGGATGGCGTACAGCGCGTTATGACGAGGCCGACCGGATTGTTGTGACGATAGATCCTCGGGGCGCACGGCAGCGGGCATCCTACAATGCGGCAGGACAGTTGGTGAAAGTAGAGCGCTTTGCCTCTGGTCAGGAAAAAGCAGAGCAAACCCTGACGCTGACGTGGCATGGCCCTTACAAGAGGGAAGAAACTGTCCTTGATGCGCAAGGGAAGGTACAGCACAGGAACCGTTACGACTATACGGAATGGGGACAGGTCAAGACGCAAACGGCGGAAATTGCGCGTGAAAATGGCACTCCTATCCTATTACGCCAGCAAATGCGTTACGACAATGACGGCCTGCTTGTCAGCAAGACCCTGGGGACGGGGGAGCGTATCGCTTATCGCTACTATGCCAGTAGCGATGGCCGGCATCCTCTCGCGCAAATAGAATTGATCCGCTGGCCGGCTTGGTTGGACTGGCTCGTGATGCGGTTGCCTGAGCGTTGGCAGCGCAAGACTATCCTGGCGTACGTGGCCCCGCCCACACTGAATCGAAGCCAGCCGCAGCGAATCGAGGATGAAACACCCGTATCTTCCGCGCCCCACGCCGAGCCGGGCTTAAGTACGACCGCGCCGGGCGAACATTTTGATTCGGCGGGCTTTCCCCATGAGATCGCCACAGCAGCAGGACACTATGTCTTGAGCTGGAACGCTGCCGGCCAATTGGTCCTGGTGCAGGATGCCAGCTCCGGCAAGGACGTCGCTCGCTATGCGTATGACGCGCAAGGCCGCCGATCCGTAAAAATCACGCCACACGCCAGCGAATACTATCTTTATGAAGGCACGCAGTTGGTCAGCGTGTTGAGGACGGCACAAGGACTGGCGTCACGCGATGGGCAGGAACCGCAGGCACAGCGTGCGGATGAACACAGCCATTACCTGTATTACGGGCATCGGGTGCTGGCGTGGATCAACAGCGGTAAGGGCTACAACATACGGACGGACGAGCGAGGCGCGGTAACCGCCGTGCTCGAGCCTGCGTCGTCTACGGCCAAAACCTTGTGGGACAGCCAGCTCAATGCCTGGGGCGCTTCCGAATCGAAACAGGGCTCTTCCCCCTTCGATCCTAAATTGCGGCTGGTCAATCAATATGCGGACGAGGAAACCGGTTTGTATTACAACATTGCCCGGTACTATGATCCGCAGCGAGGGAGATACGTCAGCCCTGACCCCGCAGGCATTGTCGACAGCATCGATGGCGATACCCCTGCCGCGCTCAAGCTCGATATTACAGTCTATGCATCCGGTCAGCCCAGCCGCTTCTTCGATCCGGACGGGGCAGCCAAATTGGTCTATTACGCGATCACGACGGGAGCCAACGGGGCCGCTCTCGGAAATATGCAAGGCTTCACCAAGGCGAGATGGGCGTTCACGATCCAGGATATTCAAGCCGATGGCAGCGACGGGACGGCTGCCATCGATCAACGCATGCAAGAGTATGCCAGCGCGGGCAAAGGCTTGCTGTTCGACATGGGAGGAAATTTCCTGACGGCTGGCACCTCCAGCACGACCTGGAGCGGCAGCTCGAATGCAATCGTCGACCTGTTCAAGGAACATTACGGTAACAATCTGATTTCGGTCAGCCAATTCACGATCGACAATATGAGCAACCGTGATGCGACACTGCTGATCGCGAAACTGACCAATACGACGGCTGGACTGGGCACCTGCCCAGCTGCCAACCTGCTGCTGCCGCAGATCATGTTTGCGGCGGAGGATGCTGCGATTAATGTCACGCAGGCTAATGCGAATGGCGCAAATCGGCAAAGAATATTGAATTGCACGCAAAATCAATCTTCCACCATGCCTGTGCAATTCGCCAACGATACTGAACGTAATCGAGTGGAAAAGTATGAAGCGGCAGCCGAAATGAATGAGACCAGCTGGCTCGGCAAAGATTGTTCGCAAAACGGCTGTCCAGGAGTCGCAATCACCGGACAAACAGGATACGTGTATCACGCCAGTTATGGCAGATCGCAGTTTACGGGAGTCACATTCCTGGAAACCATCAAGCGCTTAAGTACTGCGGAAAAGCAGGCGTTGGGAGTAACGGCAGATATGCAGACGAGAATCGATGGGGGGCTGCGGCGAGCGATTCAGATAGGAGAGCGTCGCACTGGAGCGTTCGAAAAATATCGAAAAAATTATACTTGTTCCGACGCAGCAACTGCATGGGATCGTGCTGGGCAAGCAGTGCAACCACTCCAGCCGGCCCCTCTATCGCTTGCCGAACTCAACACCTTTCAGGCCAATACAGGCCTGGGCAGGCAGGCATTTATCGACATGATCTGCTTCACGCCTCAAGGAAATGCACGCCCGATTGGAGAAGGAAAAAACGCCTTCATGACCGAGGCAATCCTTAACGATACGACCTTGAAGAACTGGATGATGGGCATCTTCAGGAGCGATGACAGGTTCGGCTACCTCTCACGCATTCTAATTCGCAACAATTTGCGTACCGTGCTTGGTGCCGCCGCCTTGTCTTCCAATTTCAACAATACTCTAGCGCCGACACTGCCCAATGGGACGCCAAATCCTGCTTATGCACAAAAGCAGCGCAGTATTGAGGAGGGGATGGCAATGCGGGTGGCGCGTTTGCACAATGGGGGGCAAAGAGTAGCGCTTTCTATAGACACATCCGTTTTAACGAGAAGCTGCGTATCAAACGGGCCAAACAGGAACATGCCTTTCTGCGATACAGGAAACTATGTCAATAAATTTATCGGCATTATCAATGACGGACATGGCGACTGGCGCAGTCTACGCTGTGCAATCAATCCACAAACGATCTTAGGCACCCCGGGCACTTGGCGTGGATTGGAACTGCGGCCACTAAATTTACCCAATTAAACATAAAGGAAATAAATGAAGAAGCCAATTATAAAACTCACAGTTTCGTTTTTGCTGGCATTACTCTGTCTGCAATGTCATGCCTTGGAGATAGCCGATCTGTCACTGACGCCAACCCAACCTTGCAAGACGCCCCCCAAAGCACCACCCTATAAGCTGCTTCACAAGAAGTACCAGACTTATAGCATTCCCACCAATGCTCCTTTCGATCATACCGTTGATATTAATGGGGATGGCTGGTGCGATTGGGTCAGCCGCCCGTCGGAACTACCTTATCAAAGCGACATGGACGAACCGCCAATGGAAGATTTCATCTTTCTTGGTACACCTACAGGCTGGAGGAAATTCGGCAACATGAAAAAATTCAGATCAGACACAAGCGGCCTAAATAGAGAAGGAGGCTGGCTATCTCCAGACTCATCGGCATTCGGTTTTCTTGACGTACATTTCATTTATGCGAACGGGAATCCAGTGCCTTATGTGGTTATTCTCGCTCCGCTTTTTGACAATAGATTTCCCCTTAGAATGGAAGATATAGGAGTACTTCAATGGAACAATACCTTCGATATGCTGCATGACGTAAATAATGAGGTAAAGAATACGATCATCGAATTCCTGAGAAAACAAAATTGTGAGCCCGGCAAGAAATATGAGGAAGGGTTTACCCTTACGGACGTAATTTGCAGTAAGCAGTGAAACACGGGATTGACGACCTTATCAGGGCATGATCTCCACGTACTCGTACACCTCGCAATCGGTGATCTGCTTGCGTGCCGCCAGCGGCAGGTTGGCGAACCATTCGACCGGGCGGTGGCGATCGATCTCCTGCCCCATGAAGCGGACGAGGTCGCAGATCGGATCGGTTACGTTCATGCGGTAGCGTTCGTCGCCCTTGACGTAAGCGAGGTACAGATTCTTCATGCAGTTGCCGCGGCACCAGGAATAGGCTTCGCAGGTGTGGCAGGGCATGTTGGGATGCGGCTGCAATGCACTGGCGCGCAGCCAGTTGCCGTTCAGGTCTCCCTGCAGCATCTCCGGCAGATGCATCATGTCGGGGCACGGATAGATTTTCCCATCCGGCATGACGTTCAGAATGTGCGTCGACACGCGGCACTGGCTCTTTCCGTCATAGAGTTCGATCGCGCGCATGGGCATGACCTTGTTGCGGATCGCACCCATGAACGGAATGATCGGATAGATGTGCTCGGTGGAGGCGAAGAAGCGCTCGATCAGCTTCGAGAGCACGGCCTTGCGTCCTTCGATCGCTTCCGCCGTGTAGGCCTCGCCGGCGACGAACTGGAAGTAGACGTAGTCGAAGGTTTCCGCCAGCGCGTCGATCTCCTCGAAGGATATCGCGTCGTTGCTCCAGGTCATGCGGGCAGTCACCGATCCGCCGATGCGTTCGCGCGTTTCGCGCAGGTTCTTCAGGACCTGGCGATAGATGCCGCGCCCGCGGTAGCCGTCGGTCGTCTTCTCGCCGCCGTCGATCGATACGAGGATGTTCGACAGGCGGGACAGCACGTTGTCCGGCAGGTTGTCGAGCAGGGTGCCGTTGGTCTGGAGTTGGAAGCGGAAGTTCGGATAGCGCGTCATGACCTCGCGGATGAACGGCAGGTTCAGCGTCGGCTCGCCGCCGTAAAAGGTGACATAGACATCGTATCCGTCGAGATGCTTGCGGATGAAATTGTCCAGCGCTTCTATCGAATAGGTCACGTTGCCCTGCGACCCCAGCACGCCGCCTTCCGAGATGGAGCAGTAGCTGCATTTCAGGTTGCAGCGCAAGGTCGTCAATAGCTGCAATTCCACGCGGCTGCCGACGATGGGTGGCCGCTCGTCGGCCTGCGGTTGTGGCTGCGTCGGATAAAACACGAGCGGAATCGAACTCATGATGTGAAAAGCTTCCTTGTTCTGGTTGTTGGTCAGTGAGGGCGAAAGGGTAGACCATGCCTGCAGGGGTGAACAATCGCTCTTCGGCATTACTTGATTTGAATCAAGAAAAAACAGGACTTTCCTTGCGGCGGGTTCTGGCAGGATCGCGCGCATTTCGGTTAGCGCCGCCGTGTGACCAGGCGGGGGCCCTGCATCCCGCAGATAGCCCGCTTCGCGCCGCGGTCGCGTGGCTTGACTTGCGACAAGCAATCCTCAGGCGTGTATTGCCATGGTGAACCTATTTTCTTACCGTTATTTAACAACGGCCATTGATCCATGTTCGCCGCATGTCCGACCGGCGGACGGCCGAGGGTCGATCTGCAGCGGGCACGTATTGGCGATGGGAGCTTTCCGGTTACGACATGACGACGCTACTTTGGCTGCAGACTGCTGCGTGCGGCGGCGATTCGCTGGCGCTGTTGAGCGCGACGTCGCCCAGCGTGGAGCAACTGCTCTCCGGCAGGGGCGTGGAGCTGCTTTGGCATCCGTCATTTTCCCGTCAGCCGCCGCGCTATCGCGACGAACTCATTGCGCGCATCGTCAAGGGCGAGCAACGCCTCGGGATACTGTGCATCGAAGGCAGCATTGTCACGGCGCCGCATGGCACCGGCCTGCACGACGCCTGCAATGGCCGCGCCAAGATGGAGATCGTACGTGAGCTGGCCGGCCATGCGGATGCCGTCGTCGCGATGGGAACCTGCGCCGCGTTCGGCGGGATGCCCGCGGCGCAGCCCAACCCGGGAAGCTGTATCGGCCTGCAATTCGATCATGGCAAGCCGGGTGGACTGGTTGGCGCCGACTGGCGATCCCGACGCGGTCTGCCCGTGATCAACGTTCCCGGATGCCCGGCGCATCCGCATGCGATCGCGCAGACGCTGGCGTGGCTGTCCGCCGGCTTGCCCCTGTCGCTGGATGAGCTGAACCGCCCCGCGTCGCATTTCAGCAGGATCGTGCATCAGGGGTGCACGCGTAACGAATACCATGAGTACAACATCGAGGACACGTGTTCGGGCGACCGTGCCTGCCTGTTCTTCAACCTCGGTTGCCAGGGGCCGCTGACCCGTGGCATCTGCAACAGCGACTTGTGGAATGGCGCCAGCAGCAAGACACGCGTCGGCGTCCCCTGTTTCGGATGCACGTCGCCGGACTTTCCGCGCGAAGGGGACTTGCTGCGCACCGAGAAGCTCAGTGAGGTGCCCTTGCACCTGCCGCTCGGCGTGGAGCGGGCGCGCTACATGGCTTACAAGAACCTCGCCCGGGCGGCGGCGCCGGAGCGCGTCCGGGACAAAAAGATGGATCCCTAGATGGCACGCGTCGAAGTCAACCTGGAACTGAACCGGGTCGAAGGAGACCTCACCATCGGCCTGACCCTGGAGGATGGGGTCGTGGTCGATGCCAGGACGGTCGGGCACCTGTATCGTGGCTTCGAACAGATCCTGATCGGACGCGCGCCGCGCGATGCCATGGCGATCACGCCGCGAATTTGCGGCATCTGCAGTACGGTGCATCTCTATGCAGCCGTGCTGGCGCTGGAAGACGCATGGCAGTTGCGGGTGCCGCCCAACGCGACGCGTATCCGCGATCTTTGCCTGATGGCGGAAGGCATCCAGAGCGACCTGCGCCAGGCATTCCTGTTCTTCGCGCCGGATTTCTGCAGCGAGCGCTATCGGGGCCATCCTCTTTTCGAGACCGTGACGGCGGCCTTCGAGCCCTTCAAGGGCGCCATGCATCGCGAAGCGCTCGCCATCACACGACGCGCCGTCGAGCTCATCGCGCATTTCGGCGGCCAATGGCCGCATTCCGCTTACATGCTGGCCGGTTGCGTTGTGTCGCCGCCGGACATGCGACGCATACTGGCCTGCCAGGCGGCGCTCGACGACGTATCGCGATGGTACGAGACGCGCGTGACCGGTGCGCCGCTGGAGCAATGGCTGGCGCTGGACAATG
>JAKACN010000072.1 GCA_021821365.1 Pseudomonadota bacterium | reverse complement strand
GACGGCAAGTCGGGAAGCACCAGCCTCCAGTACGGCACCCTCACGAACGTGACGAGCGCCATGCTCAAGGACAAGATGTTCTCGAACATCCGCTCGTCGATGGTCTCCGTCGTCAACAACGTCGCGACGGCCAGCCTGAACACCTGGGTCAGCGCCAATCCGCAAACGGCCAGCACAAAAGCGATCTCCTCGCCGCCACCGGGCTACTCCTGCAGCACCGGCTACACGCTGGTCAACCAAAGCGCCGGCACACCGACCTGCTGGGACGGCACCAAGGCGGACGACGGCACGCCGATCGTCGGCCTGTACACGGTATGCAACGGCAAGAAGATGGCCGGCGATGTAAGCTGCACGCCCGCGCCGACCTATTCCTGCCCGACCAATTACCAGCTCGTGACGGGAACCTCCGGCAGCCCGGTCTGCTGGGACGGCACGCGGACCTCGACCGGCGAGATCTACCTGGGCGGCTACTACATCTGCGGCGCGGACAACAGCAGGGTCGCCTACGCCTCGCAATGCCCGCCGAGCAGCACGATCAACATGTACCAGAACTCGACCACGCCAGCGATCTTCACGGCCGGCACGCCAGGCATGCTGCAGAATTCGACCACCATCGCCACCTACACCGCGCCGCAGGTCGCCCTGTACCAGGCGACGCCGATTCCGGCGCTGAGCGCAAGCGACGTGTCGGCGATCAGCGGAAGCAGCTCGTCGTGGGCGTTGCCGTCATGGGCGAGTCTCGGCTCGCTGAATTCGGCGCAGCTGAGTGCGATCAATCAGGAAACCTCGTTGCTGACGGCGTTCTGGGCGTATCACTAGATGATGTTGCATGTCCACGGAAGACACGAAAAGCACGGAAAATTTTGTTGAGTTCGTAATCCGCGTCTTCGGTGGATGAATAGCACGGGAACCGGGATCATTCAATCTTCAAGGCCGCTTTTCGACCGCGCAGAAATAGCTGGCGTCATGCAATCACCGGACACTTCGGCGACCGGAGCAGCAGGTGACTGCAAGACCTTGATTCCGATTCCCGCAAAAGCACGACAGTATTCACTTGAAGCGCGACATAATAGTGTCGGGAAACCGGGGTCAGGTCTTGCAATCACCTCCCCCGGTCGCGCCCCGAACCTCAGTCGAGTGATTCCGCACGGCCCGGCTGACCGTCGAATAGTGAACGCCGAAATGCCGCGCGATCTCGTGCATCGTGTAATCCCCGCTGGCGTAGGCTTGCGCCATGGCGACAGCCAAATCGGAATGCGCTTGCCGGTAATCGGCCAGGTGTCTTGCCGGTGGTCGGCGCTGCGCACGCGGAATTTCAGTGACGTGCTGCTTATCGGTTGCCGCCTGCGCCTGCGCCACGAATGCCTCGTCCCCGAGAAACACCTGATTTCGGAGTTCGCTCCAGATGCTCGGCAGGCCAACGCCAGCGCGGACAAAATCGACGTAATGAGCAATTGCCGCTGGCCGCGACGATCCGAACTGACCAAGAATCCAGTCCGTTTGCAGCCAAGCCGGTGCATCGTTCGCGCCTACCATCGCACCATAGGAACTCCACGGCCATTGCACCGCATCCGACACCATCGATGCGCGCACCGGGTTCAGCACGACGTAGCGCGCCAGTTCCAGCAAATAGCTGTCCTTTTCCACAAGGATTGCCTTAAACCGCCCCTGGAACACATGTCCGACCCGACGATGCTTGCGATTGGCGGCCTGGGTATAGACGCCGTTCAGATGCCGCATCCCGTCGGACAGATTCCCTTCCACCGTCTCAATGACGAGATGATAGTGGTTCGTCATCTGGCACCAAGCATGGCAGACCCAGTTGAAACGGGAGCAAGCCTGGGCAAGGATGTCCAGCCAAAGCAGACGATCTCCATCATCCAGAAAAATATCTTCCCGCCGGTCGCCGCGCGACGTGACGTGATATAGGCCGCCAGCCAGTTCTATCCGCAAAGGTCTTGCCATATTGATTGTCAAAATGATCATTATGGCAATTATCGTAGCCCGAGCAAATACCGATCAGCGACGAAAGAAAGCCTTGAGCTTCAGCGCCAAGGGAATGCGTGAATGCAAGACTTGACCCCGACTTCCCGGCCATACACATATATACGTGCTACACTTATATATGTGCAAAACCAACGGGATTTATCATGCCAACTGTTAACTTCACTGGCAGCGTCGACAAGGACCTGCTCAAGCGCGCAAAAGTGCTTGCCGCCAAGTCCGATACATCTGTCAATGCCCTGTTCAACGCCGAGTTGCGTTATCTAGTGGAAACATTCGAAGCTGCAGAAGCGTCTGGAAATCAGAACTTCAAGACCCTGCTCGACTTCTCACTGGGTCGACTTAATGATCGCGATGCCATGGATGCTCTCGGCATCGATAGCGAAGAGGATCTGTTCCTGCTGATGGCGCAGGCACATCTGCCGATGCCTCGCCTGCCGGAGGCCTCAACCCGAGAAATGGTTGACGCACTCCACACCTTGACGCAGCAACCGGCCGAGTAGCCGCATGACCTCCCCCTCTGCGATTCTGCTGCTGCCGGATGCCGGTCCGCTCATTACACTCGCCTACGCCGATGCACTGGACTTGCTGCTCAAGCCGGGATGGGCGGTGCACATCGTCGATATGGTCTTGCATGAGGTAACGAGGAACGCGACGCCAACCAGTCAAGCCATCGCTGCATGGATCCACAAGAATGAAGTACAGGTCGTGCACACCAAGGTCTATGAACGCTATCGGCAGGCAATGGAAAGCGGCGACCACATGCCGAGAAAGGCTAACCTGGGCGAGCTTGGCATCCAGGAGGCGATGACTGGCTTCGCGTTCAACAATCCTGCGCCAGCCGGCGTATTCCTGTTTGAAGATCACAAGATTGCCCGCGCACGTTTCATTCTGCCGGACCAATGCCGCAAGGTGAGCACGCGTGCCTTTCTGACGTTCCTGGAACAAAAGGGTTGGCTGGAATCGGCCGCCGACGTCGAACGAAAGGCGATCATCAACGGCCGGAACTTTTCTCAGCTCCGCTTTCCACCCTCGTAGAAAAAACTGGCGTCATGCATTCACCGGACACTTCACCGACCGGGGTAGTACGTGAATGCAGGACTTGACCCCGAAGTCTTAGCCTTGGCAATTATTGTGGCCCGAGCAAATACCGATCAGCGACGAAAGAAAGCCTTGAGCTTCAGCGCCAAGGGAATGCGTGAATGCAAGACTTGACCCCGACTCTCGAGCAAATACCGATCAGCGATGAAAGAAAGCCTTGAGCTTTAGCGCCAAGGGAATGCGTGAATGCAAGACTTGACCCCGACTTCCCAATTTCATTTGACCCCGAACTTTGCAAGACTTGACCCCGACTCTGGGAATGTTGAGCTTCAGTGCCACGGGAATGCGTGAATGCAAGACTTGACCCCAATTTCCCGACTCTTGAATGCAAGACTTGACCCCGACTCCACCGGGTCAGCGACGAAAGAAAGCTTTGAGCTTCAGTGCCACGGGAATGCGTGAATGCAAGACTTGACCCCGACTCTCCGACTCTTGAATGCAAGACTTGACCCCGACTCCAGTACGTGAATGCAGGACGTGACCCCAATTCCCCGATTATCGTAGCCCGAGCAAATACCGATCAGCGACGAAAGAAAGCCTGGACCTTCAGCGCCAAGGGAATGCGTGAATGCAAGACTTGACCCCGACTCTCCTTGCTTATGCCGGAATGGCAGTTGACATTCAAGACGGTATCTGACCCCGACTCCGCTGGCAATTATTGTGGCCCGAGCAAATACCGATCAGCGACGAAAGAAAGCCTTGAGCTTCAGCGCCAAGGGAATGCGTGAATGCAAGACTTGACCCCGACTCCCAGTGCTTCCGGGGACCTAACGAAAAAAACCCCTGTCACCGAAGTAACAGGGGTTTCTATGGCTTTCACCGCAAGCACCTACCCGAGGGCGGGTGCTTGTCTCCGAGGGAGATTAAACGATGGTGAGAGCGTGACCGCCGTTTACCAGCGTGCTGTTGCTCAGGTCAATCAAGCCAGTCAGCTTGACCACAATGTCGTTACCAGCAACGAACGAACCACCGGCATTGACGTCTTCAACAAGGTATGTATCGCCACCGAACTGGAACCAAGATACAACACCAGCACCCTTACCAGCGGCGTTGTTCAGGAAGGTTTGGTAGTCATTCACACCGCTGGTGAGAGCAGCACCGAGTTTGCCAGTTGCATTGGCGAAGGCCGTGAGCGCGCCATTGTTGATAACGTCGCCGGCAGCGATATCCGTCACAGTCGTGAAGATAGCGCTGGAGGTATTGGTAGCACCCAGAGTCAAGGTGTCGTTACCCGCGCCCAGCGATACAACGTTCGCACCAGAACCAACGGTGATAAGGTCGTTACCAGCACCCGCGGTGATTGTATTGTTACCATTAGCAACAAGAATCGTATCAACACCGGAACCGCCAGTAATCGTATTGTTACCAGTAGCATTGGTGCCGCCATTTACGGTGTTAGCACCATCACCAAGGGTAATAACGTTTGCCTGCGCATTTGCCGAAGCAAAGTTCAATGTGTCAGCACCAGAACCGCCAGTATAGGTCACTGCCTTGGTTGCAGCCGAGAAGTCGATGGTGTTGGTACCAGCAGCGCCACCCTTAACAGTTGCAGCAGCTGCCAACGCACCCGACGTCCATGTCAAACCGCCGAAAGCGCCAGAAGCGGTCAGGCCAGAGGCATCCAAGGATGTCAGCGTGGTCTGGGTCATGCCACCGATCAGGCTAACGCCCATGTTGCCGGCAACGGTCACGGTCGTCGCAGCCGCAGCGGTAATGGGGGTCACGATCACGGCGGTCTGAGCGGTGGTGTCGGCATCAGTCGTCGTAATCTTCAGGCTCTCGACATTAGCAATGGTCAGTGCAGCACCGCTAGTAAAGCCGTCGGCCGCCGTGTATGCCAGGTTCACATTATCGCTTGCGCCCGTATCCGTTGCCAAAGCAACCGAGCTTGCAAACGCAAGGGCGGCACGTTGCGTCAAAGTGAACTCGGCAGCGGCATTGGTAACCGTCAACGCACCAACGGTAACGCCGTTGGTGTCGAGGCTGTTCATACCGTCAGCATTCGCCATGTTGATGGCGGTAGCACCACCAGTTGCAGCAGACAACTTCAGGACTTCAAAGTTAGCGACCGTTGCGGCAAATGCCGTGGACCCAGTGGCAGTTACGGCTTGACCTGCGGTCATCACGATGGTATCGGTACCATCGCCAGCATCCACAGATCCACCTGTACCCATCACACCTGCATAAGTGACGATGTCGTTACCAGCACCAGTGGTGATGGCGGTTGTGCCCGATGCACCCAGCGTAATGGTATCGACACCTGCGCCGCCGACATACTTCTGGCCGGCAGCCAGTGCGTCAGAGATCGTCACAGCACCGGTGCTGGTGCTGGTGATTACGGCTGCTGCATCAAATGCATGGCTCGTCAAAGTAAGTGCCTTGTCGCCGCTAATATTCACAGCAGTCGCACCAGTTGCGGACAGGCTGTTCAACGAGTTAGCAGCGGTACCCGAAACAATGTTCACGGTCTTGGGGACCGCACCCAAAGTGACTGCGCCGGTGGTGGTGACGCCATTCAGGTTCAGTGCTTCGGCCGTAACGGTTGCGGTGGTCAATGCGCCATTGGTCTGGGTGAAGCTTGCACCCTTACCAGCCAGCGTGACAGTGTTCAGCGCGCCGGAGTTGGCCGTTGCAGCACCAAAGTTTTCCAAGCTAACGGAAGTGATCGTGCCTGCGGCAGTCGTCGAAGCTGAATTTGCGTCGGTGATAGTTACATTACCAGCTGCAACACCCATAACACCTTGCACGAACGCAGCGCCCTGAGTGACGACAATCCCGCCTGCACCGAGAGCTGCACCCGCGCCGGTATTTGCCAGATCCGCAACGTTCGAATTTGCAGTAGCGCTTGTAAACACCACATGATCAGTGTTAGACACAGCTGCAGTTGACCACCCAGTCAGGGTCCCCGTGAACGTACCGAAAGCGGATGTCCCAACACCGCCATTAGCTACAGAAGCAAATGCAGCGGCCGCTTGGGCTGCAGTCGTAGCACCGGTAGATGTAAACGTCAGACCACCAAGCACAAAGGTTTGACCTGCTGTCATTGACCCGAACTGTACGTCTGCACTCTCTGTGACTGCAGCAACACCTGCAACAGCAGTAACCGGAGCAGATTCTTTAACAGTCACGCTCGTCGTGTCAGCCGTACCGGTTACGGTTACGGCGCTACCAGTTGCCGTGCCGTTTGCACCGTTTGCATTGATAGCGGTGCTGTTGGTCGTGGTTTGGGTAATCGAAACCGTAGTGCCGCCAGTTACACTGATCGCACCAACCGCTGCTGCAGATGCTGCAGAGCCTGTATCAACAATGGTCACAGCGCCTTTGGCAGCAGTGGTCGCGCCAACGGTGATAGTACCGGTCGTGGTGCCAGTAGCAGATACAGAAACAGCCTTACCGCCGACTACTGCAATGTTGTTCGTAGCTTGACCTGTTGCATTGGCGGTAACGTCGGTAGTAGCAGCAGCCGTAACAGAGACTGCGCCAGCCGTCGTATCCACAACCTGCAACTTTGTCAAACCGGTATAACCAGTAGAGTCGATCGTGTAGCCTGCGCCGCTAGTATTGATGTTGAGCGTCTCGACGTTCTTCAGGATAATTCCACCAGGAGCAGCAGTATCGGAAGTCAGGACCGTCATGGTATCCGTGCCATTGCCGCCATCGATGTTATCGAATGCACTCCAAGTATTGTTAGTACTTGCGTTGATCGTGTCATTTCCAGCGGAGCCGGTAACAGTGTCCAGACCAGTAGTGAGCGTGTAGGTCGTACCAGGAACAACGATGTTTCCGATAGCCGTGATCGTGGAGGTCACAGTAGCTTGGAACGCAGTCGTATCGGTCGTATTCGTGACCGTCTGCAGCATCGAGCGAGCAGATGCGGCAGCGTCATTTCCGCTGTACGCCAGCACTTCAGCCGTCGTGTCCAGTGCCGTCGTGAAGTTCGCAGCAACGGTGATCTTGTTGTTCACAACAGCAGCGTCGACCAGGCCTTGCGTGGACGTGTTGGCCAGTGCGCCTTGCATGATGGCCATCGCAGCCTTGCCGCGGCTCAGGCTGCCGTTGTCGATGGCAGCAGACCAGAACAGCAGACCTTCCAGGTCAGCGGTACGGTTCAGAACGTTGCTGTAAATCGCGTTGACGAATGCGGCGGTCGAACCGGTGTACAGCGCGGCGGATTCTGCGCTGGTGCCGAACTGGTCGACAAGCGCCTTGACCGTCGAATTGGTGTTGTAAGCGGCGTTCAGCGCGGTAATGTCCGTCGGTGCGCCGATGGCGTTCAACTGGCCGGTGAAATTCGCCAGACCAACCGGATCAGCCGGACGGCCAAAGTAGGCGACGTAGAGTTGCTGTACTACGCTGTTGTAATCAGCTGCTGCCATGGTATTGGTTCCTTAAGGTAATTAGTTAAACCAGGGTTAGTCTGCGTCTCCGGGGCACACAGCGCTGTGGGCCGCCTGAGTGCTTTTTGCAGAACTGGGAGTATATTGCCACACGACCATTGCAATGTTGTGACGGCTGTCACACGGCAAGAAATTTTGTTGTTTTTCCGCATTTGGGTACGTGGCGACATCAATTTGCCTGATGTCACCGGCGAGCGCGCAGGAATGCCGGGAGACTAAATGCAAGAAGGCTGCAGTTGCAGCCTTCTTTTTGCATAATCGAATCAGATCCGCTACCTAGCCCATTGCGTGGCGCCGAACGCGCCCGGTCCCGCGTTGTTGGTGGTGTTAAATATATAGCCGGCTTCTTTCGCTTCCGCGCCGCCCAGGTAGCCTCGGACAAGGGCATTCGACCCGATCACGCTGCCAACCAGGGCGCCGTCCTGCAGCACGTCGCCTTTCGCATACACGTTCACGCTGGTGCCGGCGGCCGTTGCCGTCAGGCTGGTGGCGAAGCTGCTCGCAGCAAAATTCACATCCAGCCTGGCATCGCGCACCGTTGCGGCGACCGCCGATTTCCCGGCCTCCTGGATATAGACTTCGCTATTGGTCAACCCGAACGCAGCCTGGCCTTCACGCGGCAGAACGAGTTCCGTGTCCTTGATGCGGGCAATATAGAAGGAACTGACAGTCTGTGCCGGGCCGAATGATCCATCATGCAGCTTGGCCCAGGCCGCGGAATCGATTGGCATGTCCGCGACCGCCTGCCACCTTCCCCACAGAATTTCCGGCGGCTTGGGAACGGGAGGCGGAGGCGGCACCACCACCACGGGCGGCTGTGGCGAAGGCGGTGCCGGCGTCGGCGGCAAGGCCGCGCCGGACAGGATATCGCTGCCCTTCTTGGGCTCAAGATTGAATTCGCTGCCGGCATGCGCTGCATCGTTCGCCGCCGACTTGACCGGCGGCTCGTCCTTGCGCGGCGGCGCGGTCAGGTCCGGCGCAAGCGTGCCATTGCGCAGCAGCTGCGGCGCGGCCTGGCCTTTTTGCACCTGCAGCAACTGGCCGGTCTGTTCCGCGAACAGTTCGCGGCTGGAACCTCCCTCGCAGGGGCCGGTGCCTTCGGGGCCGCAGCCTGCCGAAAAGCCGCTCACGATCACCGCGCCGGAAATGACGGTAATACGGGAGGTCTGCTGATCGGTGAACACGGTGAAGTCGGTGCCGCGCACGCCGATGGCGGCGACCGGGGTATTGAAACGGAAGTTCTGGCGCGCCTTCTTGACGCCTTCGCCGGAAATGGCGCGTGCCACGCCGCGCAGCAGCTCGAACTTGACGCGGGTATTGGCCGGGTTCTGCGCGTCAATGTGGTAAGCAACGACCCTGGCGCGCGTTGCGGGGCGCAGGATGAGGAAGCCATTGTCGACGGTCTTTATGTATACATAGCCGTCCGCGCCGGTCGTGAGTTCGTCACCTTCCTGCACGGCATCACCGAGCGCAATGGCACGGCTCGCGACATGCGCCTGTCCGGTCACGAACACAATACGGCCCGCCTCACCGGCCTGTGCGAGGCCGGCGGCGATGAGCAGAGCAGCAGCGATAGCGAACCGAGTCAACATGGGACTTCTCCTTGTGTGCCATTTTGCTCCGGACGGCAACACTTTCTGTGATTGCCATCACATTTTACGTGACGAAAATTTTAATTTGTTGCGGTTTTGGCGGGTTTTGTCGCGCGTGTTATTGTTTTAATAATTTTTGTCCACGAAAAACACGAAAGACACGAAATGGATATGGATGGGGAGCGTATCGGCTGGGATGAATGCTATAGGATTCGAGGGGCGGTGTTTGAGGTGTACCGAGAGATGGGGCCGGGTTTTCTGGAAGCTGTCTACCAGGAGTGTCTGGAGAGGGAGTTTGTCAGGCAAGACATTCCATTTGTGGCTCAACCGGCATTACGATTGGTCTATAAGACTGAGGTGCTCAGGCAGAAGTTTATTCCTGATTTTATTTGCTTTGGGTCCGTTGTTGTGGAGCTGAAGGCGCTTGGCAATACAACCGGCGAGCACAAAGCGCAGGTGCTGAATTATTTGCGAGCAACCGGGATGCGGGTCGGATTGCTTGCCAATTTCGGCTGCCATCCCAAAGCGACTGCCGAACGCATCGTTCTCTGAATGTGATAACCGTTCCTGCCTGCCGAAAAATGACTGAAAAGGCGGAAATTGACCTTTTCAAGACCAACCGCAGTTTTCGTGGCTTTCGTGTTTTTCGTGGACGCCAAGCCTTTCCGGAGACACCTAAATCATGGGATAGTCCGCTGAGAAACATGACGCTATACTTGCCGGCTATTAACTAGTACAACCTACGCTGGTGCGGCTTCTGGAGATACGAGGTCGCATCAACTTTTACCGAGCCATTCACCTGCCCTCCATGCGTTTTCCGTCAGTTGCCGTCATGCGGTCGCTTATCGCACTTGTTGCGATCACACTGACGATCTGGTCGGAATGGATGCCTGCGCCGACGGCGTCTTACTTCGCGAATGAGTGGCTGCGCGATCATTTCATCCGCCTGCATGCTTCTTCCCGGCCGGAATCGCGCCTTGTCGTGGTGGATATCGACGAGAACAGCCTGAAGGCGGTCGGGCCGTGGCCGTGGCCGCGGGAGCGGATTGCCGAACTGCTGGAGACACTGCTGGGCAGCTATAACGCGCGCGGCGTCGCACTGGACATGGTGTTCCCGGAACCGGGGGATGCCGCCGGCGACCTGCGTCTCGGGATGCTGGCGGAACATGGGCCGGTGGTCCTGGCCCAGGCGTTCGATTATTCGGCGCAGCCGGTGTCCGTGCGCGTGGGACGGGTTCTCGGCGGCATGCCGGCGTCCGAAAATGCTGCCTTTCCGAAGGCCACCGGATTCATCGGCAACCATGCGGGGCTGGCGCGCGCTGCCCGTGTCGGAAATATCGGCTTCGTCCCGGACGACGACGGCATGATCCGCCGCCTGCCGGTCATGACCTTGTTCGATGGCCGGCTTTATCCGACCTTGTCCAGGGCGCTGCTGGATTGCTGTGCGACAGGCGGCACGCATGCCGTCGCTGCTTTCGCGCAGGGATTCCGCCGCATTCCGTTCGACCGTGACTGGTCCGCCTATTCCGTCGTGCCGGCTTCGGCGATATTGAACCAAAGCGCGCCGCCGGCTGTCTTGCAGGGGCGGCTGGTGGTGGTGGGCTCGTCCGCTCTCGGCCTCACCGATCGCGTCGCGACGCCGTTGCTGGCGTCGACGCCGGGCATGCTGGTGCATGCGGCGGCGCTCTCCTCCCTGCTCGACGAGGAAGCCGGCCTTGCCCCGTCGCCCTGGCCGGGCCGATGGATGGCGACGCTATTTACCGTGCTGGTCGCGCTCATGGCGACGTATACCTTTCCCCGCCTGTCGGCCGTGGCGAATGTCGGTCTGCTGGTGCTGGCCTCGCTGTTGTGGCTGGTGCTGGCCTATGCGATCAATCCGCACGACGCGATGTTCTCCACCACGGCGCCGCTGGCGGCCAACCTGTTCCTGCTGGCGGTCGCGGTTCCGTTCGACTGGCAGCTCGCGCAACGCAAGTCGCGGCAATTGCTCGGCACGCTGCGCCAGTACGTGGCGAAGGCCGTGGTCGACGAATTGCTGCGCCGGGGGCTGAAAGATCCGTTGACGCCGCAGCGCCTGAACGTGACGACGCTGATCGCGGACATGGAAGGATACACCGGCCAGGTCGAATCGCTGACCATGGAAGAAGCGGCGCAACTCACGCGCGACTTCCTGGCCTGCCTCACCGGGCCGGTGCTGGAGAAGCACGGCACCATCGACAAATTCACCGGCGACGGGCTGGTGGCGTTCTGGGGCGCGCCGCTGCCGATCGACGATCACGCCGACCTGGCGCTCGACGCCGCGCAGGAGATGGTCGCGGCGGTGCGGCGTTTCAGCGAAGAACGGCCCGGCAAGAAGCCGCTGCGGGTGCGGATCGGCATCCAGAGCGGCGTGGCAATGGCGGGCGACTTCGGCACGCCCTCACGCAGCATTTATACCGCCGTGGGCGACAGCGTGAACGTGGCATCGCGCCTGGAACAGCTTGCGCGCGAATTCCCGCATGACATCATCGTCGGTCAAGGCACGGCCGAGCGCGCCAAGCGTCACAACCTCAAGTATCTCGGCGAGAAGCTGCTGCGCGGGAAGGAGCATCCGACGAAGCTCTATACGCCGGAGCCGATCGCATGATGCGCATGGGCAGGCTGACCCTGCGCATCATGCTGCTGTCGCTGGCATTCGCCGCAACGGCGCGTGCCGCCGCGCCTTCCGAAGGCATCGCGCTCAGGCTGGAGACCTCCCTGTCCCTGTCCTCCGGCGGCAATGGCCCACTGCCGTCGCAAGCCATGGCGGGACATGCGGCACCGGAAAACGCGCCACAGGAAAACGCGCTCGACGGCAGCCGCACCTATCTTGCACAGCAGGACCTGTACATGGATGCCATGCATTCGATCGCCGAGGGGCGGCCGGATGAGGCGAGCGACGCGCTGACGCGCATGATCGAACAGGAGCCGCAGCATGCGGGGGCGTGGCTGGACCTGGCGATCATCCAATGCGAGCTCGGCCATGCCACGGAAGCCGAACGGCTGTTTCAGATCATCGAGGAGCGATTTGCGCCGCCGCCCGGCATCAGGGAAGTGATCGCCGCGCATCGCGCGAAAGGCTGCAAGGGCTGGGAGGCGCGCAGCCAGTGGTCACTCGCGCTGGGACGCGGCGTGGACAGCAACGTGAACCAGGGCGCGAGCAGCCCGACCTTCAGCATCGGCAGCGGAAACTCGCGCATCGACCTGCAATTGCTGCCGGAATACCTGCCGCAGCACGACCAGTACACGCTGCTGGCGGCGGAGTACTCGCGCGACCTCGACAAGAGCGGCAGCGTCGGATTCGTGCAGCTGCGCTCGCGGGTGAACGATTCGCTGACGCGCTACAACACGACCTCGCTGCGTTTCGGCCTGGAACATCCATGGCGCATCGGCGATTGGGGCTTGCGCACCACCGGCGCGCTCGGGTTGCTGACCCTGGGCAACCAGCTCTACCAGAAGCAGGGACAGCTCCAGTTGCGCGTGGCGCCGCCGCTGGCGCTCCCCGAGCATTTTCGTTTCAACGTCCTGACCGGGCTGACGCGCGTGCAGTACGACACGCTGGCGAACTACGACTCGAACACGATCGAAGGCGGCGGCGTGCTGATGTACCAGGACGGCAAGTCGCGTGTCGAAGCCAGCGCCGGCTATCTCACCGACCGGGGCGCCGCCTCCCGCCTCGGCGGCAACCGCAGCGGCTGGTACGCGGGCATCCAGGGAAGCAGGCGACTTGGTCATGACATGACCGGAGAACTGGGCTGGTCGCAACAGCACTGGCTGAGCACCACGCCCTATTCGCCAGGCCTGATCGACCAGATTCGCCGGCAGGATACGCAACTGCTGCGCGCCGCGCTCATCGTTCCGATAAAACCACAGCATTCGTTGCAAATTGAACTGCGGCAAGTGCGGAACAACGAGAATATTTCGATTTTTCAATATAATAGCCAGCTACTACAGGTGAGTTGGCAATGGGTTGGGAACTGATTCTTTTCATGTGCGGCGCGTTGGCGATTTCAGCCGGATGTCTGGTTCCGGCGCGCTGGCTCCCTCCGCTGCCGAATGACAAGCTGCTTCATTTTCTGGCGTTTGGCGGGATGGCGATGCTGGCGGAGCGCATCGCCCGCGATCGCTCCGAACAGGTTGCCTGGCTGGCCGGGCTGTTCATCGCCGGGTGGCTGATCGAATGCCTTCAATCCTGGGTGCCGGACCGCAATTTCTGCTGGCGCGACATGGCGGCCAACACGGCCGGCATACTCTCGGCGGCGATCTTTTCCCAAGTGCTGATCAGGATATGACGCAAAGCAATGTACAGGTGACGGATTCCGACGCAGGCCAGGTGCCTGTGCCTGCCGCACCCGCGTCTGCAGCGGACGGCAAGGCGCAGGAACGGGTCAACATCCAGATCCACCTGCGCAAGATTCCCCTGCTCGCCAACCTGACCGACGAGGAAATGGCGAAGGTCAAGGCCGACATCCGCATCCGTCAATATGGGCGCCGCGACATCGTGCTGCAAAAGGGCGGCACTGGCGATTGCCTGCTGTTCCTGCTGTCGGGGCAGCTGCAGGTGATCGACATTACCGAGGATGGGCGCGCGATCGGCTTGCGGATCCTGACGCCGGGCGACTTCTTCGGCGAGATCGCCGTGATCAACAATTCGAACCGCTCGGCCTCGGTGGTGGCGCTCACCCCGGTCCTCGTGGCGTTGTTGCCGGCCGCGACCGCATTGCACCTGTTTTCGCACTCGCCCTCGGTGGCCAACCAGATGCTGCGGCACCTCGCGCAGAAGATCCAGCGCGATTCCGAATTCCGCGCCCTGCTCAGCATCCACAATACGGCCAAGCGCATTTTTACCTTCATCCAGCTTCTCAAGGAAAAGAAGCCGGACGAGACCGAAGTGGTGGAAAACCTGCCGACCCACCAGGACATCGCCAACATGATCAACACCAGCCGGGAAACCGTGACGCGCACGATCCTTGCGCTGGTGAACCAGGGCATCGTGAAGAAGGATACCCACCGCCTGATCATCATCAATCCGGAAGCCCTGAAGAAGCTGGCGCAAAACTGAGCATGGCGGGGAACGCTGTCGTTCAGTCCCCGCCTGCCGTCCTACCTCCTTCCGTCAGTCACATTGCCCGGCGCAGCTGAAACGTGCAGGTTTGTAAATGAATGCAAACTTGCGTGCGTTGGCATGCTCGACTCCTTTATGCTGCTGCATTCCGGCAATCTGACCGTTGAGAAAGCGCTAAGCCAACAGGATCGCCTGCGATATAATTCACAACTTCCGTTGCCGTAGCAACAAGCTTTCGACCTGCGAGTCTTCAGCCTGCAGGGTTTAAGCCCGTTGATTCCAAGCCCGTTGACTCGCCTTCAAGACCATAACAACGAATCAGGTGATTCGGCCACATCATTATTCCTGGGTAACGGGGACTGAACTATTCCGATGAACGATTCGTTCTACAGAGATTACGAAGACCTTCACCGCGGTTCGCGTGAGCTGATCAAGACGCGATTGCGTGCGTATCTTCCATTCATTACTCCCCTGCCCGCATGCATCCGGCCGGCGTCGGCCGTGGACCTCGGCTGCGGTCGCGGGGAATGGCTCGAATTGCTGGGGGAAAGCGGGTTCGATGCATTCGGCGTCGACCTCGACGAAGGCATGCTTGCCGCATGCCGCGAGCGCGGACTGAGCGCGCGGCACGCCGATGCGATCAAGACGCTGCGCGAGATGCCGGACGACAGCATGGCGCTGGTGTCCGCGTTCCATGTCGTTGAACACATGCCCTTCGGCGAGGCGCGCGCGCTGATCGACGAAGCGCTGCGCGTGCTCCGGCCGGGCGGCCTGCTGATCCTGGAGACACCGAATCCGGAAAACCTGGTGGTGGGCGCTTCGAGTTTCTACCAGGACCCATCGCACGAACGGCCGGTGCCTCCGGAGCTGCTCCGTTTTGCGGTCAAGCATGCGGGTTTCGAACGCGCCAGGGTAGTGCGCTTGCAGGAAGCGCCGGAGCTGCGTTCCGCCTCGTCCGTGAGCCTCATTCAGGTCTTGAATGGCGTCAGTCCCGACTACAGCGTGGTGGCGCAAAAAGCCGCGCCTGCCGACGTGCTGGCGCAATTCGACGCGCCCTTTTCCGCCACCTTCGGCATCTCGCTCGAATCCCTCGCCCAGCGCTACGACGCGCACGCGGACAGCCAGATCGCGAACGTCAAGCAGTTGCTCGCCGAATCCGAGGGTCGGCTGGCGAATACCATCCAGCATGGCTCGGAAGGGCTCGCGCTGGTGGAACAGCGCCTGCTGGACACGGAAGCGCGCATCGCCCAGCTCGACGCCCGCGCCACGGAGGCTGAAGCCCGCGCCGCGCAGGCGACCGCCACCTTGCACGCGATGCTGCAGAGCCGCTCCTGGCGCATTACCGCTCCCTTGCGTTCGACCGTCGCGACGGCTCGCCGGATCAAGGCTGCCGCCAGGGAAAACAGGATCTCCAGCGCATGCAAGCGCCGCGTGAAATCGGCATTGCTTCGCATCGGATTTGCGATATTGCAGCGCCCGGGGTTGACGCGCGCCGCGTTGCTCGTCCTGGACCGGGTGCCCGGCGTCAAATACCGGCTGCGCAACCTCATGCGCGGCCCCAGCGGCAGACCGCCTCCGCAGGCAAGCACGAACCATCTTTCGCCGCGCGCGGCAAGCATCTACGAAGAACTGAAAAAAGCCATGGACGCGAGGAACAGGTAATGCGCATCGTGATCGACCTGCAGGGTGCGCAAACGGAAAGCCGCTTTCGTGGTATCGGGCGCTATTCGCTCGCATTGGCGCAAGGCATCACGCGCAACGCCGGCGAGCATGAAATCTGGCTGGCGCTGAATGGCGCGCTTGCCGAGAGCATTCCCGCTATCCTGCGCGCTTTCAAAGGACTGGTGCCGAAGGAACGCATCCGCGTTTTCGATGTGCCGCAACCTGTCGCGGAATGCGACGCCGGCAACCAGTGGCGCGCACGGGCGGCGGAAAAGATCCGGGAGCATTTCATCGATGCGCTGCGGCCGGACGCCGTGCTGGTGACCAGCCTGTTCGAGGGCTACGTCGACGACGCGGTCGCCTCCGTCGGCGCTTTCCGCAGCGGCGCCGACACCGCCGTCATCCTGTATGACCTGATCCCGCTGCTGAATCCGGCGAATTACCTGCCTACCCCGCTGCAGCGTCAATGTTACGAACGCAAGGTCCAATCTCTGCGCAACGCGGGCCTGCTGCTGTCGATTTCGGATTATTCGCGCGAGGAAGGCATCGAGGCCCTGGGTCTCTCTTCCGACAAGGTGGTCAGCATCTCCACCGCCGTGGACGAACACTTCCGGCCGGACCGGCGCACGCCCGAAGAACGATCCGCACTGTGCCGCCGCTACGGCATCACGCGCGAGATGGTGATGTACGCACCTGGCGGCTTCGATACGCGCAAGAACATCGATGGCCTGATCGGCGCCTTTGCGCTGCTCCCGGCGGAACTGCGCCAGCGCTATCAACTGGTCGTCGCCAGCAAGCTGGGCGAGGTCGACCGCTATCTATTGAACCAGGTTCGCAAACGCGCCGGCCTGGCCGAGGACGAACTGGTCCTGACCGGCTATGTCGCGGATGAGGACCTGCGCGCGCTTTACAGCGCCGCGACGCTGTTTGTCTTTCCCTCGAAGCATGAAGGTTTCGGCCTTCCGGCGCTGGAAGCCATGGCATGCGGCGCGCCGGTGATCGGTTCGAACACCACCAGCGTGCCGGAAGTGATCGGCTGGGAAGAAGCGCTGTTCGATCCATCGTCGCAGCAATCGATGGCCAACAAGATCGAGCAGGTCCTGCGCGACGATGATTTCCGTGAGCGGCTCGTCGAGCACGGCGAGGCGCAAGCGCGCAAATTCTCGTGGGACATCACGGCGCGCCGCGCGCTGCAGGCGCTGGAACAGCATGTTGCCAAGACCGTGCAAGACGCAGCCGCGCCGGGAAGCGGACACAAGCCCCGGTTGGCCTTCGTGTCGCCGCTGCCGCCCGAACGTACCGGTATCGCGGATTACAGCGCCGAACTGTTGCCGGCGCTGGTGCGGCACTTCGATGTCGAGCTCGTGACCGACCAGGAGACGATCACCTTGCCGCCGTCCGTTGCCGCGTTGCCTCGTCGCTCCGTTGCGTGGTTCGCGGAGCATGGCCATTCCTACGACCGGATCGTTTACCAGTTCGGCAACAGCCCGTTTCACAGCCATATGTTCGGTCTGCTGCTGCAGCATCCGGGCGTGGTCGTGCTGCATGATTTTTTCCTGAGCAGCGTGCTCGCCTATGAGGAAACCACCGGCGGGATGCCGGGCGCATGGACGCAGGCCCTGTATCACTCGCATGGCTACCGCGCCGTGCAGGACAGGTGCCGCAAGGACGGCCTGGAACAGGCGCGGAGCATCTATCCCTCCAACCTCGCGGTGCTGCAGAACGCACGGGGCATGATGGTGCATTCCAGGCATGCGCGCGACCTTGCTTGCCAATGGTATGGGAAGGATGCGGCAGACGGCTGGACGATCATCCCGCTGGTTCGCACCCCGCCGTCCGGGCGAGATCGCGCGGCGGCCCGCAAGGCGCTCGGCATCAGCGAAGATACCTTCCTGGTCTGCAGCTTCGGCTTCGTTGACCCGACCAAGCTCAGCCTGCGCCTGGTAGATGCATGGCTTTCTTCCCGCCTGAGCGCGGATCCGGCCTGCCACCTGGCGCTGGTCGGGGCCAATCATGGCGGCGACTACGGCACGCAGATCCTGGAACGCATTCGCGACAGCGGCTGTCAGGACCGGATGCACATTACCGGTTGGGCCGATGCCAAGGTGTACCAGCAGTATCTGCAGGCGGCCGACGCGGGCGTGCAATTGCGCTGCATGTCGCGCGGCGAAACGTCGGCGGCGGTACTGGACTGCATGAATTATCGCCTGCCGACCATTGCCAATGCCAACGGTTCGATGGCGGACCTGCCCGATGGCGCGATCTGGAAACTGCGTGACGCGTTCGACGATGCGGAGCTGGTTGCCGCGCTGGAGACCTTGTGGCAGAACCCCACGCGGCGCAAGGAGCTGGGGTCGTCGGCGCAACATCTCATTCATACGCGGCATCATCCGGACGCCTGCGCGACGCAATATGCGGACGCCATCGAGGCGGCATACCGGCACGCGGATACCGACCTGCATGCCCTGCTGCGGGCGCTCGCGAGTACGCCGGAGATTCCCGCCGACGAACAGGCGATGCGGCAACTGGCGCAATCGATTGCCTTGTCGTCCGCGCCCAGGCCTGCGCTCCGGCAGCTCCTGGTGGATGTTTCGGCGATCAGCCGCAACGATTTGCAGACCGGCATCGAACGCGTCGTCAGGGCGCAGCTCTATGAACTGCTGCAGAATCCGCCCGCGGGGTTTCGCGTGGAGCCGGTGTATCTCGACAGCGAAGACGGCATGCCGCTCTACCGTTACGCGCGCGACTATACGAAGCGCCTGCTTTCCATCGACTTCGGCGGCATGGACGAGCCGCCGGTCGACATTGCCGCGGGCGACGTGTTCTACAGCCCCGATTACTATCCATCGGGCACTCTCGATGCGGCGAAGCACGGCCTATACGCCGCATGGCGTGCTCGGGGCGTGGAGGTGAACTTCCTGATTCACGACATCCTGCCGATCCTGCGGCCCGAGTTCTTTCCCGACCATGCGGACATACTGCACGGCGAATGGCTGGATTGCGTGGCGAAGAACGCCGACCGGCTGGTGTGCATTTCGCAGGCAGTCGCCGATGAAGTCATCGCCTGCCTGAAGCACCGTGACCATCCCGATGCGGACCGTGTGAACACTGCAGTGGTGCACCATGGCGCGGATATCGCCGCATCGAAGCCTTCGACCGGCATGCCGGACGATGCGGCCGAGGTCCTGGCGCAGATGGCGGCGGTGCCGACCTTCCTGATGGTCGGCACCATCGAGCCGCGCAAGGGCCATCTGCAAACCATCCAGGCCTTCGAACAGCTCTGGCAAGAGGGCGTGCAGGCCAACCTGGTGATCGTCGGCAAGGAAGGATGGAAGCCGTTGCCGCAGCACCAGCGGCGCACCATTCCGGAAATCGTCGAGCGCCTGAGCCATCATCCCGAATTGGGGAAGCGACTGTTCTGGCTGCAGGGGATCAGCGACGAATACCTGCAGAACGTGTATGAAACATGCGCCTGCCTGATTTTCGCCAGCGAAGGCGAAGGCTTCGGCCTGCCGCTGATCGAGGCCGCGCAGCATGGCATGCCGATCATTGCGCGGGACATTCCGGTGTTCCGCGAGGTGGCGCGGGAGCATGCACATTATTTCAGCGGACTCGGCGCTGCCGATCTGGCCGGTGCGGTGAATGACTGGCTGCGTCTGCGCAAGGCAGGCAAGGCACCCTCCTCGGCTGGAATTCCCTCGCGCAGCTGGGCGCGCAATGCGGAAGATCTGGCGGCCATTCTGACCGGACGCGGTGCCGGGGGAAGAGCGTCATGAAGCCTGGCCGTTTCTCCGGCGGACTGCGATCTGCCCTGCTGTTCGCATCCGCCCTGGCGGCAGTCGTGCTGCTCATCGCTTTCCAGGCGCTGGGCCTGTGGCATCACGACCTGCGTGTTCCCCTCTCCTATTCCGAGGGCGATACCGTGGTCATGCTGATGTACATCAAGGGCCTGGTTCAAGATGGATGGCCCACGACCATCACGCACCTGTCGGCGCCATTCGTTTACCCCGGCGCGGCATTTCCGCAACTGACCAGCACGGACTGGACGATCATCAAGGCGCTGAGCGTATTGACTTCCGAGCCGGGAACCTTGCTGAATGTTTTCTGGCTGCTGACGCTGGTCTTCAGTGCCTGGACTGCCGCCTATGCCGCGTATCAGCTACGGGTATCGAAGACGCTGGCATTCGCGGGTGGCGTTCTCTACGCCTTCCTGCCCTTCGCTCTCCTGCGGAGCGTGCATCACCTGAACCTCGTCTATTACCTGGTGCCATTGCTTTGCCTGCTTGCGGCGGTGATTGCAAGTGGCGGGGACGGCGTGCGAAACAGCAGGAATGCGATCATGGCCGGCCTTGCTGCATGCGTGCTGCAGGGATTCGACTATGTGTATTACAGCTTTTTCGCGGCCCTGCTGTTCGGCATGGCGGGCCTGATTTC
>JAKACN010000341.1 GCA_021821365.1 Pseudomonadota bacterium | reverse complement strand
CCAGGCGGCGCGCACCATCGCCGGCGGTGACCTGTCCGCCGGCTTCGACGCCACCAGCCGCGGCGATATCGGGCAGCTGCTCGGCGCTTTGCAGCAGATGAATGTCAACATGCAGGCGCTCATCGGCGACGTGCGCGCCAATATCGAGACCATTGCCGCCGGCACGCAGGCGATCGTCGATGGCAACCTCGGCCTGTCCCGGCGCACCGAAGCGCAGGCGGCCAGCCTGAAGGAAACCGCCGCCAGCGTGGAGCAGCTTGCCTCCGCCGTGGGGCAGAACACCGGCCATGCCGCACAAGCCAACAAGCTCGGCCTCGACGCGGCCGACGTGGCATCCCGGGGCGGTAACGCGGTAGAGCAAGTCGTCAGCACGATGTCGGATATCAGCGGCTCGTCTCGCAAGATGGCTGATATCGTCGGTCTGATCGACGACATTGCTTTCCAGACCAACCTGCTTGCGCTCAACGCCGCGGTCGAAGCCGCTCGCGCCGGCGAACAGGGGCGCGGTTTCGCCGTCGTGGCGGGCGAGGTGCGCAACCTTGCGCAGCGTTCGGCGACGGCCGCCGGGGAGATCAAGCACCTGATCGATGCCGCATCCGAAAAGGTGGAGACCGGAACCGTCCTTGTCAACCAGGCAGGCGCGACCATGAAGGAAATACTTGTTTCGGTGCAGCGCCTGAGCAGCCTTATGGGCGAAATATCGGCCGCCTCGGCGGAGCAGAACGACGGCATCGATCAGATCAATCGCGCCGTCCTGCAAATGGATGGGGCCACTCAGCAGAACGCGGCGCTGGTCGAACAGGCGGCCACGGCGGCGGCCTCGCTGGCGGAGCAGGCGCGCCGCATGTCGGACGCAGCCTCCGTGTTCAAGTTCGACCGCCGGGCAGTGGCACCCGGCTTGCGCGTCGCTCCCGCCGCGCGGCGCGAGGCAGCGTTATCCGGCAACGGCAAACCACCGGTTGCGCTGCGATGATGCGGCGCACCGTCCCTCAAAAACAGACAAGCCCGCTCGTGCGGGCTTGTCACTGGCTTCGGGAGCCTCTTACTTCGCGGCGGAAGCGTCAGCGCTTGCGGCCTTGGCATTCGCCTTCTTCTTGGCGACATGCTTGACGTGCTTCTTGGTGGCGGTCTTGTGGACTTTCGCCGGCGCCGGGGCGGCATCGGCGGCCGGAGCGGATGCAGATGCAGATGCAGCGTTCTGTGCGGAGGCAACGCCGGCGACAGCCAGCAATGCAGCGATGGCAATGATCTTTTTCATGGGGGTACTCTCTTTCATGTTAAAGACAAAGGAGACATTCCTCTGTTTGCTGGAATAACGACGCCGCTTCGACGCGCGCCGACCGGGCTTACAAAGTGTTGCACTTTGACGATCGGCACTCCCATGCCGCAAGGCGCAGGGACGCGCGTTACATTCGCTTACTCCTGAAACATCGCCATAAAGTCTTCCAGCAAAGCACGGGCGTTAACATGCTTGCGAACACCCCGTTTTTTCTGAGGAAGCAAACATGGAATCGAATCAGTCACCGAAGCGTCTTCACCCCTTGATGGCCGGCGCCGCAGCGTCGGTCATGCTGGTCAGCCTGGTCGGCGCGGCTGCCATCACCGGCATCCTTCCGTCTTCGCATGGCACGGACACGCCGGCCCGGAATGCGCAAGCCGTGCAGTCCGCGCAGGCTCCGTCGATTGACAGCAATGCAACCGGCATGCCGGCCCCGGTCGTCGCGCAATACGTACAACCCGCACAACCCGCACCCGCGCCGGCCGCCCAGGCGCCTGCGCGCACCGTGCATCACACGCACACCGTCCATCATCACACCACGACCGCCGCGGCCCAGCCCGTGACTTATGCACCGCCCACTCCCGCTCCGCAGCCTGCGCCGATGGCCCAGAACAGCCCGGTCGGCATCGGCATCGGCGCGGTGGTCGGCGGACTGCTGGGCAACCAGGTCGGTCACGGCAACGGACGTGCGCTGGCCACAGTCGCCGGCGCCATCGGCGGTGGCTACATCGGCAACGAAATCGCGAAGAAGAGCCAGAACAGCCAGAGTGGCCAATAGGGCATCGCGCCAGCCGTCCGGAGGCAGCGGCCCGGATAACATGCCTCGGTTAACAACAACACGAAGAGATCATCATGTTGAGCAAAACAGTGTGCATTCTGTTTGCGGTCGCAGTGCCGCTGGCGGCATCGGCAACCGAATATCAGGTCGTCGACCGCCCGCGCCAGGAATGCTGGAATGAGCAGGTACCGGTGCAGGCGGCCGGGCAGGGCTACGGCGGCGCACTTATCGGCGGCGTCGCCGGCGGTATCATCGGCAACCAGGTCGGCGGCGGCAACGGCCGGACCATCGCCACGGCGGTCGGTGCCATGACCGGCGCCGTCGTGGGCGACCGCATGTCCTCGCGCACGCCGTATACCGGCTACCAGACCGTGCAGCGCTGCCGAACGGTGGTCGACCAGGTACGCGTTCCCGTGGTGCGCCAGCGCGTCGAAGTGATCGAGCAGCCGGTGCCCGTCGTCGAGCAGCGCGTCTATTACGTCGAGCGCTACGGCCCGCCGTACCGGTACGGGCAATGGAAACATCATCGCCACCATCATCACGACGATGACGACGACGATTGATACTGCGTTGATCGGCGCGATGCATGAAAAGAAAAACCCGCACCTTTTAATGTGCGGGTTTTTCTTTTTGGGTCAGACTTATTCAGTCGTCGTCATTGCCGTGATGCGCTGCCTTCGCCGTAACCGTAACGCCGTTTCCCGCATCGCCGCCGGACGGCGCGCCTTGCCATTGCAGCCACCAGAAGCCCAGCACGGCAGTCAGCATGAGTGCGGCGACGGTGCGCCATGCGCTGCGGATGCCTTCCTCCGGGCGCCCCGCCTTGCGACCGTTGATCATCGCGCGCACCAGGTTCTCGCCATGCAGCCAGCTGCTCAGGATCACCGCGGCAATGTGCACGCCGACGATGGCCAGCATGACGTTGGCAAAGGCTTCATGCACTTCTTCCAGCCAGTCGCCGCCGAGTTCGTTGTAGTTCGCCCATCCGGTCAAGGCAACGGCAGCCGTCAGCCCCAGCAAGGCGAGGATGGCCAGCGCGCCCGCCGGATTGTGGCCCGTATGGTGCTCCGGACGTCCGCCCAACAGCGAGCGCAGGTACTGCATCACCGCCTTCGGGCCGCGCACGAAGCTGGAGAAGCGCGCGTAACGCGTGCCGACCAGGCCCCAGAGGATGCGGAAGGCGACCAAACCCGCCATCGTGTACCCCAACGTGACATGCAGCAGGCGCCAGCGCTCGCTCTCGGCAGTGAGATAGGCGCCGGCAAAACTCAGTACCATCAGCCAGTGGAAGACGCGCACGGGTACATCCCAGACCAGCACCTGGCGCGTTTTGGATTCGGTCGCGACAGCGTTATCGCGGGATTCGGACATCGTGTTCATTGAATGCTCCTTGTTCAGCTCGAGGGTGGCAGGCGGCGCAGTTGGCGGCGCTCTTGATTGCCGGTCGTTTCCAGGCGGCGGCGGGCACTTCGTCATGCTTGCGTTCGAACCACGCCGACTTCGTGATGCGATCCTGCGACGGCGCTTCGCGCGCGCGCTTGCCGGTGCCGGCATTCGCATCCAGCCACGCTGCGAGCTGTTTCGTGGCGGCGGGGTCGAGCGAAGCGTCCGTGCCGAAGTGCTTCGGCAAATTGTTCATCAGCCGTTGCCATGATGCGGCCGGCAGCAGCCCGGGCGGGTAGGGCACGTGGCAGGACCCGCATTCCTGCTTGTATTGCGGCGAGAGCGGCACGCGCCCGCCGTGATGATCGTCATCGGCCAGCGCCGCGAGGTTGAAGCACAGCAGCGCGCCGAGGCCGAACAGCGCGTGACGTGCATGGGTGTGAAAGGATTTGCGCATAGTGGTCTCTCCGGGCATTACGGCTTGAGCGTCAGCAGCCAGCTCAGCACGTCGGCTTTCTCGGCGGGTGTGCACTCGCGGCCGACCACGTCATTGCAGTTGCGGCGGAACCATTTCTCGGTCTTGGCCGGGTCGGTGAAGCGTTCCGGATTGAAAGCGGGGGCGAGCGCGCCGATGGTTTTGCCGGTCGATGCGTGCTTGCCGGCTTGCGTGGGAACCGCGCCGTGGCAGGACGAGCAGCTCCATTCGCGGCCGTGGCGCGTCGTGAAGAACTGCTGACCGCGTGCGGGCGATGCGGGTGCGCCGGCCTGGGCGG
>JAKACN010000340.1 GCA_021821365.1 Pseudomonadota bacterium | reverse complement strand
CAACGCCATGTCGCTTTCGAGTGAGATGAGGCCGAGCAGCTTGCCGCGCGGCACACCCTGCAAGCCATCCTCGCCGCCGGTGAACGGCGCCTGCAGGAAGACGAAGAACAGCATCTGCGCCAGCGCCAGCGTGATCATGGTGAAGTAGATGCCCTGCCGGCGAATCGCCAGCATTCCCATCACCAGTCCGATCAATGCAGCGACGGCCACGCCGGCAACCACACCGAGTTCAAACGGCAAGCCCATCGATTGGATCGCGTAGCCAGCCACATAACCTGCCCCGCCGAAGAAGGCTGCGTGGCCGAAGGACAGCAATCCGGTGAAGCCGATCAGCAGGTTGAAGGCGCAGGCAAACAGCGCGAAGCACAGCACCTTCATCAGGAATACCGGGTAGATCACGAACGGCGCCGCCAGCGCTGCCGCCAGTGCAATGGCATATCCGACTTTCTTGTTCATCCTCACGCTCCTTTTATTTCTCTTTACCAAACAAGCCTGCAGGACGAATCATCAGGACGATTGCCATGATGATGAAGACCACAGTTGCCGATGCTTCCGGATAGAACACGCGCGTCAGCCCCTCGATCACGCCGAGGCCGAGACCGGTAATGATTGAACCCATGATGGAACCCATGCCGCCGATCACCACTACGGCGAACACGACGATAATGAGGTTTGACCCCATCAGCGGCGACACCTGGATCACGGGCGCAGCCAGCACGCCAGCGAAGGCGGCGAGCGCCACGCCGAAGCCGTAGGTCGCGGTGACCATCAGCGGCACGTTGATGCCAAAGGCTTCCACCAGTTTCGGATTCTCGGTGCCCGCACGCAGGTAGGCGCCGAGCTTGGTCTTCTCAATGACGAACCAGGTCGCGAGGCAGACCGCGATAGACGCAACCACCACCCATGCCCGATAGTTCGGCAGGATCATGAAGCCAAGATTGCTCGCGCCGGTCAGCGCATCCGGCACGGAATACGGCTGGCCGGACACGCCATAGAAGGAGCGGAACAGGCCTTCGACCATCAGCGTGATGCCGAAAGTCAGCAAAAGGCCGTACAAATGATCGAGCTTGTACAGCCAGCGCAGCATGGTTTTTTCAATGACAATGCCGAACACGCCAACCAGGATTGGCGCAGCGATCAGCATGACCCAGTAATTCAGGCCAAGATAATTCATTCCCATCCAGGCAAGGAATGCACCCATCATGTACAGCGCGCCGTGCGCGAAATTGATCACGTTGAGCAGGCCGAAGATCACCGCCAGGCCGAGTGATAGCATCGCGTAGAAGGAGCCGTTCACGAGGCCCAGCAGCAGCTGGCTCAACATCGCTTGCAGAGGAATACCGAAAATTTCCATAACGACTTTGCAAAAGAACGCCACAGCGCGTGCGGCATGGGAGAGAAGGATGATTCGATCGACGCGCCCTGCCCGGCGCGCCGATCCGGCTCAACTTACTTCCAGAGTGCGCACTTCGATTCGGCCTTGGTGGTGAACGCCTGGTCACCCGGAATCGTCTGTGCGACCTTGTAGTAGTCCCACGGATGCTTCGATTCGGAAGGCTTCTTCACTTCCATCAGGAACATGTCGTGCACCATGCGTCCGTCCGGACGGATCACGCCGTTCTTCGCATACATGTCGTTGACCTTGGTCTTCTTCATCTGCGCCAGCACCTTTTCCGGATCATCCGTGCCGGCTGCCTTGACGGCCTGCAGGTAGTGCAGCACGGAGGAGTAATCGGCGGCCTGGAGCGAAGACGGCTCGCGCTTGATCTTGTCGAAGAAGCGCTTGGACCAGGCGCGCGATTCGTTATTCATGTCCCAGTACCAGCTATCGGTCAGGTACATGCCCTGCGTCAGGTTGAGGCCGAGCGAGTGCACGTCATTGATGAACATCAGCAGGCCGGCCAGTTTCATCGACTTGTTGATGCCGAATTCGTTGGCGGCCTTGATTGCGTTCACCGTATCGCCACCCGCATTGGCGAGACCGAGAATCTGCGCCTTGGACGATTGCGCCTGCAGCAGGAACGAGGAGAAGTCCGACGCCGACAGCGGATGCTTCACGCTGCCCAGGACCTTGCCGCCGTTGGCTTTCACCACCGCCGCGGTGTCGTTTTCGAGCGACGCGCCGAATGCATAGTCGGCGGTCAGGAAGAACCAGCTCTTGCCGCCCTGCTTCACGACGGCGGAGCCGGTGCCCTTGGCCAGCGCAACAGTGTCGTATGCATAGTGCACGGTGTAGGGCGAGCATTCTTCATTGGTCAGGCGGGCGGTGCCGGCACCGATCGCGATCATGGGCTTCTTCTTCTCGGCAGCAACTTTCGCCATGGAGAGGCTGGTCGCGGAGTTGGTGCCGGCGATCAGGACATCGACGCCTTCGCGGTCGAACCATTCGCGCGCCTTGGAAGCCGCGATGTCGGCCTTGTTCTGGTGGTCTGCTGTGACCAGCTCGATCTTCTTGCCGTTGATCGCACCGCCCATATCGGCGATCGCCATCTTGATCGCTTCCGCACCGGCCGGGCCGTCGATGTCCGCATACAGGCCGGACATGTCGGTGATGAAGCCGATCTTGATCGTATCCCCGGAAACCTGCGCATTGGCGGCGCTGCCGAAGCCGGCGAACATGGAGGCGACGGCGAGCGTGATCACTTTGGATTTGAGTTTCATTATTTCTCCTCTGTTTTAGGTAGTGTTACAACGGCACTTCTTTTCTCAGACACCCAGCAGTTCGTGCAAAACAGGCATCTTTGACTCCAGCTGCGATGCGGCAAAGGACTCGACGATCTGCCCGTGCTCCATCACATAAAACCGATCCGCCAGGGGTGCGGCGAAGCGGAAGTTCTGTTCCACCATCACGATCGTGTAACCCTTCGCTTTCAGGGTGGTGATCATGCGTGCCAGCGCCTGCACGATCACCGGCGCAAGGCCCTCGGAAATTTCATCGAGCAGAAGCAGCTTCGCGCCGGTGCGCAGAATGCGCGCGACCGCGAGCATCTGCTGCTCACCGCCCGACAGGCGCGTGCCCTGACTGTTGCGGCGCTCATCGAGGTTCGGAAACATCTTGTAGATTTCCTCGACCGACATGCCCTTGGATGCGCGCGATACCACTGGCGGCAGCATCAGGTTTTCTTCCGTCGAGAGCGACGAGAAAATGCCGCGCTCTTCCGGGCAATAGCCCACGCCGAGGTGCGCGACCTTGTGCGTCGGCAGGCCGACCGATTCGACGCCGTTCACCTTGATCGAACCCTCGCGCGTGCCCGTCAGGCCCATGATCGCGCGCAAGGTCGTGGTGCGGCCGGCGCCGTTGCGGCCCAGCAGTGTCACGACTTCGCCCGGTTGCACCGACAGGTTGACGTCATGCAGGATGTGCGACTCGCCGTACCAGGCCTTGAGGTTCTTGATTTCCAGTGCAGCCGCGGCCATCAGTGCGCTCCTTCCAGTTGGCCCGAGGTGGTGCCCATGTAGGCTTCCATCACCTGCGGATTGCTTGATACTTCTTCGTAAGTGCCTTCAGCAAGCAGGGAGCCGCGCTGAAGGACGGAGATCTTGTCGCAGATGCCGGAGACCACGCTCATGTTGTGCTCCACCATCAGGATGGTGCGACCGGTCGATACCTTCTTGATCAGTTCGGTCACGCGATGCACGTCTTCGTGGCCCATTCCCTGTGTCGGCTCATCGAGCAGCATGAGCTCCGGCTCCATGGCCAGTGTCGTGGCAATCTCGAGCGCGCGCTTGCGTCCGTAGGGAAGGTCGACGGTCATGGTATTGGCAAAGCTTTCCAGGTCCACTTCGGCGAGCAGTTCGAGCGCGCGCTGGTTCAATTGATTGAGCGTGCGTTCGCTTTTCCAGAAATGGAAGGAGGTGCCGAGCGCGCGTTGCAGGCCGATGCGCACGTTCTCCAGCACGGTGAGATGCGGGAAAACAGCGGAGATCTGGAACGAGCGGATCACGCCGCGATGCGCGATCTGTTCCGGCGCGAGCGCGGTGATATCGTCGCCGTTGTACAGGATCGAACCCGCGGTGGGCGTGAGGAATTTCGTCAGCAGGTTGAAGAACGTCGTCTTCCCGGCACCGTTCGGGCCGATCAAGGCATGGATCGAACCGCGCCTGACCTTGAAGTTGACGTCATTCACCGCGATGAACCCCTTGAAGCCTTTGGTCAGGTTCTTCGTCTCAAGTATGACTTCGCTTGCCATCCAGTTTCTCCAATGTTGCTGCATTGCCTTATGCGCC
>JAKACN010000339.1 GCA_021821365.1 Pseudomonadota bacterium | reverse complement strand
CTGCCATGGTCAGCTCGGCAACCGCGGCCCGACGGACAGCGCGCGATGGCGCAGGAGTGAAAATCGGATGTGCGGATCGGTTGGCGGTTGGTTTGGACGTTTGCTCGCGACGACAGGCGCCGTGGCATCCACTGCTGCGTCGGCGGCAGTCGAGGAAATCCGGCTGGAGGCCATCAAGGTGTCGCCGCACGTGTACTACTTCCACGGCGGTTCCGGCGTGGCCAGCGCGGAGAACAAAGGCTTCATGTCGAATGCCGGCTTCGTGGTGACCAACGATGGCGTCGTGGTGTTCGATGCGCTGGCGACGCCGGCGCTGGGTGAGGCGATGGTCAAGGCGATTCGGGGAATCACGCCGAAGCCGATTCGCTACGTCATCATCAGCCACTATCACGCCGACCATTTCTACGGCCTGCAGGCGCTCAAGGCACAAGGTGCGGAAGTCTGGGCGCACGAACACGGACAGGTCTACCTGCATTCCGACCTCGCGCGCGAGCGGTTGTCGCAGCGCCGCGAGGCCCTTGCGCCCTGGGTGAACGCGAAAACCCGGCTGGTGGCGGCCGACCGCTGGCTCAGCTTCAAGGATTCCAAGATCATCCGCTTCACGCTCGGCGGCATGCATTTCCGCATCATCGACACCAGCGGCGCGCATTCCGGCGAAGACATCATGCTCTCGGTCGATGACGACAAGATGCTGTTCGCAGGCGACCTGTTCTTCACCGGGCGCATTCCTTTTGTGGGCAATGCCGACAGCAAGGTCTGGCTGGCCGCGCTCGACCGCATGCTGGAAGTGAATCCGGTGGTGGTGGTGCCGGGGCATGGCGAAGCATCGACGCACCCCCTGCAGGATATGAAGCTGACGCGCGACTACCTGAATTTCCTGCGCAAGCAGATGGGCGATGCGGTCGCCGACATGACGCCTTTCGACGAGGCCTACGACAAGGTCGACTGGACACCTTTCAAGGGTTATCCCGCCTTCGATGCAGCCAACCGCCTGAATGCCTACGGCACCTACATCCTCATGGAGAAGGAAAGCCTGCAGCAGAAGTAGTTCTCGCATCAGTCAATAAATCAATCTATCAAGAGGAGACACCGCCATGAAGACCTTACGCAACGCATTCGCCGTCCTTTTTCTCGCCTGGCTCACTCTCGCCACGGCATTCGCCGCCAGGCATGAAGAGAAGGTCGTCTATCACATGAACGACTCGAGCATCGCCATGGGCGCGCTCAACAACATCCGCAACCATCTCAACGCCAGCCCGAATGCGAAGATCGTCGTCGTCGCGCATGGCGCAGGCGTCGATTTCCTGCTGGACGGCGCGAAGGACAAGAACGGCAATCCGTATGACGCGGTGGTGCAGGAGCTCGTCAACCGCAACGTCCAGTTCCGCGTCTGCAACAACACGCTGCAGACCCGCAAGATCGACAAGAGCCGCGTGATTCCCGAAGCCACCATCGTGCCGTCCGGCGTGGCCGAGATCGCGCGCCTGCAATCGCAGGAAGGGTATGTCTACCTGAAGCCCTGATCGTTTCTTGACAAGTTCGGCGCGGCATCCGCATGCCCGCCGTTCCAGATTTATCCCTGCTTGCCCTGGCTGTTTTTTACAGCCAGGGTTTTTTTACATCAGGCGAGCACGTCCGCCCAGATGTTCTTCGCCCAGTTCCGGCCATATGTCGCTTCCAGCTCGTTGGCGGCACTCGATACGCCGCCCGAACCGGGCACCGGCAACAGCGTCTTCTTCTCCGCGTTGTAGGTATGCACCGATGCGACATGGATCACGTCCTTGTTCGACACGAAGCTGTAGCAGGTGTTGCTGACGATGGGCGCGGCGTTGGGGGTACGGCCGTTCATAAGGTCCACGATGGCGGCGGCGCAGACCTTGGCCTGCTGGTTCGCCATGTGGCCGGACTTCGGCATCGTCGGCGCGAGCTGCATCGCGTCGCCCAGCACATGCACGTTCTTCGCTTGCGTGGATTCGAAGGTCAGGTAATCCACTTCGCACCAGCGCTTGTTGATGTTGGCAAGGCCGGTCTGTGCGGCAATCCTGCCGGCGCGCTGCGGCGGAATCACATTCAGTACCGAGGCTTGCACCTTGTCGCCGAAATCGGAGATGACGGTGTTGGTCGCGGCATCGACATCGGTGGCGATGAACTTCGGGCGGTACTCGAGAATGCCCTGGTAATGCTCCGCCCAGTACTTCTTGAACAGCGGGCCTTTCGAGGTCACATCGTCGTTGCCGTCGAGGATCAGCACCTTCGATTTCTTCTTCGCCTGGCTGAAGTAGAACGCGACCTGCGAGGCGCGCTCATACGGCCCGGGCGGACAGCGGTAGGGCGCCTGCGGGATGGAGATCACATAGGTGCCACCATCCGGCATGGCTTCGAGCTGGCGGCGCAGCGCCACCGTCTGCGGCCCTGCCTTCCAGCCATGGAGCACCTTGTCCTGCGCGCCGGTGGCACTCATGCCGGGCAGTTGATCCCACATGAAGTCGATGCCGGGCGCGACCACAAGGCGGTCATAGGCCAGTACTTCACCGCCGGCCAGCTTGACGGTGCGCTTGTCGGTATCGATCGACTGCGCGATGTCGCGTACCACGCGGATGCCGTGACGGCGTTCCAGCTTGTCGTAACCGAAGGTGATGTCGGCGATTTGCAGCGAGCCGCCGATCACCAGGTTCGAGAGCGGACAGGAGACGAAATTCGCGTTCGGCTAGACGAGCGTCACGTCGATTGCGCCGCCGCTCCAGGCACGGATGTACTTGGCGGTCGTGGCGCCGCCGTAGCCGCCGCCGATGACGACGACTTTTGCCTTTGCTTGCGGCGCAAAGGAAGCGCAACCCATGGTGCCTGCCGCCGCAAGGCCGGCGCCCAGGGTCTGGATGAATTGACGACGTTTCATGCGCGCCTCCTTATTGCTTCTGCGCGGCGAAGTAGGCCGCGAGCAGTTCGATCTGCCGGTCGGAATAGCCCTTGGCAATCTGGTGCATGATGGTCGCCTGGCGCTTGCCGGTCTTGAACTCGGCCATGGCGTTGATGATGTATTCGCTGGACTGGCCGGCCAGTCCGGGAACGGCCCCGCCCAGCGGGACTCCGTTGGCGCCGTGACAACTGGCGCAGGTGGACGCGTAGCGTTCGCCGAGGTTGCTTGGCTCGGACGCAGCAGCGCCGGCGCATACGGCCGCCGAGGCCGCGATGGCGACGGCAGCGATAGCTTGCTTGAAATGCATTGGTTGTCTCCTCGTTATTTGTTCCTTAATAACTATATGTGCATATAGCGATCAGGAGAGGAGAAGGTAGCGCGGAATAACCTTATCGTCAAGATGGGTTTGTGCGTGGCAGGGCAACATTATTGCCTGGGGCTGACCCAACACTTGCAGCCTTGATATGCGTCGCCTGGTCGCAAGTCATAGCGGACGCCACGTCCCGACTCTTGAGGAACGAGGCGGATCTATTCAACCACGATCGGGGAATGCTGCTTGAGGTGGGGGCGAATTCCATAGGCAAGCCAAATCGCATCTCCCAATGAGATGCGCCCGAGTCCGCGGGCGATATCGACAATTGGTAGCGAAAGGTCAGGGATCTGCAAGACGGATTGCAGGCGCTCGATTTCACAATCGTCCAATCTGCACGGTCAATGCGGAGCGCGCGCAATGCGCCCTTTAACGCATTGAGGTCAACAATGAGGCGCAGGGTTTTGGATGGAATTTGAACGAAGATCGTGACGATCATGGGCGCCAATATGACGCCCAATTACACCCATTCCAAAGCGGCAGCCTAAAATCCGCAGAAGCGACTTTGGCGGCCTTTGGCCTCGGCCGCCACGTCTTGAGTCTCATGGCGCGGCCCGACGGACGCCATCAGCACGCCATCGCCGCATCGGAACGCTCATGCCACGCATCAAGCTGCACACCGTCCACAGCGCCGCGCTCGGGGCGATACCCGCCAAAATGCGTGCAATGCGAATCGGGTTCGCCCAGATCGGACAAAATGGAAAACGCGCCGTTGAAATCTTCGCGTGCGGTATAGACCGTAGGGGTGACGATGGTGCGAAGCCCGGCGCCGCAGCTTGCGCGCAGGCCGTTCGCCGAGTCCTCGAACGCGAAGCAGGCGGTGGGCGGCAGCTGCAGCCGGTCGAGCACGTAACGGTAGATGTCGGGCGCCGGCTTCTTGCTGGGCACCGCATCGCCGGCGCCGACCACTTCGAACCAGCGCAGCGCTTCCTCGCCCAGCACC
>JAKACN010000338.1 GCA_021821365.1 Pseudomonadota bacterium | reverse complement strand
CTGCCGGCAAGACGCTGATGATGGTCGAGCATGACATGAGCGTTGTCTTCAGTCTTGCCGATCGCATTGCTGTCCTGGCGGGGGGGGCACTGATCGCCTTTGACCGCCCGGAGGCCGTCCGGGAAAGCCGCGCGGTCAGGGATGCTTACCTGGGAGACTTGCATGCTGGTGATTGACAATCTCCATGCCTACTACGGAAAGAGCCACATCCTGCATGGCGTGAGCATGCACGTGCGCGCGGGCGAAATCGTGGCGCTGCTCGGCCGCAATGGCACCGGGCGCTCGACGGCGGTCAAGGCGGTCATGGGCATGGTGGAGCGCGCGGGTTCGGTGAACTTCAAGGGCGAGGAAATTGCCGGTCTGAAGACTTTCGAGATTGCCCACAAAGGGCTGGGTTACGTGCCGGAGAGCCGCGATGTGTTTCCGAACCTGACGGTCAGGCAAAACCTCGAGCTGGGCCGCAAGAAGGCAATGACGAAGAGTCGGTGGTCGTCGGAAGACATGTTCCGCATCTTTCCACGGCTGCAGGAGCGACAGCACACGCCGGCGGGTGTGCTGTCGGGAGGGGAGCAGCAGATGCTCACTTTGTGCCGTGCACTGATGGGTAATCCCGACCTGGTGATGATTGACGAACCCACCGAGGGGCTGGCGCCGAAGATTGTTGCGCAGATTGCCGGCCTGATGAAAGAGATAGTGGCACGCGGGGTGTCGGTTCTCCTGATCGAACAGAAACTCGATATCGCGCTCAAGGTGTGCAACAGGCTTTATCTGATGGGGCACGGCTCGATTGTGTTTGAAGGTACGGCGGCACAGCTCGAGGCGGATGCCAGCTTGCGCCGCGAATGGCTGGAAGTGTAACGCTTAAACAGGAAAAGAAATGACCAGGTATCTCGTTTTAACCATGCGCAACCCCGAATTCCAGCACACGGACCTGGATGCTCACTACGCCTATCTGCAATCGCTCCGGGAACGGAATGTGATCGATATGGCAGGTCCTTTTTCCGACAGGAGCGGCGGCGCTTACCTGTTGCGTGTCGCCAGCTTCGCAGAGGCGAAAGAGATCGCATTTAAGGATCCGTTGCACCTGACCGGATCCTCCACGGTCAAGGTGGCAGAGTGGAGCGACGCATGAACGGGCATGCGCAAAACAAGAAATGAATTTCCATATCACTGAAGAATCACGATGACATCATTACTCAACGGGATCCGTGTACTTGATCTGACGAATGTGCTCGCCGGCCCGTTCACCGGGCACCAGCTGGCCCTGGTCGGCGCAGACGTCATCAAGGTGGAAACCCCGGGCAGCGGGGATCTTGCGCGCCAGCTGGGCGCCGACCACGCGCTCAATCAGAAAAAGATGGGCACGTCGTTCCTGGCGCAGAATGCCGGCAAGCGTTCGATCACACTGAACCTGAAGGCGCCAGCGGGAAAAGAAGTGTTCTTGCAGCTGGTCAGGAACGCCGACGTCGTGCTAGAGAATTACAGGCCCGGTGTCATGGCGCGTCTGGGCCTGGGATATGACGAGTTGAAACAGGTACGCCCCGAGCTTGTCTACTGCGCCATCTCCGGCTTTGGGCAAACTGGCCCGCTTGCCGACGCGCCCGCCTATGATCAGATCATCCAGGGCCGTTCCGGCCTCATGAGCATCACGGGAGACACGCAATCGGCGCCGCTGCGTGTCGGCTATCCGGTGTGCGACACGATCGGCGGCATCACTGCGGCGTTTGCGATTTGCGCCGCGCTGATGAGCAGGGAGCGGACAGGGAAGGGGGCGTTCATCGATGTCTCCATGCTGGATTCGACGATCGTGTCGATGGGCTGGATCGTGTCCAACCAGTTGATCGCCGGCCAGAAACCTGTCCCCATGGGGAATGACAACTTTACTGCGAGTCCTTCAGGCACGTTCCGTACGGGGGACGGCTTGCTCAATATCGCCGCAAACAAGCAGGAACAATTCGAACGCCTCTGCCAGGTCATCGGACACCCGGAACTGGCAAGCGATGCTCGATTCGCCGAGCGGGAAGCTAGGCTGAGAAATCGTGCAGCCTTAACGAAGGCCATCGAACAGGCATTGGAGGCAAACCGCGCGCCATACTGGGAACAGGTGCTGAATGCCGCCGGCGTTCCCGCGGGGCAGGTGCTGAGCGTGGAAGAGGCGTTGCGGCAGGAGCAGGTGCAGCACCGCCAACTGCTGATGAACCTGCCGTTCGAAGGCGAAGGCGTCGACCGGATTGCTGTGACGCGCAGCGGATTCACAATCGACGGCAAGAGCACAGGTGTCTACACGCCACCACCGCGACTTGCGCAACATACTGACGAGATATTGATGGAGCTGGGCTTCAGCGAGGAAAAAATCGCGCACCTGCGCGCGGAGGGCATCCTATGAACTCGAGAGACGATACAGGTGGGCTGCTCGCAAATGCGCGCGCATGGTGGAGCACGCGCATCATCGACATCCGACCGGGCGTCATCCGCCTCAAGGGTATGCCAATCCAGGAGCTGATCGGCAACGTCGGTTATGCGCACATGGTGTGGCTGATGCTTCGCGACGATGCGCCGTGCGCTGCGCAAGTGCACCTCCTCGAAGCGGCATTGGTCGCCGCCGTCGACCATGGGCCACAGGCGCCTTCGATTGCGATTTCGCGCATGGCCGTCACCTGCGGGCTCCCGTTGAATGGCGCCATGGCCTCCGCCATCAATGTTCTGGACGATGTTCATGGTGGAGCAGGGGAGCAATGTCTCGAACTGTTCCTGCGTGTGGAGCAGCACGCGGCATCGCGCGACTTGCCGGATGCGGTGGAAATCGCACTACAGGAATTCATGGACGAGCACGGGAAAATCATTCCGGGATACGGGCACCGTTTTCATCCGATCGACCCGCGTGCATCAAGGTTGCTGTCGCTGGTGGACATGGCATCGGCTGAAGGTGTGGTGAAGGGAAGATATGCGCGCATCGGCAGGCTGGTTGAGAAGGCACTGGCCGGAAGGACCGGCAAAGCCATTCCGATGAATATCGACGGCGCGACGGCGGTGGTCTACGGGGAACTGGGATTTGAACCTGCGCTGGCGCGAGGATTATTCATCCTCTCGCGTTCGGTCGGTATCCTGGCGCACGCATGGGAACAGAAGAAACAGGGCGGCAGAATCAAGGGGCCGATGCCGCCGGAGTTCGGTTATTCGTACACTGGAAAGTAAGGACGGCGAATGCATGACGCGCTGGTGCGCTTGATTGAGCACTGGAAGGCACGCATTCGAAGCACCTGCAAAACATTGTTCTTGTGGGAAGAGGGGCTAACGAACTTCCGCTCTGGAGCACTTCAGCCTGATCAAGGCATGTATGATTGTACCGTGTGGCTGGAAGAGGAGAATCCAGCCAGTCTCACGTCGAGACAGCTCCCGCAAAAATCCCTGAATTCCCCATGAAGCTGATCGTCAGACTTCTCGCGGCGTTGATGACATGCGGGATGATCTTGGCGACTTCAGCTTTGCCAAATCTATTGACCGGCCCGGAAACACTGACCGCCCCCTCCAACTTGTTATCGACGCCGAATACCGGGCAGGCTACCGCCGCAGTTTCCTCATCCCTCTCGCCGCGCGATACCCGGACGAGCATGCTGGCCGGTCGTGCTACGCCGGAATACAGGAAATTCTCGAAGTCGATGAGCACATGGCCGCCCGCGCCCTTGGCGAGCGGTAGCAACTGTCCGACCTGGACATGGTCGCGTACCGAGCGGGGAGAATCGACACGGTATGAACACAAGCGCATGTTGCCGGAACGGACATAGAAGGTTGCACTTTCACTTGTCGCCTGCACTAGTTCCCGCAATACAGGCATGACCAGTTCAGCCGGGTGCATGGCCTTGGTCGCCAACGCAGCCAGGCGCACCGGCGTAGGGCCGAGGATATACGACCCCGTGTTGAGGCGGTGGATGTAACCGTAGGCTTCCAGCGACTGGATCAGTCGGAGAATGGTGCTCTTGTACAGCCCTGTCTTCTGGCTGATTTGCGCGAGCGTCAGCACGGATGCATCTTCGGAAAAACTATCCAGAATCACGAGTGCGCGATTGACTGCGGCGACACCGACCTCGTCCATGTCCTCCTCGGCATGCACGCCCGGCGCGCCCGAACGTTTGGCAGTTTTCCTGATCATGTCATAGCAGTTCTATTAGATGGAATTATTTTAATTATTTTAGAACGACGCTACCATCTCGTCAATGTGCCATGACGACGCCGGTGTCGCGCCGACGCTCGTGGCTCGTGAC
>JAKACN010000071.1 GCA_021821365.1 Pseudomonadota bacterium | reverse complement strand
GGTCGAAGAAATCGTCGCCAAGACGCTGACCGACTTCCTGATGGAAAAGCCGAACGATGCCAAGATCATCTGCGGCAAGATCGTCGAAGCCGCCCGCGCGCGCGAAGCCGCCCGCAAGGCGCGCGAGATCACGCGCCGCAAGGGCGTGATGGACGGCCTCGGCCTCTCGTCCAAGCTGGCCGACTGCCAGGAACGCGACCCGGCGCTGTGCGAGCTGTACATCGTCGAGGGCGACTCCGCAGGTGGCTCCGCCAAGCAGGGCCGCGACCGCAAGTTCCAGGCCATCCTGCCGCTGCGCGGCAAGGTGCTCAACGTCGAAAAAGCCCGCTTCGAAAAGATGCTGTCCTCCGAGCAGATCACCACCCTGATCGCCACGCTCGGTACCTCCATCGGCCCGGACGAATTCAATGTCGAGAAGCTGCGCTATCACCGCATCATCATCATGACCGACGCGGACGTCGACGGCGCGCACATCCGCACCCTGCTCCTCACGCTGCTGTATCGCCAGATGCCGGCACTCGTCGAGCGCGGCCACGTCTACATCGCGCAACCGCCGCTATACAAGGTCAAGCACGGCAAGGACGAGCGTTATCTGAAGGACGACGTCGAAGAAGCGCAATACATGATGCAGATCGCGCTGCACGACGCTGCACTGATCCCGAACGAAGGCGCGCAACCGATCGTCGGCGACGCGCTGTCCGAGCTGGTCCGCCAGTACAACACGGCGAACGCCATCATCATGCGTCTCGCGCGCGCCGTCGATGAAGCGGCGCTGTCGGCCATCATGACCGGCGTCACGCTCAACCTCGACACCGCCGCCGACGCCGAAGCCTCCGCGCAAGCGCTGACCAAGGCCATCAACGACCCGGCCATCGCCGTCGTCGTCAAATCCGACGAGCTCTCCGACAAGCACATGCTGCGCATCGAGCGCAGCCATTTCGGCAATCTGAAGATCAGCACCATCGACGCCGACTTCATGCACGGCCCTGATTACCAGATCCTGTCCGCCGCCGCCGCCACCTTCAAGGGCCTCATCGGCCCGGGCGCACTGGTCCGCCGCGGCCAGGGCGACAAGGCCAAGGAAATCGCGATCAGGGACTTCCACGAAGCGATGGACTGGCTGCGCGACGAAGCCGAACGCGGGGTCTCCAAGCAGCGCTACAAGGGCCTGGGCGAGATGAATCCCGAGCAGCTGTGGGAAACGACGATGGATCCTGCAGTGCGCCGCTTGCTGAAGGTGCAGATCGAGGACGCGATCGCGGCGGATCAGATCTTTACGACGCTGATGGGCGATGATGTCGAGCCCCGCAGGGCGTTTATTGAGACGAATGCGCTGCAGGCGGGGAATATTGACGTTTGATGTTGACGGTTAGGCGTGATCACATGCATATCCCTCTGGATTTAACATCGTTCGACAAGGCGCTTCTTCGGCTGGAAGAAGCGCTGCATGCGTATCAGGGAGCGCCGGGCAATACTCTCTATCGCGACGCCACGATCCAGCGCTTCGAATTTACGTACGAAGTCGCGCACAAGATGCTTAAGCGCTTCCTCGAAATGACGTCTCCCAATCCGGCCGCAATCGACGAAATGGCTTTTGCAGACATGATCCGTACTGGCAGCGAGCAAGGCCTGTTGCGCAGCGGGTGGGACAAGTGGAAGGATTACCGCAAGGCGCGCGGTACGACCAGCCACACCTACGATGAAGCAAAGGCCATGGAAGTCGCAGCCATCATCCCCGACTTCCTGCGCGAGGCGCAATGCCTGCGTGACGAACTTCGGAAGCGCCTTCAGGCCGCTTGATGGACTCCAAGCCAAAACTGGAAATCAGCCCGGTACATTGGGCTATCGTGGCGGATATCCTGACCCGTCATCTTCCATATACTACGGTTTGGGCTTTCGGTTCACGCGCCCGCTTTACCACCAAGCCATATTCCGATCTCGATCTTGCCATCATTGGCGATGCGCCGTTGTCGCTGTCCGAAGTCGCTGCGCTGGAGCACGACTTTACCGAGTCTGCATTACCGTTCAAGGTGGATATCGTGGATTGGGCGACGACGAGTGAGGCCTTTCGGGACATCATTCGGCAGACGCATGTTGTTGTTTGGCCGGTGTAGGCTTGATCAAACGTGGGTGTTAGCGCATTGCGCTCAGGCAGAAAATAAAATGGGCTCCTTGCGAGCCCATTTTTTCGGGCACGGCTTAACTTTCAATCAGGCCTTTTCTCACGTTCTCTACGATGAGCAAAGCTCTCTCTGGTTCGAGAGGCATTGCAGCCACAAGAGCCATCCGTGCATGCACATTGGATTCTGTCGTCAGGATATCGATGACTGCGCGTCTCGTTATATCTCTGGCGATGAGCGCGATGTCGTGTCCCAGTATTCTTGCCCCTGCGATTTCATAATCGAAATCCGGCTCATCGAGCAAATACGAAAATTCCTCATGCAGCCGATCCTGATTTCCGGCATCAATGTAGTGCCGCGCTATCAATGCAAAATCATGCGCATCTTTGCGGGGTGTCAGAACGTGGCGCTCGTGCCATGCGAACAGTTTCAGCAATGCCAGTGCGGGTAACGAAACGACATTGACGATAACATTGCCCGACAAGCGCACCTTCAGGCTGTTTTCATACGCCTCATCGAAGCCGAGAACGGTCATGGTGGTATCGTGCTCCGGCGGCCAGGAAATCACCCCGTTCTTGTCTGCGATACCACCAAACGGGATCAAGTCGATGACGAGGTTGGCTCCCTACTTTAATCGATGCGCTTGCCGTTGAGTCAAGAATACCCCGGTCGAAACAAGCCGGGCTTTCAGCGCCTCGAACTCGCCCCAGGTTTTCACCATGATTGCCCAATCGACGTCCTCCGTTCTTCTTCCCGTGCCGATGCCGTAGCCATAGTTCAGGATCAGGTCGCGGGCCATGGCACCTGCCATGAAGATCGCTGTGCCTAACGCATTCGCTTCCGCGGAAATCGCCTGTGCAAGTCTGCCTACCAATGTCAGGTCAGGCTTGTTCGATAAGTCGAGCGAGATGTTCGTCATAGATGATGCGTGCAGTTTCAATATTGCGATCCTCAGCGGTCGCCAGCAGATCGGCGTAGACAAGCAGCGGCGGCACCACGCCTTTGCTGTCAGGGACATCGAAGTGCCAGAATACTTCACGCAATTCCACGTTTCCTTCGCTGTCTTTCACCAGACGCAGTTTCTTGGTCAATTCGCTCTGCAGCGTCGGGTTCTTATGCAGGTATATCGTGGCGATTTCGGGATTGAGGTAGCTGGTCATTCGGGCTGCAGCCGATTCGCCGCCCCACGCGGCGCCGGCTACGGGCAGATCCATGTGCTGCTGCCAATCCTGCGACAGGCTGCGAAAACGGCCTATCAATAATTTTGGCCGCAACTGCCTTGCATACCCCTCGGTCCACTGCTCCAGCAATTTGCGCTGGCTGACGAGCTTGCGCCCACGCTTGCCGAGATCGAGCAAATATTTTTCATTCTGCAAATCGCGCATGACCCAGCCAACGGTTCCCAAGGCGACATCGGCTGCCTCCGCTATGGTGCGGTAAGGAGTGCTGGCGAGTTCCGGTTTGCATAACAGTGCGAATATCAGCTTGATCCCACCCGGTTGAAACGCGCGCGTCATGCGCGACGCGACATGAGGTTTCTCCGGCTTTCGTCCGCTTACCCAGATGAGGATCGGCGGCGCATGAAGATAGGCGTTTCCCGCCGTGTCGACGAACTGGATGTGCAACTCGCGAAGCCGGTCTGCAACGGGCGGCGCAATATATTCCGCCACCAACAAACCCGTATCGACGGTCGCCAGCCGATGTGCAATCGAACCGAGGTTGGTCGAGTTGACGTAGCGTTTGCACTCGACGAGATAGGTTGCTTTATTCTTGCTAAATTGCATATCCACTCTGGCGTCGGCGACGTCGGAGCGACGAATTGCAGTCTTGATTCCCAGCGCATTCAAAGCCTTGGTCGCCGATTCAAGCAAGGCCGGCAGCTCAGGTGCAGCAAGCGGAGTAGTTGGCATGGCTTCCTCTATGTTCATTATTTTGCAGTGTACATTATTAATGAACAAAGTCAATCAGTGAACAAATCAACGCCAAAACCGAGAACGCCAGAACCCTATTGAGCCGGCGCAAAACCATATGAGGAAGGCGCTGCATCCCCCGATAATGCTTCACTTGATGGAGAATGTGACGCAGCTCTACCGAGTTCATGGGATGCGCCTTTATCACGAATCAACGCCATCGCATACCAAACAGGAATAGCACCCTCAACCCTATCAACAGACATCTTGTCCGGGAGTAAGATATCGCCGATTGCTTTCATTGCATCTGCCAACTTCCGCCAGACCTTTTTCCCTCCGGCGAGAGACGATGAATGCATAGCGCATCGAATCCAACCTAATGCAAGACCAATGACACAAACTTCCAACAACCTCGCCTCCGAATCCTGGGCCATCGCCGACCTTCTGCGTGGCGACTTCAGGCAAAGCCAGTACGGACGCATCATTCTGCCCTTCTGCTTGTTGCGCCGCCTCGAATGCGTACTCGAAGGCACCAAAGACAAAGTCCTTGCCGAAGTCGAAAAGATCCAGAGCATGAAGCTTCCGGACGAAGCGCAGGAAAAACTATTGCTGCGCGCGACCGGAGGGCTGGCCTTCTTCAATACCTCGAAAATGAATCTCGCCAAGCTCGGCGAAACCGGCACCAAGGCCAATCTGGAAAACTACATTCAAAGCTTTTCCAAGGACGCCCGCGAGATTTTCGAATACTTCAACTTCGCCGAATTCATCGGCCAGCTCAACGACGCCAACCTGCTCTACAAGGTCGTGCAAAAAGTCCGCACCATCGACCTCAGCCCCAAGGCCGTCTCCAACCACGACATGGGCCTGGTGTTCGAGGAGCTGATACGGCGCTTTGCAGAAAGCTCGAATGACACCGCCGGCGAACACTTCACCCCGCGCGACATCGTGCGGCTCACCACCGCGCTGGTGTTCATGGAAGACGATGCGGCGCTCACCAAGCCGGGCGTCGTCCGCACCATCTACGATCCCACCGCAGGCACTGGCGGCTTTCTCTCGTCCGGCATGGAATACGTGCATGAGCTGAATCCGCGAGCAAAGATGGTCGCCTTCGGCCAGGAGCTCAACCCCGAAAGCTACGCGATCTGCAAGGCCGACATGCTGATCAAGGGGCAGGATGTCAGCAACATCAAGCTCGGCAACACGCTTTCCAGCGACCAGCTCTATGCCGACAAGTTCGATTACATGCTCTCCAATCCGCCGTTCGGCGTGGACTGGAAAAAGATCGAACAGGAAATCAACGACGAGCACACGCTCAAGGGTTACGACGGCCGCTTCGGCCCCGGCCTGCCGCGCGTGTCCGACGGCTCGCTGCTGTTCCTGCTGCACTTGATCAGCAAGATGCGCGACACATCGAACGAAAAAGGTGCCGACGGCGGCTCACGCATCGGCATCATCCTGAACGGTTCGCCACTGTTCACCGGTGGCGCCGGTTCCGGCGAATCCGAAATCCGCCGCTACATCCTCGAAGCCGATCTGCTGGAAGCCATCGTCGCGCTGCCCACCGACATGTTCTACAACACCGGCATCGCCACCTATGTCTGGATACTCTCCAACAAGAAAGCGGCGGAGCGCAAAGGCAAGGTGCAACTGATCAATGGCGTCAACCTGTGCGGCAAGATGCGCAAATCATTGGGCAGCAAGCGTAACGTGATGGACGACAGCGACATCGCCACCATCACCCGCTGCTTCGGCAATTTTGAGGTCGTCGATGCGCGTGAACTGGACAAGCCGGCGGAACAGAAAAGCAATCGCGGCAGGCAATCGGCCAATCCGAAGACAGAAGCCGCCAAGACCTTCGCCAGCAAGATTTTCAAGACCCATGAATTCGGCTACCGCCGTATCACCATCGAGCGCCCGCTGCGCATGTCGTACCAGTTCAGCGACGAGCGCCTCGCCGCCTTGCGCTTCGACCCCGGCGCGCTCAACGCCGTGATGCAATGGGTGTATGCGCAATACGGCACGGAAGAGGGAGCGCAGGTCGGCGAACTCTGGAGCGACGATCCGGATTGTCCGCATTACGGCGATGTGCGCATGTATGAAGAAGCGATTCGCCGCTATGTCAAAACCCATTTCGCCGACCTGAAGGAAAAGCAGATCAAGGACCTGCTCGACCGCGACACATGGCTCGCGCAAAAGCGAATCATGCTGAAAACCCGACAACTGCAGCGTGCCATCGGTATCGAGCAGCACGACGACATGAACGAGTTCGACGAGGTATTGAACAAGGCATGCAAGGCGCAAGGCGTGACGCTCGACGCCAAGGAGAAAAAGCAGATCACCGATGCGGTGAGCTGGAAAAATCCCGAGGCCGAAAAAGTCATCAAGAAAATCCACAAGGCGAAGGCCGACCCGATCTACGGCTTGTTCGCCGGCGATGGCAAGGTGATCGAATACAAGGCCGATGGCGACTTGCGCGATTTTGAAAACGTCGCGCTCGATCCGTCAAAGCCGGTCAACGAGCTGAACGAAGCCTACTTCAACAGGGAAGTCTTTCCGCATGTGCCCGATGCATGGATCGACGCCAGCAAGAAGGATGAGAAGGATCAACAGATCGGCATCGTCGGTTACGAGATTCCGTTCAACCGGCATTTTTATCAGTATCAGCCGCCGAGGGACTTGGCTGAGATTGATGCGGATTTGGATGCGGTGAGCGCGGAGATCATGAAGTTGCTGCAAGAGGTACATTCATGATGACCGGGAGATATCGGGCCTATGCAGAATATAAAAATTCTGGAGTAGAGTGGATCGGCGATATTCCTACCGATTGGGACATGTGGAAAATCGCACACGCCTGCCCATACGTTGCGAGCGGTACAACGCCAAAGTCTGATGATGATTTGTACTACGGCGGAGATAATCTTTGGATAACTACCGGAGAATTGCGGGAGAGCGTCATTTTTGACACGCAAAAAAAAGTAACCGACAAAGCTTTGACTGATATGTCGACATTGCGGCTTCATCCTAAAGGCTCGGTTGCTATCGCAATGTATGGAGCGACAATAGGCCGGTTGGGCATTTTAGGGAAAGATGCAACTACTAATCAGGCTTGTTGCGTAATGCCGCCATCCAGCGTTCTTCATAACAGGTATTTGTTTTATTGGCTTTATGCGGTTCGACAAGAAATCATAAATTTGTCATCTGGCGGTGGGCAGCCCAACGTAAACCAAGAAAAAATTGCATCGCTAAAAGTAAGCGCACCGATCTATCGACTGCAAGAAAAGATTGCCAACTTCCTCGACCACGAAACCGCCAAGATCGATACCCTGATCGAGAAACAGCAACAACTCATCAAGCTGCTAAAAGAAAAACGTCAGGCAGTGATTAGTCATGCCGTGACCAAAGGTCTAAATCCAAATACGCCGACGCGCGACTCGGGCGTTGAATGGTTAGGTGAAGTGCCGGCGCATTGGATCGTAGGTCGATACAAATTTTGCACGAACAGAATTGTGGTCGGTATTGCGGAAGCCGCAACTCATGCATACGCTGATACAGGGATTCCAATTATTCGATCTACGAATATCAGGGAAGAGGGACTGGATGCGTCTGGGATGCTCTTTATTAAGAAAGAGTTTGCAGAAAAAAACGATTCAAAGTACTTGTATGCCAATGACGTGATTACCGTTAGGACTGGCTATCCTGGAATTAGCGCAGTGATTCCCCAAGATTTAGATAGATCACAATGCTTTACTAATCTTGTAGCGTCACCCCGTAAAAATATGGTGTCTGAGTTCTTAGCTGAATACCTAAATTCTCACACTGGAAAATCTTACTTTGACCTTCTTGGTTGGGGAAGTGCGCAAAAAAATATAAGTGTCCCCATCTTGCAGAACATTCCAATTGCATACCCAGATGAGAATGAGCAAGTCAGGATAGTTAAGTTTGTAAAAGAGCAGAGGAATCGTTATACGTACTTAGTGGAAAAAGCGGAGCTGCAAATCCAATTACTACAAGAACGCCGCACCGCCCTAATCTCCGCCGCTGTCACCGGCAAAATCGATGCCCGCGACTGGCAAGCCCCCTCCCAAACCACCAACCAAATGATCGCCGCATGACGACTGCATCCAGCCACGGCAAAGGCAACGAGCTTGTCTTTCAAAACGACATGATCCAGCAACTGCTCGCCAATGGCTGGCTGCTCGGCACGCCCGACAAATACAACCGCGAACTGGCCTTGTATGAAGAGGATGTGCTCGGTTTCGTGAAAGACACGCAGGACGAGCAATGGCAAAAATTCTGCGCGCTGTATCCGAACCATCCCGAGCAAAAGTTTGTCGAGCGCGTGGCTGCGCAACTGGCCAAGGCCGACCCCAATGCGGCAAACAAGGAAATGCGCACCTTCGGCACCCTGGGCGTGTTGCGTCACGAGCTGCGCGACCGCGGCACGCGCTTTTCGCTGTGCCAGTTCAAGCCCGAGCATGACTTGAATCCGGCCACACTGGCGCGTTACCAGCAGAACCGCCTGCGCGTGGTGCCGGAGCTGGTGTACAGCCCGTGGGCAAATGTTGCTGCCGGTGGGGCATCTCTGGATTCCCGCCTGCGCGGGAATGACGAAGCATTGAAGGCCAAGGCCTGGCGCATCGATCTGGTTTTGTTCGTTAATGGCTTGCCGGTGGCGACGCTGGAATTGAAGTCCGAGTTCAAGCAGGCAGTGCACAACGCGATCCGGCAATACAAGAGCACGCGCCTTCCCGTCGATCCGGCGACCAAGAGGCCGGAACCCTTGCTGACCTTCAAGCGTGGCGCGCTGGTGCATTTCGCCGTGAGCCAGTACGAGGTGTACATGGCGACGCGGCTGGAAGGCGAGGATACCTTCTTCCTGCCCTTCAACAAGGGTACGAAGGACGGTGGCGCGGGCAACGATGTGCCGGAGGATGTGACGCGCTACGCGACCGACTATCTGTGGAACGAGGTGCTGCTGCCCGATAACCTGCTCAATATTCTCGCGCGCTTCGTGCATTTGCAGATCGACGAGAAAGAAGATTGGGAAGGGCGCAAATACAAGAAGGAAAGCCTGATCTTCCCGCGCTATCACCAGTGGGACGTGGTCAACAAGCTGGTGCATGCGGCGAAGAGCGAAGGGCCGGGACATAAGTATCTGATCCAGCACAGCGCCGGTTCCGGCAAGTCGAACTCCATCGCGTGGGTCGCGCATCAGTTGTCGTCGCTGTACGACGCGCACGGTAACAAGCAGTTTCATTCGGTGATCGTGGTGACCGACAGGACGGTGCTGGATGCGCAGTTGCAGGACACGATCTACCAGTTCGAGCATGTCGACGGCGTGGTCGGGCGTATCAATCAGAACGAGGGCGACGGCTCGAAATCGGAAAAGCTGGCGGCTGCGCTGGAGAGTTCGCAGCCGATCATCATCGTGACGATTCAGACCTTTCCACATGTGTTGAAGGCGATCGAGAACAGCGTCAGCTTGAAGGAGCGCAACTATGTGGTGATCGCCGATGAGGCACATTCCTCGCAGTCCGGATCGACCGCGCGTCAGTTGAAGGAAGTGCTGATGGTCGAGAGTACTGGCGAGGATGACGAGGTGACGACCGAGGATATTCTCGATGCGACTGTCGCTTCGCGGCGCGGTTCGAAAAACGTCAGCTATCTTGCGTTTACCGCCACGCCGAAACCGAAGACGCTGGAATTGTTCGGCCGCTTGCCGAATCCGGCCGAGCCGCCATCCAAGACCAACAAGCCTGCCGCCTATCACGTGTACAGCATGCGCCAGGCGATCGAGGAAGGTTTCATCCTCGATGTGCTGAAGAACTATACGAATTACAAGGTCGCGTACAACCTGGCGATGAAGATCCAGGCCGGCGACCAGGAAGTGGAGAGCAAGCGAGCCAAGGTCAGGCTCAACCAGTGGGTGCGCCTGCACGACTACAACATCAGCCAGAAAGTGCAGGTGATCGTCGAGCACTTCAGGAACAATGTGATGGGCCTGCTGGGTGGACAGGCCAAGGCGATGGCGGTGACCAGTTCGCGCAAGGAAGCGGTGCGTTACAAGCTGGCGTTCGACAAGTACATCGTGCAACAGGGCTACCAGAGAATCCATGCGATGGTGGCGTTTTCCGGCGAGGTGGAGTTCAACGAGAAGGACCCGAACGTCGACGGACTGCTCGGACAGAAATTCACCGAGACCAACATGAATCCGAAGCTCAAGGGCCGCGACATGCGCAAGGCCTTTGACACCGACGATTATCAGGTGATGATCGTCGCCAACAAGTTCCAGACCGGTTTCGACCAGCCGAAACTGTGTGCGATGTACGTGGACAAGAAGCTGGCCGGCGTCGAATGCGTGCAAACCCTGTCGCGCCTGAATCGCACCTATCCGGGCAAGGCGGAGACCGGCACATTCGTGCTGGATTTCTTCAATGAGCCGCAGAACATTCTCGACGCGTTCCAGCCCTACTACCAGACGGCGGAACTGGCTGATGTGTCCGATCCCGACCTGGTGTTCGATCTGTTCGACAAACTGCGCGCGTCCGGTATCTTCACCTGGCAGGAGGTCGAGCAATTCTGCAATGCGTTCTTCGTGAAGAGCAAGAGCAACGCGGCGATTGCCAATATCTGCAAGCCAGCGGTGGAGCGCTGGCAGAAGCGCTACAAGTTGGCGGTCGAGGCATACCGGCAGGCGAAGGAAATCGTCGAGCGCACCAAGAAGACCAAGGACGCCGTATTGATGGCGAACGCGGAAAAGAGCTTCAAGGAATGCAAGCAGGAAAAGGACGCGCTGGAAATCTTCAAGAAGGATCTGGGCACCTTTGTCCGCTTCTACGAGTTCATGTCGCAGATCGTCGATTACGACGACAAGGACTTGGAGAAGCTGAGCCTGTATGCGCGCAACCTGCGCCCGATGTTGCGCGAGACGGTGTCCGATGAGGATGACATTGACTTGAACGCCATCGAATTAAGCCATTACCGGCTTTCCAGGATTCGTCAGCAGGACCTGGCGCTGCAGCAGAATACCGACGACTACAAGCTGGAGCCAACCGACGCGATCGGTACGGCAAAGGCTAAAGACACGAAAGTCGAATTCCTGTCACAGATCGTGCATCGCCTGAACGAGCTTTTCATTACCGATCATCTGACTGAAAAGGACATGGTCAACTATGCCTACACGATTCGCGACAAGGTGAGGGAAAATGAAGTGGTCATGCAGCAGTTGGAAAACAATACCGCCGAGCAGGCGATGCTGGGCGATTTTCCCAAGGCGGTCGACGATGCGATCCTCGACAGCGGTGACGCGCACCGTAACCAGATGATGCAATTGCTGTCCGACCCCAAGAAGGCTGCCGGATTTGCGAAGATTGTTTTTGATTTATTGAGGGCGGGTCAGTAATGCATCAGCGTTCTTCACAGGATCAAAAAGGGCGCTTTGCCTTGGAGAAGTTCGCGCGTGATTTTGTTGTTATTGCTACTACCTTGACGCATGAGGAAATATGCAAGAGAGACCTCGTACAATTCAAATTTACCTGCCGTCCGGCGATCCTCGCGGCATCAGAATTGCAGAACTGACGACCAGTATCGTTCGCGTTATTGAAGTGCCGAGATCACTTCTTTCACAGTTCCAGGAGACACCGGAAGCAAAGCAGGTTGTGCTCTATTTCCTTATCGGAGAGAGCGAATCCGGCGAAGCCATGACTGTTTATATCGGGCAAACCGGTGAAGCAGGAAAACGACTGGCAGAGCATCACAAAACAAAAGACTTCTGGAACCGGGCTTTTGTTGTCGTTTCCTTGACCAACAGCCTGACGCAGACCCATGCGCTCTTTCTGGAGTGGAATAGTATTCGGCACGCAAATTCCGCTGCGCGTTATGGAGTGGAGAATGGAAATAACGGTTCCAAGCCGCACACGCCGCCTCCATTGGAAGCGGATTGCCTCGATATCTTTGATACCGCTCGGATGCTATTGGCAACCCTCGGACAACCATTGTTCGAACCGATTGCAATGCCTAGGAATGCAGCACGGCCGGTCGAATTATTCTGCGCAAAGACGTCAAACTATGATGCGGCGGGAGAGTACACGGAAGAGGGATTTGTCGTCCTGAAGGGATCAAAAGCGCGAAAGGACATTACGCCATCATCCATCGGCACGTCATTGGTGAAGCGGCGCGACGAGCTCATTACTAACGGTACGTTAAAGGATGCCGGCGAATTTTATGTGTTTCAACGAGATGTGCTTTTTAAGACCCCAAGTGGCGCGTCGGATGTGGTGACGGGCACGAGCACAAACGGTTGGACCTTATGGAAGTCAAAATCCGGCAAGACACTTGACGAGCTTAAACGACAGCCGTTAATCGAGAAGTCTCAAGCCATGCTTGACGAGTTGGACGCGCTCTAGCACCTATGCACATCATCTACACCCCCGATCACCACCTCCACCGCGGCCAGCTCGAGTTCTACCGCGGCGAACTCGTCCCCTGCTTCGAAAAGCCCGAGCGGGCCGATTACATCTTCAAAGCCATCACCGACAGCAACATCGGCCCGATCTCCGCGCCGGAAAGCTTCCCGCTCGCGCCTATCGAACGCGTCCACGCGCCGCGTTACCTGCGCTTCCTCGAACGCGCATGGGACAGTTGGTCCGCTCTCGGCAATACCCGCGATGCGATTCCTGCGGTCTGGCCGATTCGCGGTTTTCGGCATGACATCGAGCCGGACAATTTCATCGCGCAACTCGGCATGTATTCCTTCGACAGCGGCACGCCGCTCACTGTAGGGACGTGGCAGGCGGCGCGGCTGGCTGCGGAGGTGGCGCTGACGGCGCAGCGGCGTGTGGCGGAGGGCTCGCGGTCGGCATTCGCCTTGTGCCGTCCGCCTGGTCATCATGCCGGGCCGGATTTCTTCGGCGGTTACTGCTTCATCAACAATGCGGCCGTCGCGGCACAGGCGTTTCTTGATGGCGGCGCTTCGCGCGTGGCCGTGCTCGATGTCGATTACCACCACGGCAACGGCACGCAATCGATCTTCTATGCGCGGTCCGATGTGTTGTTTCAGTCCATCCATGGTGATCCGAAGACGGAGTATCCGTTCTATCTCGGGCATGCGGATGAAACGGGAGAGGGCGACGGGCTGGGGTTCAACCAGAACTATTCGCTGGCGGCGGGCAGCAGCAACGCGCAGTGGTTCGCGGCGCTGGATGCCGTGTGCAAACGTATTCAGGCTTATGCGCCGGATGCGCTGGTGGTGTCGCTGGGCGTTGATACGTATGTCGGTGATCCGATTTCGAAATTCAAGCTCGATGGGCCGGAGTATTTGCGGATGGGCGCCCAGCTTGCCGGTCTTGGATTGCCGACGCTATTCGTGATGGAGGGCGGATACGCGGTGGAGCAGATCGGGGTGAATGTGGCGCACGTACTGCAAGGGTTTCGGGATGTCGTCGGTTGAATCTGCCTGAATTGTCATCTTCAGGGATAATCAGGCAGCGGAAATTGCTTGTCGTATCGCTGGTCACATTTCTGATCTGTCCTTGTCACTGATCGCCCCCGGGCTCAACCACACGTTCGCCATCATGTCTGCACGCCTTCCCGTCGACCTCTCCAAAGCCTACCGCCTGCTCAACCACGGACCGACGGTGCTGGTCAGCAGTGCGCATGCTGGCGCGATGAACGTGATGGCGGCGGCGTGGTCAATGCCGCTCGATTTTTCGCCGCCGAAGGTGGCGCTGGTGATCGATCGCACGACACGCACGCGCGAGCTGGTGGAGGCGTCCGGCGAGTTCGCGCTGAATATTCCGTCACGCGAATTGGCGCAGGCGACGCTGAAGGTGGGATCGGAATCGGGGCGGGAGATCGACAAGTTCGGTGCGCATGGGCTGGCGACATTCGCAGCGGACAAGATCGCGGCGCCCTTGCTGGAGGGCTGTCTCGGCTGGCTGGAGTGCAGGGTCATTGCGGAGCCGCCTATCCAGGATCGCTACGACCTGTTCCTCGGCGAGGTGGTGGCGGCATGGGCCGATCCGCGTGCGTTTCGGGACGGGCACTGGTCCTTCGAGGAGGGCTGCCCGCGCAGCATTCACTATATCGCCGGCGGCAATTTCTTCGAGACGGGCGCGGCGTTCGAGGTGGACAAGAAGTAAAGAAAAAACTGCATCTGGCATGCAGGAAAATACATTCCCTCGGTGCTACACTGGATGCGTGCCTCGCGCAGTTCGAGGACATGCCGAAGCCGGCGGCATTCAGGAATAACAACATACCAGCGTTCGGGGTTGCAGGCCCGGACGACGCGAATCCGGCGGAGCCAATTCAGCTTCAGGAGAATCGTGAGAGACGCTGCGACACCCTCCGGGATCGACGCCGAGCTCGAGAAATATCGACGCCTGTTCCGTTCGATGCCCGACTATGCGACGTTTTCCATTCTGAAGACGGGCGAATTCATCGATGTGAATCCCGGCTTCGAGCGGCTCATCGGCTATCGGCGCGAGGAGGTGATCGGACGCACCGCGGCGAGCATCAAGCTCTGGGTGCATCCCGAGCACCGCGCGCAGATCGTCGAACGTTTGCAGCACGTCGATGAGATGTCGATGGAAACGCAGTTCCGCGATCGTGCCGGCAATATCTACGACGTGGACGCGTCCATGGCGATCTTCAACATGAACGGCGAGGCATTGCTGGTGGCGACGGCGCGCGACGTGACAGCGCGCAAGCGCCAGGAGCGGGAGCTGGAGCACTATCGCACTGCGCTGGAAAAGCTGGTGGAACAGCGGACCCAGGAGCTGGAAACGGCGATGCAGAAGCTCAAGAACCTGGCAGCGCATGACGAGCTGACGGGTGTGGGAAACCGGCGCGATCTGAACACCCATCTTGACCAGGAATGCGCGGCATTCAAGCGGTTCGGCCTGCCTGCCAGCATCGCGGTGTTCGACCTCGACAACTTCAAGGAAGTCAACGATCGCTATGGTCATGCGGCGGGCGACGAAGTGATCCGGGCGTTTGCGCAGATCATCCGGCGCGAGATGCGCGCCGTCGATTATGTGGCGCGCTTCGGCGGTGATGAGTTCGTGCTGCTGCTGAAGGGCATTACGGCCGATGCGGCGCAGGCGCCATTGGGGCGCATCCGCGACGCGGTGCTGGCGCATCCCTGGTCGGCGCTGGTGCCGGGCGTGGCGCTGACGACATCGATCGGCGTGGCATCCTTCCATCCATCCGAATCGGCGGATGATACCTTCCGCCGCGCGGACAAGGCCTTGTACCAGGCCAAGCTGCAGGGGCGCAACCAGATTGTGGCGGCGGTTGAGCCGTAGCGCTCAGGTTACTCGATACCAGGTAGCGTGCGCCATGCGCACGCTACGAATGTCGCTCTGCAAGTCTCTCCTCTGACGCGGGCGACAGAGGCCGCAGCGCGGCCATCACCACGAGGCGTATCAGTTCCCGGTTCACGTCCGCTTCTTCCCGGCAGGAGCGGCGAGGCAGGAGACCTGCCTCGATCGCTTTCCTGATCGCCGCCTGCAGCATGTCATCGGTGACGTTCATCGTGTGCCTCATTTCGGAAATGCCGGCCGTGCTCAGATGATGGCGTTGGCCTTGGCGTATTGCATCGGGCTGACGTCGAGCTTGAATGGGCCGAAGCCGGCGCCGATCACGCCGACGTTGTTGAGCGCGTTGACCTCGACATCCTGCAGCTGGGTGATGTTCTGGTTCACGTTGACATTGACGTTGGCGATGCCGCCGAGATCGGCGATCGAGCCGTGGCCGCCGCGTACGGCGGACATGTCCTTGCGGTCGAGTTCACGGGTGCGTTCGAGGTCGTGGATAGCGATGGTTGACATGGTGGTTCTCCTTGATGGGTTGCGTGGGGCGGAGGCGCGTGGCCCCCGCCGCCGAGTTGCCGATTAGCCGAAGTTGATGGTGTTGGTGCCGTTCTGGGTCGGCTTGACGTTGGCCGTGATGTTGTTCGCGAACGCGACGTTGTTGCCGTTGTTGACGACGGTGTTCTGCGACTGGCCGAGCGATTGCGAGGCGTTGAAGTTGAAGTCGTTCTTCATGACGTCGATGTCCGGGCCGTAGAACGACGGCATGTAAAAAGGCGATGCCATGGAATACTGGCCCATGCCGCCATGCACGCTGGCCATGGCTGCGCGGTCGAGTTCTTCGGTGCGGGACAGGTCTTTGATCATCAGGGTTTTCATTGCGTTTCTCCTAGTCGGATTTGAAAAGTATCGGGTTGGTGTGGCGCGTTTTCGTTGCGCACGGCAGACATACAGCAGGGAGCGTGCCAGTCGTGTCGGTGCCTGCCGCAGCGGCATTTAAGTCTTTGAATGACAAGGGAAATTTTGATTGCGGCCAGCGGCGTTGCGGCGTCGGCTTGTCAGGTGTTCAATCCTGGCTGGCGGGTTGGCGCCAACAGATTGAGCCTGGCAGTTTGTTTTTGTGCGACAGGCAAGGATACGGGGCGCAAGAGATGTATGGGAGAGGAGCAGAACGATAATGGATGAGGCAGAGGTGATCGAGATTCATCACTCAACGTTGACTTCGACCTTTCTACTTCCACCCTGGCCCTCCGCCTGCAAGGGGGAGGGGATCTTGCAGCGATGCACCGCCCTGACGCTCAAGCTTTTGGCTTGACTTTCGGATTCAGCAAGTTGGCAGGACGACCACCTGTGAGCGCGGCGATCAGGTTGTTCGCCGCCGTGTTCGCCATGCCGCGCCGCGTGGGCTCGGAGGCGCTGGCGATGTGCGGCGTGAGCACCACGTTGGAAAGCGACAGGAACCCGGGATGGAAGCGCGGCTCGTTCTCGAACACGTCGAGGCCGGCTGCGGCGATCCTGCCCGTGCGCAGCGCGTCGATGAGTGCGGCGTCGTCGACAATGCCGCCGCGCGCGATGTTGACCAGCGTCGCGCTCGGCTTCATCAGCGCGAGTTCGGCGGCGGTGATGGTGTGGTGCGTGGCGGCGGAGTAGGGCAGGACGAGGATCACATGGTCGGACTGGCGCAGCAGGTCTTCCTTGCTTGCGTAGCGCGCGTTGTTGGCGGCGCGTTCCAGGTCTTCGCTCAGGCGCGAGCGGTTGTGATACAGCACCTGCATGTTGAAGCCGGTCGAGCGGCGCGCGATGGCCTGTCCGATGCGGCCCATGCCGATGATGCCGAGCGTCGACCCGTGCACGTCCGCGCCGAGGAAGGAATCGTAGCGCCATTTCTCCCACTTGCCGGCGCGCAGCCAGTGCTCCGATTCGGTGACGCGCCGCGCCGTCGCCATCAGCAGCGCCCAGCCGAAATCGGCGGTGGTTTCATTGAGCACGTCGGGCGTGTTGGTCACCATGATGCCGGCCTGCGAGGCGGCGTCGAGATCGATGTTGTTGTAGCCGACGGCCATGTTGCAGATTGCGCGCAGTTGCGGGCAGGCGGCAATCGTTGCGGCCGACACGCGCTCGCTCGGCGTGGTGAACACGCCATCCTTGTCGCGCAGCTTTTCCCGCAGCTCTTCTTCGGTGTAGATGCAGTCTTCCTGGTTGGATTCGATGTCGAAGTAGGGCGCGAGGCGCTCGAGGACATCCGGAAAAACGGCGCGCGTGACGAGGATCCTGGGCTTGCTCATGGGGAAAGGTGCTTCAAGGTTGAGTGATTGCTCAAATACTACCAGAGCCATCGCGCGGGTGTTTTTGAGGTCCACGAAAAACACGAAAGACACGAAAGACTGGAATAACAATAAATTCTTCCTTGCTCTCCGTGTATTTCGTGGGACGCGTTGGCGCTTTCGCTCCGTTCGAAGATCCTTGCGTTCTTTATCCAGGTGCTCCGCTCTTCTGCGTCGTCGCGCCGAGTGACGCGACGATCGTGGCAATGCCGAGCGCGCTCGCCCCGATCACGAACAGCATCGTGAACGAATGGGTGGTGGCGTACAGCGTTGCCATTGCATGCCCGCCCGCTGCCTGCAGTACCGAGTAGGAGAAGGTGAGCAGCGCCCAGTTGCGCTGGTGACCGCCGGGGCCGGCGATTTCGATCACGCGGCCGGATACCACCGCGCCCATGCCCGGCGAGAGGGCGCCGACCAGCAACGAGGAGGCCAGCAGCGCGACGGTGGTTGTGGATAGCAGCGGCAGCGCGACGGCCGCGCCCTTGATCGCGAGGCAGCCGATGACCGTCTTGCGGAAACCGATGCGGTCCGCCACGAGTCCGCATACCGGCGGGCCGAGGGCTGCGCCGAGGCCGAAGACCACCCAATATGCGCCGCCCGCGGAGACCGGCTTGCCAAGGCCATGCACCAGGTATTCCACCCAGAACACGGTATGTGGGAGGTAGCCGACAGCGTCGAGCGAATAGGCGACCAGCAGCGCGAGCAGCACGCCGCGCGGCAGTATTCGGCCTTGTGCCGGACGGGCGTGGCTCTGGCCGTGCGTTTCCATCTGCGGCTTGTCATATTGCGGCCAGGACCACAGCGCGCACAGGCCGATCATGGCGGCCAGCGCGAACCAGGCGAGTGACAACTGCACAGCGCCGAACGCCGGGGCGGCGAAGCCCGACAATACAACGCCCCAGCCCACGCCGGAAAACATGATGCCTGCCGCCTTGCCGCGCTGCGCAACCGGAAGCTGCCCCAGCAGGCAGGGCGCGGCGAGGATCATCAGCAGCGCGCCGGAAACGCCGGCGATGAAGCGCCAGCCCCAGAACCATGCGAGCCCGAGGTCGATGCCGCAGGCGGCGAAGCTCAGCAGGATGGCAACCATGGCGATGCGCACGACGCGCACCGTGCCGGCCTTGATCGCGAGCCGATGCGCAATCAGCGCGCCGAGCAGGTAGCCGATCAGATTGGCTGCCGCGATCTGTGCCGCGCCGCCGGGCGATGCCCAGTGCGCGTCGATCATCAGCGGCAGCAGCGCGACATAGGAGAAGCGGCCGAGGCCGATGCCGATCAGCAGCGCGCACAATCCGGCTGCGGCGGCCGGCAGCCAGGGCGAGGAAGCGGGTTTGTTCATTGGTTGTTGTCAGATCTGGCGAAAGGCTTCCTCGATACACTGCATTGCGCGGCCGCCTGGCGTCACTTGCCGGCCGCTGGCGCGCGTTTGAGCAGCGCGCCGATCTCGCCCACGATGCCGCGACGGAATGCCAGCACACAGAAGATGAAGATCAGGCCGGTGACGATGGTGACCGATTCGCCGATCGCATTGAACCATTCGATGCTGGTCGCATGCGCCAGCCAGGAGCCGAGGTCGCCCAGCTTGTTTTCCAGCGCGATGATGAGCAGCGCGCCGACGATCGGTCCCGCGAGCGTCCCCAGTCCGCCGACCAGCGTCATCAGCACCACGAGGCCGGACATCGCCCAGTGTACATCGGTCAGCGTTTCGAAGCCGAGCACGACCGCCTTGGTCGCACCGGCCAGGCCGGCCAGCGCGGCCGACAGCACGAAGGCCAGCAGCTTGTACCTGTCGGTGTCGTAGCCGAGCGAAATGCCGCGCGGCTCGTTGTCCTTCACTGCTTTCAGCACCTGGCCGAAGGGCGAATGCACCGTACGCATGATGAATGCAAACGCGGCGATGGCGATCGCGAGCACCACGTAATACATGGTGAGATCATCGCGCAGATCGAGCAGGCCGAGCAGCTTGCCGCGCGGGACGCCTTGCAGGCCGTCCTCGCCGCCGGTGAACGGCGCCTGCAGGAAAACGAAGAACAGCATCTGCGCCAGCGCCAGCGTGATCATGGTGAAGTAGATGCCCTGCCGGCGGATGGCCAGCATGCCCATCAGCAGTCCGATCAGTGCGGCGAAGGCGGTGCCGAGCAGCAGGCCGGCTTCGAAGGGCAGGCCCAGCGCCTTGAGCGCGTAACCGGTGACGTAGCCCGCGCCGCCGAAGAAGGCGGCATGGCCGAACGACAGCAATCCGGTGAAGCCGATCAACAGGTTGAAGGCGCAGGCGAAGAGCGCGAAGCACAACACCTTCATGAGGAACACCGGATAGGCGACGAAGGGTGCCGCCAGCGCCACGGCGAGCGCGATTGCATAGGCGAGTTTCTTGTTCATTGCAGGATTCCTTTTCACTTCTCTTTGCCGAACAGGCCGGCCGGACGGATCATCAGGACAATGGCCATGATGATGAACACCACCGTGGCCGACAGCTCCGGATAGAACACGCGTGTCAGGCCTTCGATCACGCCCAGTCCGAGGCCGGTGACGATCGAGCCCATGATGGAGCCCATGCCGCCGATCACCACCACCGCGAACACCACGATGATGAGGTTCGATCCCATCAGCGGCGACACCTGGATCACGGGCGCGGCCAGCACGCCGGCGAAGGCCGCGAGAGCCACGCCGAAGCCGTAGGTGGCGGTGACCATCAGCGGCACGTTGATGCCGAAGGCTTCCACCATCTTCGGGTTCTCGGTGCCGGCGCGCAGGTAGGCACCGACCCTGGTCTTTTCGATCACGAACCAGGTGGAAAAGCAGATTACGAGGGAAGCCACCACCACCCAGGCGCGGTACTTCGGCAGGATCATGAAGCCGAGGTTGAACGCGCCGCCCAGCGCTTCCGGCACGGAATACGGCTGGCCGGACACGCCGT
>JAKACN010000337.1 GCA_021821365.1 Pseudomonadota bacterium | reverse complement strand
TGTTTCCGCCGGTGCGCGAGATCATCGCTGGCGGTCGCGACATCAGCGCCGCCGACACCTTCGCCCACCTCTACAGGCTGCGTGCGTTCAAGCGCGTGTGCGATGCGGTGTGGAAAGACATCGACGTGATGCTCACCCCCACCGCCGGGACGATCTACCGAATCGAGGAGATGCAGGCCGACCCCATCCGCCTCAATTCCCAACTTGGCTACTACACCAACTTCATGAATCTGCTGGACCTTGCCGCCACTGCGGTGCCGGCGGGCTTCCAGAAAAACGGCCTGCCGTTCGGTGTCACCTTGATAGCGCCGTCGCACCAGGACGCCCCGCTGTTGCATCTCGCTTCCAGAATGCAGCAGGCGCTCGGCGGCAAGCTCGGTGCCACCAATCAGGCGTTGCCGCCGGCCGAGAATTTGAATCTGCTGCCAAATGGCCAGATACGTGTCGCCGTAGTCGGCGCGCACCTCTCCGGCCTGCCGCTCAATTACCAGCTCGTCGAACGCGGCGCGCGCCTCGTGACGATGACGCTGACAGCGCCGAGATATCGCTTCTACGCGTTGCCGGACGGCAAGCGCCCCGGCCTCGTTCAGGTACATGTAAACGGCGCATCCATTGCCTGTGAAGTCTGGGAAATGCCTGCCGCTAACTTTGGTTCCTTCGTGGACGGTATTCCCGCGCCGCTGGGTATCGGCAAGCTCGAGCTGGCGGATGGCTCGGTGGTGAACGGCTTCATTTGCGAAGGCATGGCCGTGGCCAGCGCGCAGGACATTACGGAATACGGTGGTTGGCGGGCGTGGCTGGCAAGGTCGGAGTAGCGCGAAGGATCGCCGCTCAAAGCGCGGCGCCTGTGCTCCAGTCCAGGATCATCCAGCGCCGCTTGTGATCGTTCTCGACGGCAAGCCGATGGCCCTGCCGTCGGATGGCACAGGGGCGGGTAAGCGTCTGCCCCTCGCGGAAGGGAAGCGTGGAGTGCTCGATGCGCCAAGGCGTAGGGCCATAGCGATGGCCGAAGCTGATCTCGACATCCAGCCATTCGAGCAGCTGTTTTCGTGATGGCTGCATTGCCGCGGTCAGGGAGGCGAGATCGGCGGCGGCTGGAAGCGGCCGCTTGCGGCCGCGTACATAGATGAAGCAATCGCCGGCAACGAGCAGCCAGGTTGGGCGCGATGGCAATTCGTTTCGCTCCGTCACGAGTTCGAGGGCGGCCGTGCCGCCCCGGCTGCGTGGAAGGCGCTTCCAGACTTCCAGATAATCGGCCTCGACACCGGTCTCGGTGATGCTGTCGCCGTCGAATGCCATCCTGCCGATATCGCGGCTGCCACTGGGCGGCTGAAAATCCTGCTGGCGGTGCCAGGTGCAGCGTTCGCCGTCGACCTGGGTGAGGCCGCAGAATCCCTGCTGGGTGGCGAGCCATTCGAGTTGATCCCTGCCGCACTCGGCAAGGCTGCTTATGCCCGAGAAATTGGGGCGATCAGCCGGGATGCGCAGATCGGCATGCCAGCGCGGTGTTTGCAGCCACAGCACGCAACTCGACGTGTCTTGCATGTCGGGCGTTTGCAGCAGGCTGCGGCGCCATACGCCGACATATGCATCGGGCACCGGGGCCGGCATTTCGGCCGGATAAATGGGAAGCAAAGGCATGCGTGCCGTCATTCGCTATTCTCTTTCATGCAAAGGAAGGGGTCGGCCGGGTGCGGATCCTGGGCGCTCCGGCAGCCGTCGCCAGCCAGGCTGCGTAGCAGCGCCTCCATATCGGCCGGGGGAAGCGGCCGGCTGAAGTAGTAGCCCTGCATTTCATCGCATCCGTGCTTGTGCAGGAACTCCATGTGGGCGCGCTCTTCCACGCCTTCTGCGACCACTTTCAAGCCTAGCGAGTGGCCGAGGCTAATGATGGCGCGGACTATGGCTGCATCGTCCGGATCGATGTCTATGTCGCGCACGAAACTCTTGTCGATCTTGAGGCGGTCCACCGGAAAGCGCTTGAGATAGCTCAGGCTCGAATAGCCGGTGCCGAAGTCGTCCACTGCAATGTCCACGCCCAACACCTTCAGGGACTGCATGCAGACGTTTATTCGTTCGGCATCGTGCATGACAAAAGATTCGGTCAGCTCCAGCTCAAGGCATGACGCCGGCAGTCCGGCCTGCGCAAGCGCGCCGGACACCGACATCGCCAGGCCGGCATGCCGGAACTGAATCGGCGATATGTTGACTGAAATGCAAATGGGCGGCAGCCCTGCCTGTTGCCAGGCGCTGTTCTGGCGACAGGCTTCCTGCAGAACCCATTGTCCAATAGGGATGATCAACCCGGTTTCTTCCGCGATCGAAATAAAGCTGTCCGGCGGGATCAGCCCCCTGCCCGGGCAGTCCCAGCGCAGCAGGGCTTCGGCGCCGACGAGACGCCCGCTGGCCACCTCGATGCGCGGCTGGTAATAGACACGCAACTCGTTGCGTTCCAGCGCGTGGCGCAAGCTGTTTTCCAGCTCCAGGCGTTCGCTGATGACCTGGTTCAGTTCGGGTGTGTAGAAGTGATAGGTGCTGCGCCCGGATGCCTTGGCCTTGTACATCGCGGCATCGGCACAGCGCAGCAATTCGTCCGGGTTGCTGCCGTCACGCGGATAGCAGCTGACGCCTACGCTGCAACTGAGCCCGTATTCCTGGCCGCCGTCCACCCAGGGTTGCGAGATGACCTCGAGCAGCCTGCTGACAAGGGCGAGCACCTCGTTTTCGTCATGTTGCTCGGTGAGCACAATGACGAACTCGTCACCGCCCTGGCGCGCGACGCTGTCGTGCGTGCGCACGCATCCGGCGAGCCGGGTGGCGACTTCCAGCAACAGGCGGTCGCCGACATGATGCCCCAGGCTGTCGTTGATCAGCTTGAAATGATCGAGATCGACGAATACCACGGCCACCAGATGGTTGTCGCGCTTGGCCTTCACGATGGCCTGGTCGATGCGGTCGCGCAACAACGATCGGTTGGGCAGGCCGGTCAGGCTGTCATGGCTGGCCTGATGCTCGAGCGCGGCCTCGTGCTGCTTGCGTTCGGTGATGTCGATCACCGTACCTTCGTAGAACTGCACCTTGCCATCAGGATCTTTGACCGCGCGCGCGTTCTCGGAAATCCAGATAATGCTGCCGTCACACCGATATGCCTGCGATTCGAAATTGCGTACCACCCCCTGTTCCCGCATCAGACGCACGAATTCGGCGCGTCGCTCCGGCAGGACGTACAGTTGGCGGGAAATGTCTTGCAGATGCGCGATCAGGGCAGCCGGATCGCGATGGCCATAGATTTGCGCGAGCGCTGGATTGGCATCGAGGTAGCGGCCTTCCGGCGTAGTCTGGAAAATGCCCTCGGTGGCGTTCTGGAACAGGCTGCGATAGCGGCGCACGGCCTCCTGCAAGGCCTCATTGGCCGCCATGCGCTCGGAGATATCCTGGATGAAGCCTTCGATCCATGCCAGTCGGCCGTATGCATCGCGCAGGCCGACGCCACGTTCCAGCACCCAGCGCACGCGGCCGTCGGCGCGGCGGATGCGGTATTCGACGTCGAAGGTTTCGCCTGCGTCGAGCGCGCTGCGTATGGTGAGGCCGACACGTTCGCGATCCTCCGGCAGCGTGATCTCGTCATAGGACACGCGGTTGTTGAAGACCAGTTCGTCGGGGCGGTAGCCGGTGAGCTTGTGGCAGCCCTCGCTGACGTATTCCATGGTCCAGATCGCATCGATGCGGCAGCGGTAGATCATGCCGACCAGATTGTCGGTAATGGTGGTCAGGAGGCGCGTGATGTCGAGCGGCGCCGCGTTGTCCGCTGCGGTTGTTTCCTCAGGCAGCAACGGAACCCAGCTATTCATGGCATTCCGGGAAGCGGCGCAGGCTGCGCCAGAAGGTGAGATCGTGGTTTGGCCAGAGTTCTGCGCTCTCCTGCCGTGCCAGGGTTTTGAGTTTGCGGATGCTGGCCAGCGCCTCTTCCTCGCGGTCCTGCCAGCAGAGCCCCGGCGCGATTTCCTGCTCGATGTTTTCCGCGAGGTCGGCGGCGTCGCCGCACAGGATGAGCGGCGGCCCCTTTGGCAGCTCGACGAACAGCGACATGTGGCCGGCGGTGTGGCCGGGCGTGGCGATCGCGCGCACGCCGGGCACCAGTTCGTATTCGCCCTGCTGCACCTTCCAGTTGTGATTTCCCGCAAGTTCGTCGGCGAACACGGCGACATCGAGGCCGGAGCGCGCGGCGTCGAGTTCATCCTGCTGCACATGCACTTCGGCGCCGAACACCTCGCACA
>JAKACN010000336.1 GCA_021821365.1 Pseudomonadota bacterium | reverse complement strand
ACAACGTCTTTCTTCTCCCGGTTTGCAGCGATTCGGTTCCCGTAACGACGACGCGGGAAGGTTATTCTGCACCTGCCACCGGGCGGGATCAATTCGCACTGCACAATGTCTAACCACCAATTGAAGCGATGGAAATTGGTGCGCTGCGCAATGCCAGAGCGGATGCATTCTGATGCCTTGCCATACTGCGCGACGGGAGCAGATGCATGGATCGAGACGTCCTGACCGAAACCGGCGCTCTACATTGGCCCGATGCCTCCGCAAGCGGGCCGTTCATCGGCTGCGCAGGATGGAATCTGTCGAGTGCCGCGCAAGAATTTTTTCCGGAAGAAGGCAGTCATCTGGAGCGCTACGCCGCGGTCTTGCCTGCCGTCGAGATCAATACTTCGTTTTACCGTCCCCACCGGCCCGTCACCTACGCGCGCTGGCGCGCGAGCGTTCCTGATGCGTTCCGCTTTGCAGCGAAAATGCCCAGGGAAATCACGCATGAAATGCGCTTGCGGCATGCCGCTCCGGCACTGCGGAAATTCATTGCCGAAGCGAGCCATCTTGGCGAGAAGCTGGACTGCCTGCTGGTGCAGCTTCCTCCGCGACTGTCATTCGATGCATCGACAGCCGCGCAATTCTTCCACGCCTTGCGCGAGCTGACTTCCGTCACGGTGGCCTGCGAACCGCGCCATCCCTCCTGGTTTACCGACGCGGCGGTCGAAATCCTTGCGCATGCTGAAGTGACTTATGTGGAAGCCGATCCGCCCGTGGCGCCGTTGCCCATATCGGCACACGCGGCGCACACCGTTTACCTCCGCCTGCATGGTTCGCCGCATATTTATCATTCAGCCTATCTGGCGAGCGACCTGGATCGCATTGCGGAACGCATCGAGCACGACACGCTCGCAGGCAAGACGGTCTGGTGCATCTTCGACAACACCGCCGACGGCGCTGCACTGCCGAACGCGCTGGACCTGCTGGCCCGCCTGCGCCGCGCGGGATCAGGCGTTGCCGGCGTTCGCGCCGCTGCCGGTGCTCTTGACCACGGTCACCGTGCAATCCGCCTGCGCAACCACTTGCGATGACACGCTGCCGAGGTAGCGCCGCAGCGCCGAACTCCCGCGCGAGCCGATCACGATGTGGTCGACGTCATTGATCTTGGCATAGTCGACAAGGGCTGTGGCCGGGTCGGGCGCTTCCAGCACATGGAAGGTGATCTTGTCGGGCGGAATGGCAAGCGGCCGCGCCCAGTGCTTCAGTCCGACGAGGTGCTTCACATGCAGGTTGCGACCTTGCTTGTCGACGACTTCATCCATGCCGATGCGATTCGTTTTCTGCACCGTCACGCAGGCCAGACGCGCGCCCGGTTCGGTTTGCAGCACGCGCCGCGCGGCCAGGCGCAAGGCATCGGCCAGCGCCTCCGAGTTGTAATTGAGGTCGATCGCGACCATGATGATCGGCGCGCGAGTGAGCTGCAGCGACGCGGACTGCTGCGGCACCGGCTCCATGCCGATGGCGTGGAACCAGCGCCGCGTGACGGTGAGAAAGCCATCGCGTGCGCACTTGTGGGCACGCTCGGTCAATTGCACCTGCTCCGGATTCTGCAGGTCGAAGGCGAGCAGCGCCGCAGTGTCATGCCGCGCCGAGGGGTCGACTTCGAGGCAGCGCAGGATGATTTCCTGCAGCCAGAGCGGGATCTTGTCGTTGACCGCGCGCGGCGGGACGGCATCACGGTAAAGACGGCGGCGCAGGCCGGATACCGAGGTCGGATTGCCATGCGGCCGCTCGCCTGTTGCAAGGTGGTACATCAACACCCCGAGCGCGAACAGGTCGCTGCGCGGATCGTTGCGAATGTGCAGCACCTGTTCCGGCGAGATGTACGGGCCGGTGCCCATCGGCAGGCGAAATTCCTCGGCCAGCAGGTCGGGCAGCTTGTCGTGGCGCGACAGGCCGTAGTCGATCAGGATCGCCTCGCCGGTTTCGCGGAACATGATGTTGCTCGGCTTGATGTCGAGGTGGATCACGTGCTGGCGATGCAGGTCATGCAGCGCATACGCCACCTTGATGCCGATATCCACCACTTCCTCGATCGGCAGCGGCGCTTCGTCGAAGCGCGCGCGCAAGGACTTGCCGGCGATCAGTTCCATCACGATATACGGCTGGCCGGTGAAGTCGCCGGCGGAGACGTAACGCGGCACATGGATGCCCTTGAGCTTGGGCATGATCATCTGCTCGACCTCGAATCCGACGATGGCTGCGGGGTCGTTGTGGTCGCCGAGAATCGGGATCTTCATCAGCAACGGTTCGGGCGGCGCTTCCTGGTCCGCATCGACGCGAACCACCCGCCACAATGTCGCCATGCCGCCCTTGTGCAGCTTTTCCTCGAGGCGGAAGCCGTCGATCAGCATGCCGGCTTCAAGACGGTGCGGCGTCATATTCAGCGCCCGATCTCGAGGCGGTTGCCGATGCTCTGCGGCAGTCCCGCGCTGCGGATTTTCGCCGCCGTGGTTTCGTAGTCGTAGGGCACGCGGAAATAGATCAGCTCGTGCGTCACGTCGTCGAACAGGGCGTAGCAGGCGGCCGGATTGCCGTCGCGCGGCTGTCCGACCGAGCCGGGAATGACCAGCCAGCGGCGCTGCGTGCCGAGCGGGATGCTGCTGTCGCCGGTCGGCACGAAGGACGAAACCTTGCCGGTCGGCGAGAGGTTGTACAAGGCCGGTTCATGTACGTGGCCGACGAAGGTGATACGGCAGCGCGTCGCATACATGCTCTTGATCGCTTCCAGCGTGCCGGTGACGTATTCCCAATTGCGCGGCTCGGCCGCGGAGGCATGCACGAACAGGCAGTTGTTCCACTCATGCGTGAGCGGCAGCCATTCGAGGAATTTCAGCTGCTTCTCGTTGAGCTGGGCGCGCGTCCATTCGACCACTTCGCGCGCCTGCGGGTTCATGTGCTTGCTTGGCGCCTGGGTGACGGCAGCATCGTGGTTGCCCAGCACGGCGAAAGCGCCGCGCTCGACATACTCCGACACGGTATCGACCACCCAGCCCGGATCGGCGCCGTAGCCGACCAGGTCGCCCAGGAACGCGAAGCGCTGCGCATTGCGCTCTTCGGCATGGGCGAGGCAGGCAGCCAGGGCCTCGCGGTTGGCGTGGATGTCGGTCAGTATGGCAATCAGCATGGGAGTGTTCGTGAAAAAATATCTGTTTTGCAAGCGCGTTTGCGAACCATGGACATCCTACTCCTCGTTCCTTTGATTTAACTTACAGCGAGGAGAGCGTCCGGATGATCGACTACCCCAGCGTCATGATCTCGTTGGCGTGCCGCAGACGCTGCGACAGCAGCACCGCGATGTTGCGGAACAGCTTGGATGAAATGTCGGACAGGGCGGAGATGTCGTCGCCGTCGAGCCTCAGCAGCCGGCAAGGGTGGATGGCCTTGACCGAGGCGGAGCGGCTGCGGCATTCGATCAGGGACATTTCGCCGAAACATTCGCCCGGTTCGAGTTCTTGCAGCAGTTTTTGCACGCCGAACGAACGCTTGTAAATGCCCGCCTTGCCAGAGAGCAGGATGAACAAATGGCGATCCTGCTCGCCTTCGCGGATCGGGTATTCGCCGGCGTGGCATTCGACCAGTTCCGCCTGCGAGAGCAGACGCTCGAGTTCAGCCTGCTCGAGACCGCGGAACAGATCGAGCTTGAGCAGGAGCCGGTAGGTCTCGGGCGCGCAATGGACGGACATGTCTCCCTTTCATTTTTCTATCAGGCCGGGTTGGCCATGAACTCGCGGTAGCCGCGGGCGCGCAACTGGCATGCGGGGCAGGCGCCGCAGCCGTAGCCCCAGTCATGCAGCGCGCCGCGCTCGCCGAGGTAGCAGGTATGCGTGTCGCTGCGGATCAGGTCGACCAGCGATTGCCCGCCAAGCTGGCTGGCAAGTCGCCAGGTGGCGGCCTTGTCGATCCACATCAGGGGCGTCTCGATCTTGAGACGTGTGGCCATGCCGAGGTTGAGCGCAACCTGCAGGGCTTTCATCGTGTCGTCGCGGCAGTCCGGATAGCCGGAAAAATCGGTCTCGCACATGCCGCCCACCAGCACGTCGAGGCCGCGCCGATAGGCAAGCGTGGCGGCCACCGTCATGAACAGAAGGTTGCGGCCGGGAACGAAAGTATTCGGCAAGCCGTTGTCCTGCATGGCGATCTCGACATCGCGCGTCAGCGCCGTATCCGAGATATGCGAAAGCAGCGACAGGTCGATCATGTGGTCTTCGCCCAGCCTGGCGTTCCAGTCTGGCGACAGCGCGCGTGTCTTCTGCAGCAGGGTGGGGCGCACCTCCAGCTCGACTGCATGCCGCTGGCCG
>JAKACN010000070.1 GCA_021821365.1 Pseudomonadota bacterium | reverse complement strand
TGTATCCGATTTGCGTGCCGTCGCCTCCGCACAGGTACAAGACTTCAACGTCGGGACTTCGGACATATTGCTGCCAGTGCAGCGCTGACCAGCCTATTCGATATATTTCCCAATATTGGCCTTTTCCGACCGTTTCATACATGGACGTGCAGGCAATCGGGCAGTCGACCTTCTTGAGGCGCAGCGCAATTCCGCCGGTTGCGCTCGTTCGGGGAGGACGCAAATTCGAAATGGAGGTCAATTCAAGGAATCTGGTGGTGATCATTGCTGAATGCACTTTTCGGCGGGAAGCCCGCTCAAGACGATCAGGCCGAACGGTGTTCGATGCATACGTATTTCAAACAAGGCGATCTTGAAATTGAGTATTGATGGTGCATGCTCCGGTTCCAACGCACGGTGGCCCATTTCTGCATCCCCGGCCACTTTGCGCAGGAAATCAAAACGGAAGGCGACGGGCGCACTTGCGGCCACATGCGGCATTCTTCCCAGGATGACGGCTCATGCCAAACCGGCAGCCCACTCGTCGAGAATAACGACGTCCGGTTTGGCCTCGCGCCGCGCGTCGTCGACGAAGCGCTGAAAAACATCCTCCTGCCCGTTCCGCCGTGCCGCCGCGCGCGCCTCCCCCAACCCCGTTGTTGCCCCGGCCAGAGCCGCTGCGAGTTCCATGTCGGTCTTCGTTTCCGCCATCGATGCAAGCCACGCGTCCAATCGATCCAGGCTACCGTTCGCCCTGCTTTCTTCCAGCGTCTTGTGAATGACGCCGGCCGCTTCCCACAGCGCGCGGGCGATCGGCGCGTCGTTCTTTTTTTCGGTGCGCTGGGCGACGAGCCAGGCATCGAACTCCTCGTCAAGCCAGCGGTCCGCGTGCGCCCGCGATGCCCGTTGAATCGTGTCGCGCACATCTTCGTAGGTAGTCGGCACTTCCTGCGCGGCAGCGGGCGGAGCCCACCTGGAAGGAAGCGCATGGGCGTCGCTCGGGCCCGCTTCCTCCATGTCCTTCAGGTGCTGCTCGAAGGCTTTCCGATGGGTTGCCTTGAGCTCCTCGGCCTGGCGCACGTTTCTTGCAACCGGATTCTGGGTTTCCGTCCAGGCCTCGATGATCACGACGTCCGGCTTTTTCTGGCGTCTCGCCTTGTTGACGAAGGCCAGGAAGGCGTCCTCGCGCCCGGCCGTCCGTGCGAGTTCGTGCGCGTTTCGCAACTGCACTTTTGCCCCGGCCAGATTCGCCGCCAGTTCGACGTCGATCCGGGTGCTTGCCTGGGCAACGAGCCATTGGTCCAATTGACGCAGGGTGCCATTTGCCTTGCTCTCCTCCCGCGTTTCGCGGATGACATGGGCGGCCTCCCACAATGCGCGGGCGATCTGGCCCTCGCTTTTCCCGTTCAGCTTCTGGACGCGGACCCAGTCCTTGAACTGGCTGTCGAGCCATCGATTCTCGCAGGCCGCTTCCGTCCGTTCGATGAGTGCCCGTGCTTGTGCCGCGTTTGCCGGCGCCACGGCCTGAGGCACGGGCGGTACCCAGGCCGGCATCCAGGGAGGCGCGCCACGCTGCAATAACTCTGCGACGATGACGACGTCCGGTTTGCCTTCGCGTCGGGCCGCGTCGATAAACCTGAGGAAGACGTCTTCCCGCAAATTCTGCCGCGCAACCAGGCGCGCCGCGTGCAACTTCTCCTTGCCGTCGGCCAGCGCTGCCGCAAGCTCGACATCGAGCTTTGTCGTCGCCTCCGACACAAGCCATTGATGCAATTGCTCCCCAGAGCCATTTGCAGCGCTTTCCGCCCTGGCACGGAGAATCGTTTGCGCGGCGCTCCATAATGCATGAGCGGCCTGCGCAGGAGTTTGCCTGCTCAGTTTCTGCACCTGGATCCAGTTGTTGTACTTCTCGCCCAATCCGCGATACCGGCTCGCATTGCCCGTGGCGTCGAACATTGCGCGTATGTCGGCTTCGGTCGACGGCGCTGCAGGTGCCGGAACCGGCGGCCTCCAGGGCGGCACGCCTTCCGGCGAAAGGTCGGCAATCAGGACGACGTCCGGTTTTCCCTGCTGTCGCGCGTCGTCGAGGAATGCCTCGACGACGTGCTGCTGGTCATGCTCTCGCGCGAATGCAAGCGCCCTCTCGATCCTGTCTTTGGCATGAATCAGATCCGCCGCCAGCTCGACATCGAGCTTGCTGCCTGCTTCCGAGGCAAGCCAGTCGTCGAGCTGTCTCAGGCTGCCGTACTCCGCGCTTTCCTGCCGAACCTGATCGATGATGTAGGCGACGTTCCATAAGGCGTGGGCGATCTGCTTGTCGGTTTTTCCATCACGGCGCTCGATGTCGAGCCAGTGATTGAACCTGTCTCCCAGTCGCCGGTTCTGGCAATCGGAGGCGACTTCATCGATGAAAGTCTGCACTTCCTTGCGGGTCTCCGGCGCCGTATATTGGGGGGAAGGCGGCCGCCATGCCGGCGCCTCGCTTTGTGCCGCATCGGATGCCGGCACGACGGACAAGCGGGTCTTGCCGCCACGGGCAAGCGATTTGAAGAGGGCGCTGGGAATCTTTTGCAGCGCAAGAATCGACGACCTGCTTCCTGATGACTTGCCGCCGGCGGATCCGGCGTCCGACCGCGAGGCTTCGGACTGCGACGAAGACAAGCTCAATAGGCTGAGCTTTCTGCGAAGGGAGTGATGCGAGGATTTGTGCGCAAGCGCGGGCGACGCACCGGGCCGCTCGCCCGTCCACGTGCCGACGCCTGCCAGGAGCGTGCCGCCGGCGCTCCTGTTCGTTGGCTGATGCGGCGCCATGTGCGAGCCTGATCCTGCGCCGGAAGGCGATGGGCCATGCGTATCGGCGCGCGGCTGCTCCACGCTCCTGCCGGGTTTGCCGCGACTGGTAAACAGCGACATCCTGGTTGTTGTGGGGGTGCGCGTCTGCTTGGAGGGTGCTGCGGGCGAAGCCGATTCCGTCGCCGGCCGCGGCGCTTCGGATGGCGGCGCCGGGACCTGGCGCGCGGGCAACGGCAACTGCTCGGAATTCGCTAGTGGTGAATTTGACGCTGATGGCGAAATGCCCATGATCGGGAATGGTGAGTAAATGCAGCAAGGGGGCTGTTTTCATGAGTAACGGCCACGATGCGTTGGTTTCATGCTGCGTGCTGCAGTCCTGACTTTTTCACACTCGCGTGACTTGCCCCTCCCCACCCCAAGCCATCCGCCTCGAGGGTGATGGCGCCTCGTCATGCCGCAGGGTCAGTCGGGACGGGGCGATTCGCTGCCGTCCGAAGCCTTGCGCGCGGTTTGGCTTGCGCTGAATGCGTCGCCTGGCCCAAGGCTGAGGGTGGTCGGCCGGTCGTGACCGATCAGTCCGCCGTAGAGCGTGACGGTGACAAAGACCGTGAAGGCCAACGTCACGATGTAATGGAGATAGTGGCAAAGTCTCAGAAGCTGCGCCTGCGCCCAACGCAAGAGAAATGGCGGCCACTGCTTCGGCTCCGTCGGAACGTTCCCCAGGCGCGTAAGAAGGTCATCGACCGGCTGGTGCGAATCGTATTTGTCGAGAATGTCGAAATATTCCTTCGTGAAGGCACTATAGTCGGCGTCGGTGACGCGCTGCTTCGCGGCGATGCGGTGGACCAGTCGCTCCAGCTCAAGCGCGCTGCGCTTCATGTTGCTGCCCTGCGAGACAAATTTCTCCTGGCCGAGCAGGACGGCATACACCAGCACAAGCACGGCGAGAACCGCCTCGGCTGCAAAGAGATGCGGTGCCGGGATGCCGACGGGAATATCGGCCGCCCGCACCAGCGGGATCAAGACCATGATCAAGGCCAGATAGGCGAGCGTCCACATGGACAGCTCCTGATGCCGGGAGAAGCGCTCGCATGCGAGGTTGCGTGCCGCTGCTGTTTCGCGGACGCGCGCCACCAGCTCGTCTACCCTGCCGCTTTGTTCGTTCATTCGATTCCTCAATGATTGTTTGATGACGGCACGTAAGTGGCGTCGGTAGGAATTGAGTTCCACGCGGGCAGGAGTGCATGGCGCACGCGGCATTCGTGCAAAGAGACCGGCGATGTCGTCCGGATCATCAAACCGTGACAACGGTCCGCTTATCTGGGGCCGTTGCTTTGCGGCGTGACGAGAGCGGGATTGAGCAGGGCAAGCAGTGTGCTGTCGGAGGAATGCTTGCTGGTCGAAGGATTGAACGGATCCCAGGCGGGGTTATCGACATTCACCAGTGCGCCGATGACAAGGTCCTGCGCCAGCAGGCGTCGTTCCCTGGCCGCCGTTTCGCGGTCGCGGGCGAGTCCGGAAAAGCGGCGCCAGTCGGTGCCGGCGTCGACAGCCTTTGGCGAAGGCTCCATGGCGGCGAGTCTGGCCATGGTCTCCTGCGCGAGCCGGCGCAGTGTCTCGAAGCCCTGCTTTTGCACCAGCGCGAAGGCCCGCGCGGCGGTCGGGTCCGCTTGCAGGCGCGCCTTGAGCATGGCGAGATCGGCATCGGTGAATACGTCCTGCTCCTCCGCATTGGACGCCGCCGCTGGATAGTTGATATTCGAGTCTTCGGACATGGCGTGAAATCCGGATGTTGGTTATCTCGTTATCTGCTCCGCTGCCCTGTCGGCGCGCCCGATGAGTTGCCACTCCTGCTCCTGCTTCGAAAGCTGATGCTGCTCTTCCATGTGCCGTATCTTCGCTTCCATGCGTGCCCTTTCGTACTCCTGCGTCTGGAGTTCGTGGGCAAATTTGGCATCGTCAAGCTCCTGCTTCCGTTGCAACCGCTCCCGTTCATGTTCCATCTGCCGCATCTCATGCCGGAAACGGCGATCGTCGAGTCGGGCACGCTCTCTTTGCAGCCGCGCTTGACGCCGCATCTGCCGCGCCTGTTGCGTAGCCGGATCTGCGTGCCCGGCACCGTCATGAATTTGGCGCTGCAAATCACCGATTTGTTGCTGCAGGTTCGCCACCATATCTATCAACTGGCCCCGCGTTTCGTCGCCGTTCAACGACCCCAAGGGCACGGTAGATGCGGTGGGCTCTGTAGCATGTGCGCGTACCCTCCTGGCGAAGCTCCCCGTCCGGCTGGCGGTTCGAGCAGGGTCGAATCCGCCCGCGATACTGGCGCTGCTGCTGGAGCCATCGCCGTCCGGCCAGATACTCGGCGCTCGATGGCTGGCGCTGGAATCGCTACGGACTTCCGAAAGCCGGTCAAACGGGTCATCCTGGCGAGAGCCGATGCTCTGAGGATGGTGATGATGATGGACGCCGCCGGCCATGAAATGACTCCTGGATTGATGCTGGTATCACTGGGTAGCGTCATGCTGTCGATCGGTTCCAGGCCGGAGCGACATTATTTCTCGGGAGGGAAAATCGCGCGCGGGATATGCGCCATATGTCGGCGAACAACTATCGCGGCGACAAGCCCGAGCGGCTGTCGCTGTCGACGTCCATCGGATCGCTATCCTGATCGGCAATGATGAATTCGAGCACTTCGGCAATGTCGGTTCGTTCCAGTCTCCTCGCATCGGCAAGCAAACGCTCCAGCGATTCGCGCGGAGGTGCAAAACCGCTTTGCTCAAGATCATTCGCCACATCCGCCCTGCCGGCGTATATCGTGGAAAGCCACACCGAAGCGAGATCGAGGTTTTTGTCTTTTTCTTCGGCTACGAAGCTGATGACTTCATCGGACTCTTTCTCCTGAACGAAATAGGCAGCCACCTTTTGCTGAATCGCCGTGCGGTACTTGTTCTCCAGATGAATGTGCGGCAGAACGGTCTCCAGTTGTTCATCACTGGCCCTGATCGCAAAATATTCAAGGATAGCCTGCTTGCTTTGCGGGTTTGCAATAAGGAAGTCGCGCAGGCGATTGACGGCGTCGTCGTCTACCGGGTGTCCCAGATCATGGTATTTCAGATTCTCATACAAAGGATGATCCGGTTGCATGTAGGGCAGGATCGCTTCCTTCTTGTCGCGTTCCCGCCCCTTTGCCTCAGGCGTGCTTTCAAACGTCTTGCAGCCCGGCAGGAACCTGGCAACGTCGAGGTCGTGGTTCTCGCGGAGGAAGTCGTTCATGACGTCCAGCACCAATGTCCAGTGAATCTCTCTTTGCGCTTTCCGTGTCTGCGGCATTTCCGTGACGTGTGGCGAGGTCGACAGGTACTGCGGGCTGAGCGCCTGGTCCAGCAGGTGGTGCAATACCCGGCACTGCATCTCGGCATGAATCTGACGATCGAATCGGGAATGATGACGATTGAGATTCAGTAGCGGAAGCAGATTGACGAAATGCTTCGTCGAGCAGTTGGCGACCAGCGGGGCAAGCTGAAGATCCGGATGTTGCCTGAAGAATTCTCCGGCTTTCGCGCGGTCCCCGCTCTCGAGAATGGACCGGAATTGCACATATTCCGGTTCGTCACCCGTATGCGGGATGGGAGGACTATCGATACAGGGAACTGCCGGACGGATGACTTCTTCATCGGCCGGCGAGCCGGCGCGCCCTTCCTGCATGTGAACCATGCGCTGAATGGCATGGGAGGTGGGTTGCCTGGCGCGTTGCAGCGCGAGATGCGAAGGCGCGGACGAGGAGCCTCCTCCCTGCGCGCGTCCGGGTGACTCTGCGGAGGAGGATGCGTCGGATCCCGATCCGTCTCTGTGGAAACTCTGTATTCCTGACGTATCATGAAAAGACGGTGGGAGATTGACTGGCGTTGAAGGCATGGCATTGTCCGGTTGTTGCCGCCAGTTCGGAAGGCGAAATCGCCACGGCGACCGCGGAAGTATCTCTCATCGGCTGGGCTTTTCGCGCACGACAGGCGTCTGGATTCAGGATCGCGCAGAGCTCCGAGCAGATTTGCGGGCAAACGATATCTCTCACTGACGCCATGTTGTTCAAGCAACGAACGTCGGTGAGAAAGTCGGCGCGATGTGGCATAAGTGGCAAATGGCCCGTCGCGGTTCCCTTGCGACATGCGGGAAAAAACTTGCGCCTGCACGCCAGCGGATTAGTCCAGGCCGCGACGGAAGGCCCTTGAAGAGGAATTACACCTCAATCATCCCCACCGGCTGCACCTTGGAATGCTGGGTCAACTCGGAAAAGGCGAACACGGGAACGGAAAAGAATTCCTCCTCGATCAGCTTGCGCACCGACCGGCGGATATCCGCTGCTGTCACCAGCACCGGGGGCGCGATCGGCGTGGCCACGTTGCTGGTCAGCTCGTTCAGCTTGTCCAGTATCGCCTGCTCGATTTCCGAGTCGAGATCCAGGTAGCTGCCCTGGCTGGTCTGACGCATGGCATTGCGCAACTGGTCTTCCAGTTCCGGCGACAGCAGGATGACCTCGATCAGCCCTTCACGCGCGACCTCATAGCACAACTGCCGCTTGAAGGACAGCCGGACATAGTCCGCAATGATGTCGGGATCGCGTTCCTTGGGCGCCCAATCGAGCACCGTTTCCAGCAGGAGGCGCGCGTTGCGTAGCGAAATGCCCTCGCGCACCAGGCGCTGAATCACCTCGGCCAGGCGCGGCAAAGTGACGGTCTTGTTGACCTCCTTGCCCAGTTCCGGATAGCGGCGCTCCGCCCAGCGCGTGAACCGGATCACCTCGTTCACACCGACGAACATCTGGCAGTTGCGCAGCATTTCTGCCTCCACGTCCGCGCAAAAAACCGTCTCCCATGGCTGAAATTGAACGCCCGCATCCTTGAGCTTCTGCTCATCGTCAAGGCGAACCCATACCCGGAAACGCCTGGTGCCCGCAAGCGGCGCCTCGATCGCCGTAAAGCCCAGCTCGGTGAGCCGTTCCATGCTTTCGATCGTCGCGCCCCACCCCAGCCGGATTTCATCGTCGACCAGCGGCACTTCGGACATCATGAATTGCGCGCGCCCCACCGGCGCGCTGGGATGAAATTCGATTTCGATCGGCTTCAGGTCGGGGATGCCCCTGTGTTCGAGCATCGAGTTGCGCATCACGCGCAGCGCATTGTGGATCTTGCGCGATTCGTCGCTGTTGATCATCGACGCCGCCAGGCGCAGGATGAACGGCTTGGTCGCGGCGAAATTGGTCAGGTCGACGATGGCGGCATTTTTCCTCTCCAGGTCTTCCGCCTGCCTTTTCAACGCGGCGTCCGCCATCGGCTTAAGCATGCCGATGGCGCCCCCGATGCCGAGGAGGAGCGTCAGCGTGAAGAACACGCTCACCGGCATGCCCGGCACCATGGCGAACAGCAACATGATGGCCGCCGCGGTCAGCAGCGCCTTGGGCTCCCCGAACAGTTGCGCGGCGATATCTTCGCCGACATTGCGGGCGCGCTCGTCGTCCTTCTTGTTGTCGCCGGCGACGCGGGTCGTGATGATGCCGGCCGCGAGCGAGATGAGCAAGGCGGGAATCTGGGCGACCAGCGCATCGCCGATCGACAGCACGGAGTAGACCCGGCCTGCCGCCGACATGTCCATGTCGCGCTGCAGGACGCCGATGGCAATGCCACCGACCAGGTTGATGACCACGATGCAGATGCTGGCGATCGCATCGCCCTTGACGAATTTCATCGCGCCGTCCATCGCGCCGTGCAGCTGGCTCTCCTGGGACAGCAACGCGCGCTTGGCCTTGGCTTCTTCGGGAGTCAGGATGTTCGAACGCAGATCGCTGTCGATCGACATCTGCTTGCCGGGCATCGCATCGAGCGAGAACCTGGCCGCGACTTCCGAAACGCGCTCCGAGCCTTTGGTGATGACGATGAACTGGACCACGGTCAGAATCAGGAACACCACCAGGCCGACCACCAGGTTGCCGCCGACCACGAAATTGCCGAATGTCTGGACGATGTTGCCGGCATGCGCATCCAGCAGGATGAGGCGGGTGCTGGCCACAGAAATCGCGAGCCGGAATAGCGTCGTCAGCAGCAGCACCGCCGGGAAGGTCGAAAAGGAGACCGGGCCGGACATGTACATCGAGACCACGACAACGAGGCCGGACACGCCGAGACTGATCGCGATCAGGATATCCAGCAGCGTGGGCGTCAGGGGCAACACCAGCATGAAGACGATACCGATGACGAATGCTGCGGCGATGATCTCGGCGCGCTTTGCCGCCTTTGCCGCCAAACGGTTGAGCCACAGGACCAGGGTCAGGTTTTTCATTTTTTCGCTTCCGCTATCAGGTCGCCCTCGTCGCAGTCCATCCGGGGATGTCGCGCATATCGGGCAAAGGGATCTCAGGCATCCGCGCCCTGCGTGGCGCGCCGCAACACAAGTCGAATCCAGTCGTCGCTCGAGGAATCGCGCAGGCCGGCCAGCTTTCGCTCATCGACCGGTTCCAGCACCTCCGCGGCGGCATACGCGGACATCAATGCCAGCGAGCGGTCTTCCGGCCAGACACGCATGCAGCCTTTCGCCAGCAGATACGCCTCCTCGAACTGGCGCGCGCTCAGATGGCCCCACACCAGGCCGATCGCAAACACAAGTTCAGGCTGGATTTCTTCGCTTTTTACCTTCTTCCTCATGGCGTTGCTCCTCTTGCTTGACGGTGAAAGCCCGTTCCTCGTCGCTGCGCTGCATCTGCAGCCATCTCAGCCGCAGCCGCACGGCTCGCTCGACCAGCGAGATCGACATCATGCACTCCGTGCGGTCGCCGTCTTCCAGGGCCAGAGAGCACTCCACGAGCTTCTTTTGCAGCGCGCGCAGGCCCGCAATGGGATCGCCCGCCCATACGGGGTTATCCACTGTCAGGCGCAAGCCAAGGACGACATTCAGGGCTGCGGAAAGCCGTGGCGGCAGTTCCGCCCGGGGAATGGACAGCTGCTCCTCCGCCTCGATCAACTGCGAGCGCAGCTTCGGTTCAAGCGGCCCTTCCGGAATGCTCTGGATTTCTCCGAAGTCCGTCAGCTCGGGCGCGCGGCCGCGAATGCTGGATATGCGCGATGTACTCATGAGATCAGTTCCACGGCCGCCGCAAGAATGTCGGCATCGAGAATCGCGCGTTCGTCGGAGACGTCGGGAACGCGCGTAATCACAAAACAACTGCCGTCGTTGAAGAGCGCCGGCATCCATTTTCCGTAGCGCGGAAGATTTTCGGTGCGCCTGCGCAGGACGGATCGCAGCTTGCGCTCGAAGCCAGGACGCGTTCCGATGCCGATGGCGGCTCCCTGCTCAAGCGGATAAACCAGAAGCGTGGTGCCGTCGCCCCTGGCGAGCAAACCCACTTCCTGTTTGCGCAGGCAGGCGTGAGCCAGTTCCGATATCGCATTTTCCATAGCAATGCCTCTCCCAGAATTTACTTGCCAGGCACTGCGGGCGCGCGCGTCTCCCGCAGTTTGCGAAGCCACTCCTGCTCGACGATTTCTTCCCTTGTGCTGTGCACCGGCATCCCCGGCTGGATGCCGTATCCCCTTTTCCTGAGCTCCGCGAGCAGGTCCTGCCGCGCATTCAGCCGATTGGCGGCCCATGCCGTCTCGGGGAGGAGATACAGGGCACGGTGCACCAGCAGATAGACCTTGGCGAGATTCATGCTGTCGAGCTGCGCGTGCCCGACAATGCCGTTCACGATGCGATCCGACATCCCCTTCCCCCAGGCGCTCTCGGCTGCGGTCAGCAGGAGCACGGCGATTTCCGCCGCCTGAAGGGCGGGCGCGATCCGCATCTGGCCCGCGATTTCGGTACGCAGTTTGCTGGACAGGGAAAGGGCCGTCTGTGCCAGGTCGAATGCGGCGGCATCCGACTTGGCGAGCCAGTATTTGGCGAAATTTTTGGTTGGAACTTCACGCGATTTCATTTGCCGTCCGCCTCGTCAAGTTTCATACGCCCGTTCGGAACAATCGTCTAGAACTCGGTTTTCGTCATCTTGCGTAGCGTCGCAAGGAATTTCCAGCAATGCTCCGGCCCCGCAAGCTTGTTGCCGAAGACCAGCAGGGACAGCGCCTGATATGGCACGTCGATCCGGTCCATGGTCGTGTGCGGGCTGTCGGGGTTGCGCCTGACGCGCAATTCACGCTCCATGACCGCCATCAGCTTTTCGATCGGGCCTGCCATTGTTTCCACCGCCTCGCGGAGCTTTTCCGGATCGTGGATCGACCGTCTGATGACATGCCGGTTCGTCGACTGGATTTCATGCACGGACTGCGCCAGGATCTGTTTGATGCGAGCCGCATCCTGCGGCGACAAACCTTCGCTGTCCACATTGGCCGCGGCTTCGATATAGACCTGCAGCCGCTGGCTTGGATTGAGCTTGCGCGCCTTCAGTTGTTCTTCCAGGCGTCCGCGCTGATCCTCGCCGCTGTGGTCGCGCAGCAGGTTCAGGACGAGCGACACCTCGGGTGTGCGCGATCGGCCCGAGACAGGGTCGATGGCGTCGTCCACACTGCCGGCCAGCGCGGGGCGCGAGCTGTCCGGCCCTTTCTGCTTGGAGCGCAAGCGCCATTCCCGCAACGACATGTGGCGGGCAACGCTTCTTCCCATCAGGTTCATCACCCAATGGTTGAATACATGGGGCGGAATGAACGTCGTGCCGCTGCTCGCCATTCCACCGACTGCCTGGCGCGCCGCGTTGCCGGACGCCTCCTGTTCGGATGGGGTTAGTTGCGCGGGAGATTGCGGCGCGTCGGGAGAGATGCCGCCTTGCGACGGCGAATACGGTGTCAGGACGTTCATGGCTCGTCAAGAGAGTGCTGATGCCATGTGGGTGGCTCCGGCAACTTCATAGTTCCATTCTTAGCCTATCAGGCCGACCGGATACCCATGCCGGCGCCGCGGGCGAATTCTCAAACTTTCTCAATATCTCACCAATGCTCACGAACGCATTCCTGCATGGATATCCGGCTGCTATCGTTCAGTTACCGTCACGGCCGGAACCTGGTTCTTCAAGTGACACCGAATGAAAATCCGAGACGCACGAATTCATACTACGAGGTCAATGATGGGCGCTACTGTTAATGAAGCTGCATTCCTGAGTATCGAATCCGCAGGTGCTGGTTCGCAGATCGATGTCGAGAAGTTGTACCGCGAGCACCGCCAGCATCTCATTCGCTTCGTCCAGCGTTACGTCCGGCATGCCGAAGATGCCGAGGACGTCGTGCAGAACGCCTTCATCGAGGCCATGCGTTGCGCCGACCGTTTTTCGGGCTTGTCGAAGCCGTCGACATGGCTGTTCGGGATTGCGCTCAACCTGGCGCGCAATCATGTGCGCCGCAGCTGCGCGGAGATGACTGAGGTGATCGATGAAACGGCGATGCAGCAGATCGTCGACATGCATGCCGATCCGGCTGTCCTGATCGAGCTGCGCGAGATCGCCGGCAAGGTGGATGCGCTGCTCGGCACCTTGCACCCGGAAATACGGACGACGTTCGAAGCCGTACTGGACGGCGCGTCCACTTACGAGGAAGCCGCGGAACAGTTGAATATCCCTATCGGTACCGTACGCTCCCGCGTGTCCCGCGTCCGGTCGGCGGTGCGCGCCGAATGCGGCGGCGCCTGAGCGCCGATGCCGACGGGCACACCAGCGTCGCCGCACCGGACTGGCCACACTACAGGAAGGGAGTTGGGATCATGATCGCAGCACGACGCCCTCTGCACGAACTGCCGCCCAAGGACGGCACGCTGGAACGTGCCATACTCGACCTGCTGGAAGATGCCGGCGATACCGGCGTCATGGTCGCGGAACTGCCGTTTGCGCTGGGCGTCAGCCCGGCAACGGTCGAGATTGCCATTCGCAATCTTCAAACCGGCATGTATGCGTCGGAATTCGACCAGGAACTCGATTTCGATGCCTGATCGGCAGAGGAAGGCGACGGAAGTCGCGCCGCGTCATCGAAGGTAAATCTTCTCCAGCAGATCCTGCCATCCGATGGCTTCGTCGACCGTCGAAAGAATCGTGTCCATGACACTGCGGTCATCCTGCAGCTCCCGCGTCGGCGTGCGCCGCGTGGCGATATAGCACCCGGCGTCTTCATTCCATGCAATGGTCGCGCCCCGCGCCAGGGCATCATCGGAGGACGTCTTTTCAGCGCGTGCGGGAAGGTAGCGGGACTGCCTGGAGACAGGCAGGGACGCAGCCACGACCAGGTATTCGGTTCCGTCGATCATCTCGACGGTCGTCCTGGAAACCACGTCTCCGATCTGCAGTTCGAGAACCGGGTTATTCGCCGCATCGTCCTGCCCGGTCAACGCCACGAGCTCGCGCAAGAACTCGCTCACCGAGCCGATCGGCATTCCGCTGCAGCATGAGATGTCCGGGTTCCGATGCAAAATCAAAGCCTCGTCTCTGAAGTGCGCCGGCCGGCACCAGGTGGCCGACCGCTTTCGTGACAGGCGATATTTTACTTCGGATTGATGTGTTTTCGGTTATTCCGCGTAACCGGCGGAATACAGGCAGCGACCGGCTTTCGCCAGTGAAATGACGTTTGCCGGGCGGAATGGTCGAATGGGCGCGCCGCTCGCGTTCAGGCGGCAGTGAGCATGGGCAGCATGTAGCGCTCGAGACGCCCCCGCTGGCGCACGGCAGCGCGTGCATAGATGTTCAGGACATTGGCGTCGGGCCTGGCGCCGGCGAGCGCGGCGTGGTCTGTCGCCGTTGCGCTCTCAAGCGACGCGCTCATGACGGGATTCACGCCCTTTGCCATCGCTTCCGAGAACGACGCGGCAAGGGCGTTCATGCCGGACATCGGGATGCCGATGGCGGGCGCCAATGCGCGCGCTGCCGTCGTCGGCACGCGGGTCGCGGGCGCATCCAGGTTTGTCGCGGCGCCGTGGTTGCCTGCCGAGGCGCGCGCCAGCAGTTGCGGATGGTCCCTGCTTCCGCGATTCGGCTTGACGAGCGCACGCGCCTGCGGCCTGGCCGGCTGATTATTGTCGGCGGTAGGCGATTGCGCGGGATGAGCCTGGTCGCGCTCATCCCACGCGTCATGCAGATTGGCCAGCTGTAGTCTTGCGGCCTGGCTTGCCTCTACAAGAATTCCCATGACTGCACTTTCCTGTTACAGCGCCGCCTGTGCTCCATCGTCCATCTTCCGGATCAGATTCGCGAAGATGCTGACGAAGTCGATGTCGGACTTCACATTGGATACTTGATGGACGCGTTCGATCTCTTCATCGTACGCGTGGTCGATGGTATGGGCCGCGGTAGCCGAGGCGCCATAGGAATTTGTCGTGGAAGACATGGTTCTCTCCGTGGTCGAAGTGTCTTGCGTTACTGCTGATCGTTGATGACCTTGGCCATGGCGGCAAACGTCTTCATCTTGGCCAGCGAGTGCGCCTGCGCCACCGCCCAAAGCTGGAAATCCATGGCTTCGTCCCCGGCCGCGCGTATGTCCTTCACGCTCTGACTGGTCCCCTGGTAGCGCGGGTCGTTGTCCAGAAATGCACTTGATCCCAAATTCATGATCGTCCCTCCGATGGTCCTTTCCCGCAACGTACCGGGCATGGCGCGATTGCGTTCCAGGAGGATGGTTTGCCGGCACCGCCTGACGGCGGTGCCGACGCGTCTGCACGTCTACTTGCCAGTAATGTTGTCCCGGATAAATGAATCATTCATGACCTGGACGTTCGCCACCGACTGCGCCGTGCTCAAACGGGTCGCTGCCCTGCCCACGGTGCTGATAAACGCGATGCTCTGGTCGGCTCCTGAAGCCGCCGGTTCAGTGCCCGAATTCGCGGCCGGCGCGGCAGCACTGGCCATGTACGCCTGCTGCACCGCCATCCAGCGATTCCGGTCCACGCTATTGTCCGTCGTCACGGAGGAAGCATCGTCCACGGCGTTGGCCGCCGTGGCGCTCTGTACATCGTTGTAGGTGTAAGCCATTCTCGGTCCTTTCCGCTTTCGACAAGCACCGTCGCAATAAACGAAATTATTTCGCCGTGAGCTGCTCGGCCGCGACGTTGGCTTTAATGATCAGGTTCCACATCTGGATTTCCTTCGACAAGGCACGTGCCGCGAGACCTGCTTCCGTCAAGTCAGCGCTGCCCAAGATGAGTCCTGCTAGTGGTCCGGCCATGATTGCCTCTCCATTGTCAAAATACACACGATAAAGAATGAGCGGATCTCCGCTCCAGCCTTGCGGCGAGGTACCGCCTACACTTGAGTGGCGTCGCCGGGGAGGCAGTTCCATCAGACCGTCATGGCGAAAGTCATCGTCGAGAAAGGACTGCACCCAGCGCGAACCTCGCCGGAAAATGGGCGCGGCGCCGCTTTTTGCCGGGTCGACGACGAATCGCATGCGTCTGGCGATGCATGCAGCAAGCCCGCATTTAGCCTGTGGCCTGCAAACGTTTCATTCATGAAAATATTTTGCAATAACCGTAAATAATCCGATACGATAGCAATCAGGGCCGGTATCGGAATCCAGCCTGGTTTTCGCATACTGGATTCCGTTATTGGCAAAACTGTTCAGCCAGAGTCAGGTGAGCCATGTCCGACGACTTCTCGATTTCTCGCGATCTACTGCAGGAACTGATATCGCTGGTGAATTCAGGCCAGAATTTCTCCGATATTCACATCGAGCCGGACATGCCGATCATGCTCAAGACGCCGCGCGGGTGGCGCCAGGCGGGCGAAGATCCGGTCACGATGGAAGACATGATTCCGCTGTTGCGCGGCATCGATGAAGATTGGGAAGACAAGATCGTCGACCACGCGATCGACCGTCCCTTCGTGCTTACCCAGTACCGGTTGCGCTGCAATGTCTTTCGCATGGCGTCCGGCTCCAAGGTGGCGATTTCGATCCGCCGCCTTCCGCTGCATCCGATCCCGCTGGAAAAAACCGGCCTTCCATCCTATGTGAAAGCGATGCTGGAGCCTTCCAAGGGCATCATCCTGGTTTGCGGACCGACCGGTTCCGGCAAGACCACCACGATCGCGTCGATGCTTGACTATGTCAATGCCTCCCGCAACAGCCACATTGTCACGATCGAGGAACCGATCGAGTACGAGCTGAAGCGCAAGCAGTCCATCATCTCGCAAAAGGAAGTCCCGACCGATACCGCCAGCTTCTTTTCCGGACTGCGCGAAGCCCTGCGCCAGAAGCCCGATGTCCTCATGGTCGGCGAGATCCGGGATTTCGACACCGCCGACACGCTGCTGCACGCTGGCGAGTCGGGTCACCTCGTGCTGGCGACCATGCATACCAACAGCGCCATCGGCGCGATCACCAAGCTGCTGGCGTTTTTCCCGCCCGACCAGCAGCAGCAGCGCGCCGCGACTCTTGCCAACACGCTGGTGGGAGTGATCTACCAGAACCTGCTGCCGAACGAGAACGGCGACGATTACGTCCTGGCCAGCGAAATGATTTTCAACAATACGCAACAAGTCGCCCCCTTCATTGCGGACCCGAGCAAGCTGCATCTGATCCTCGATTTCATGAAGCGCAAGGAAGACAACATGTCGCGCAGCCTGAATGACGCGCTGGCGCAACTGGTGGCGAAAAAGACGGTCAGTGCCAAGGACGCAATGCGCGCGGCATACAACCGGCTGGAGCTGCACGAAATGTTGAATGCGAAGCGCTAGGAGCGCATTCATCCACGCAGTGTGCAAATGCCGCTCGAACCTTCCCCACGCCAGGGCGGAGGGAGTCCGGCAACATCCTTGTGGTCCGTCCCATCCCGATTTGCGGTTTATGCCGAGGCAATCGCCGTCGAGTGTCCGGCAGAAACCGTAGATTGGGGTGGGATGGGCCGCTAATCCGCAATCTCGATCCGGTTCCTGCCTGCCCGCTTGCCCTGATACAGCGCGCCGTCGGCAATCCTGATCAGGGCAACCGGATCGATGTTTTCCATGTCCTCTCCATAGCCCGCAATACCGGCGGTGAAGCTCGCGCAAAACTCGATGTCGCGGCTCCGGTGATGGATGTTCTGGAACTCGATGCGAATCTCGTTAAGCACGTCCGCCGCCGCAGCTGTCGTGGTGCACGGCAGGATGATGCCGAATTCCTCGCCGCCGTATCGACCGACCACGTCGCCGTTGCGCAGGCGCTGGCGCATGAGGCGCGCGATCGAACGCAGCACCTGGTCCCCGACCGTATGCCCGTAGGTATCGTTGACCTTCTTGAAGTAATCGAGATCCAGCAAGGCGAGTGCGAGATTTTTTTTCTCACGCCTGGCGCGCGCCATCTCGCGCCGCAATTGCTCCTTGAATGCAGCATGGTTATACAGGTTGGTCAGCCTGTCGCGCATGATCATCCCGCGCAGGTTGCGGTAACGTTCGATCCTGTTCGTCAGCGCGAACACCAGGCTGTCCGGCGTCACCGGCTTGCCGATGATTTCGTCGGCTCCCGAACGAATCACGCTTTGCCGGAAGGACGGGTCCGTCTGTTCGGAAAGCACAATGGCCGGGATATCGTCGAAGGCGGTGTCCTGCCGCATCAGTGCGATCAGGTCGGTTGCCGAGCAACCCGGCAGATCGATGTCCATGAGGACGGCGTCCGGGCGGAACTGGTCCAGCATATGCAGCATGCCGGAAGGGCGCGCAGGGCACAGGGTCTCGATACCTGCGACCGAGAGAATGCCCTGGTAGAAGGCCGACCGCTTCGTGTCGCTGCAGAGCACAAGCACACGGTCATGCCGCATGCTCGATGCGATGGTGAGTTCGTCCAGGCGCTCGGTGAGCACAGAGAAATCCAGCGGCTTGGTGAAATAGCCGTCCACACCAGTGCGCGCTGCGGCAAGGCGCGCATCGAAGTTGTTGCGGGCCGCCATCAGCAGGATGGGCAGCGGGCCCTTGGCTGCGGTGCGAATGCGCTCGGCATCCGCCGGAGACAGCGTTGCGCCGCTTTCCTCCGAGTCGATGATGACGCAATCCGGCTTGCGCGCCACCGTCATTTCCACGAGCTGCGGCAGGTCATCCGCGACCACCGTGCGGTAGCCATAGGCAATGAGCTGGAGCGCAACGTCGGTCGCGTACAGAGCGTCGTGGCGGAGGAGATACACCAGCTTCTCCGGACGGGCCGTCATGGCCGGTACCTGCCGCTCGCGTCTCGTTACGTGCCGCCAATCCTGCAGCGTAATGTCGTTCATTGATTCTCGCTCCCAGCTTGAGTCTTCCGCCCTTGGTTTCCCGGGTACTTTTCAATGAGTAGCGGCAACTGCCTTGCAGTTCCATATCCATACCTGGGCGGGAAGGAACTTGCGCGGAGAGTCATGGAGCGAACATTGCTGGTGGTTAATTCAGCAAATTCCCATTACTATATGCATTGAAGGAAACTAAAGCGCCGCTCTACGTTCGAGCATTCGCCAGTAAGTGCGTCCGTCTCGCCAAGAGGCATTTCCATGCAGCCGGTTTGCAATCACGATGTATGAGTATCGCTGCCCATATTCGCAACGAAACATTCCTCGGCCAGATTCGCCAGGTGTTGCTGCGCGCCGGCTTCGGTTGCGAGAATTTCCCGACCGAGATCGCATTCATGCGCGGCATCCGGCGCAAGAGTTTCGACCTGATCCTCATCGATGTACCCATGGAGCCCAAGGACGACGATCCCATCCTGTCCTGGCTCAACTGCCGGCCGGTCGACGATACGGCCGTGATGGTTACGTCGACCGCGCGCAATCCGTTCATGACGGCCATGCTGTTGAATTGCGGCGCGGACGATTTCATTGTCCGGCCGTTCGAGCCGATCGAATTCATCGCGCGCGTTAATGCGCTGCTCCGGCGCACCAAGCGTCGCCCCGCCAAGGCGGCCATCGAACTGGCCGGCTTCAGCCTTGACAGGGAGGCCGGAAAGTTCAACGATCGCGGCACGACAATCGAGCTGACGCCGCGCGAATTCAGCATTGCATGGCTGTTGTTCTCGTCGCCAGGCGTGTACATATCCCGCGAGACCATCAGCCTGACAATTTGGAACGCCAACAGCGACATCGCCGGCCGCACCATCGAGCAGCATGTCTACAAGCTGCGCAAGAAGCTTCAGCTCGGGCCGGAGCGCGGCGTCATTCTGCGCACCGCATACAACCAGGGCTACCGGCTTGAGGTCATCGACGGCATGGGCAACGCTGCGATGCCGCAGCTGGACGGTGATGCATCGGCACCAGCGCTGGACGAGTAACGCATGGCGGCCAGCGTCCGCACAAGACATTGATGCGATGAAATGGGCACGGTTCCGTGCCCATCCAACATGCCAGGCGCCATTCCTGCCTGCTTTCCCTGCCTGATTTCACGATCGGGATCATGTCCCGCGGCGACGCTTGCCGACGCTGCACATGCCGGTGGCCGGGAGTTTGCCGAAATGTGGAACTTGCGAGCGCGTTGATTTACTCATGGGCGGTCCTGTAAAGCACGTGTTTCGTCCGCCGCTGCTGCGGCGCTGGAAGCGATGGACGCGATGGAACTGATGCTCCGGACGCGACCGGAACAGGACGAGATCAATAATCCGTGTTGTCTGCGCGGAACGAACATGCCGGACGATTTTTTTATCAGGTGAATACATGAATTCAGCGGGCGCAAGCGCATATGCCGGGATCAATCCCGCATCGTTCCAACACCAAGCATCCCCTGCCAATCAGGAGGACAGGTATATGATGAATCCGGCCCTGGCCGGGAACGCGCCTTTGTCCTACTCCGCTTTGTTGCTCGGTTCAATCCATAAGGTCACGAGTCCCGACCACGGCGGACGGGTATTGGAGACGACCATGCGCATATTCAAGGACAATGCGGCGGGCAACTATGTCAAGAATGTGGTGACCAGGCCCGAAGGCGGTGAATTTGAATACACGCTCGGCGCAAGGTCCCCGCGCACTTACAAGGTGATGTATAGCCGGAGCAGGAGCGATCCCCATCAGATGGGGGCGGTCCGTATCGAGATGCCGGGGATCGAGGAATATGACATACCGCCTCTCTTGATTGTGGAAGCATCGATCGACGCATCCGAATCGGCAATCCAGAATCCGCAGGCGCGTGGCGTTCATTCACCCAGCGGTGCAAGCATGCAGCAACAGCTGAATCGCGAGTTTCAGCGCACCCAGGGCGCAACAGATGGCGGCGCGATGTAGCAAATGGATGCGGAACCGGATGCATGGGCGCGAGGTGCTCTCCAACCGGTTCCACACGCATGGTGTAACGCCGTAAGGCTCCCTGGCAGACGATCGCAACCAGACTGGATAAAACCCGATCCGACGCCTTATCCGTTCGTCATGACGTGCTTTAAAAAAGGACCTTTCTCGTGCCAGAAAAACATTCATGGGAGCATTCATCCTAGAGAGCGTATTTTGTGGCAAGCATTCACGGCACCGGGAGCGTGAATTGGAGTGAGTCCAATACTCGACCCCCAACGTCTACGCATTCTTCGTCTTTGTCCGACGAAGCAATGCGCGCAGCCACGGCAGTACCGTCGCGACAGATCAAGGTGAGCGATGTCAGCTCGCGCCAATTGAACAGCGCATTGAGGATGGTGTACTTTTCCCATCCCAGACAAAATCATATTGATGAATCGAATGCGGCAATTGACAACGCCACGATGAACGGCGCACCTTTTGCTGGATTCGAACAGGCTGGCATTGAAAAAGCTCGTTGCGGGCCCGCTCGGCATTGGACGCCGCGACAATAAATCATTTGCGAAGTCGCGCAGCCCGCGCTTGACGAGCGGGCAGATTGCGGGAGAGGTGATCGATCATATCGACAGCATCCTTGCCCATGGAACTACCTTGCAGGTGCAGGATGGCGAAGCCGGCAGCCATGCGATTGCAGTCAAAGACATCCCGGTCACTGCTACGGAAAGAACAGAACTGCGCCAATACAAAGAGATTCTCGCTTTCTTTAAAAATACGACCGCATCTGATTTTTGTCTCGATGTCCTCGGCATGCAAAAGTGCTTGAACGCCAACGGCTTCTGCGCCATCCATGGAAACTTTCCTCACGACGCGCATAGCGATGCCGTCTTGCTGGCAAAGAGTCCGCCGCAATTGATGCGCCTGAATAATCTCAACGAAGAAACGAGACCGGTTCCTGAACGGCAGCAAATCGTTGGGGGTAACAAGCTGCAATGGAACAAGCTGTACGTCTTTCCTTCTTATTGGAAATTCG
>JAKACN010000335.1 GCA_021821365.1 Pseudomonadota bacterium | reverse complement strand
CGGTGGTCGCCGCACCATTAAAAACAGGCCCGCTGCAGGATGCGGTTGGCGTCGCCAAGCGCGTTGCGGCAGGCAAGCTCGGCGCGGATATCGCAGTCAGCGGCAAGGACGAGACCAGCGAATTGCTGCACGCCCTGCATGAGATGGATGAAAGCCTGTCGAACATCGTGCGCCAGGTTCGGCTCGGCACCGACCAGATTGGCACCGCCTCCGGCGAAATTTCGTCGGGGAATGCCGACCTCTCGGCGCGCACCGAATCGCAGGCCAGCGCGCTGGAGCAGACAGCATCGTCCATGGAGCAGTTGACCGATACGGTGCGCCACAACGCCGAAAATGCGCAGCAGGCGAATCGCCTTGTGCAGTCGGCATCGGACTCCGCGACCAAGGGCGGCGTCGTGGTCGGGCAGGTGGTGGAAACGATGGGCTCGATCAAGGACAGCTCGCGCAAGATCGTCGATATCATCGGCGTCATCGACGGCATCGCCTTCCAGACCAACATTCTTGCCTTGAACGCCGCCGTCGAGGCGGCGCGCGCCGGCGAACAGGGCCGCGGATTTGCCGTGGTGGCAGCGGAAGTGCGCAACCTCGCGCAACGCTCGGCCAGCGCCGCGAAGGAAATCAAGGACCTGATCAGCGATTCGGTGCGCAAGGTCGACAGCGGCAATGCGTTGGTGGACGATGCCGGGCGCCAGATGGAAGAAATCGTCGCTGCCGTCAAGCATGTGGCGGACATCATGAACGAGATCACCGAAGCGAGCCAGGAGCAGAGCGTCGGCATCGAAGAGGTCAACCGCGCCATCGCCACCATGGACGAGATGACGCAGCATAACGCCGCGCTCGTCGAGCAGGCAGCGGCCGCCGCCGCCGCGATGCAGTCGCAGGCCTCCGACCTGGCGCAGGCAGTCGCCGCGTTTGACCTTGGCGCGAGCGGCGGCAATCAGCCGGCACCGCTGCAGCTCGTGCGCCTGGACAGCGCGCGTTCAAAGCAGACGGCACCGGCGGCTATCGCCGCGCCGAAGAGGAAGATGCTTGTGAGGTGAGGATAGGAGGTCCACGGAAAACACCGAAAACACGGAAAAACTCCTGATTATCTTTCGGTGTTTTCTGTGTTTTTCGTGGACAAAATCGATCAGTGTTGGACTGGAGGCTCCGTCAGCGCAGACGCGCCGCGCTCAGCTCCTCTTCGCGCACGCCGAAGTCGAGTATCCGCTGCGGGATCGACACGCCGCGCAGCATCGCCGCATACGCTTCGCCCGCTGCCGCCGAGGACTGGATGCCGTAACCGCCTTGACCCGCTGCCCAGAAGAATCCGGGGAGAGCCGGATCGAAGCCGGCGACGAAACTGCCGTCGGGTACGAAGGAACGCAGGCCGGCCCACACATGTTTCGGCCGGCGGATTGTGAGTGTGGTCATGGTTTCGATGCGATCGATGGCAAGGGCGATATCCAGTTCTTCCGCCTGCACGTCATGCGGTTCGACCGGATCGGCATTGGCGGGTGAACCCAGCAGCATGCCGGCATCAGGCTTCACGTAGTAGGACTCGTCCACGCCGATGAACATCGGCCACGCACTAACGTCGAGATCCGGCGGCGGGGCGAAGGTGAACGCCGAACGCCGCATCGGTACCAGGCCGACCGGCGCCGCGCCGGCAAGCGCGCCGACCACATCGCACCATGCGCCCGCCGCGTTCACCACTACGGGCGCTTCAAACATTTGTCCACCCGCTGTCACCCGCCAGTTGCCGTTGACGCGTTCCATGGCTGTGACAGCTGCATCGCACACTACGGAACCGCCTGCCGCCCGCATGCCGCGCAGATAGCCCTGGTGCAGCGCATGCACGTCGATATCCGCCGCATCCGGTTCGAGCACGGCGCCGAGGACCCGGTCGCGGTGCAATACCGGGACCAGTTCGCATGCGCCGGTTGCATCGAGGCGCTGCACGTGCTCCGACACCGACCTGACGACCGCTTCATGCTGGTCCAGCAGGTCCGTTTGTCCTTCGGTGGCGACCATCAGCGCGCCGCGCGGGGAAAGAATGGGATGGTTGGTGAAGCCTGCCGGTGGATGGTCGAGAAACGCGCGGCTGGCGCAGGTCAGGGCGCGTACCTGCGGCGGACCATAGCTTTCATAGAACAGCGCCGCCGAACGGCCGGTGCTATGGTAGCCCGGTTGTGCTTCGCGCTCGAGCATGATGACTTTCGCATGAGGTGCCAGCCAGTACCCGATCGATGCACCTGCGATGCCCGCGCCGATGATCAGGTAATCGCACTTCATTTCCTTGCTTGCCACGTCATCCTCCGGTTGTTCGGGAAGGCACCATTATCCCGAAAAAACAGGTGTCCACGAAAGGCACTCGGCATGCCCCACGAAAGACACGAAAATTTTCAAGGAGATGCCAGCTTGAACGGCGTCATTCGACGGGTAATTGACGGTGTCGAAACACGATCCTGATTTCGTTCATGCTTTTCACGGGGCGCCGAGTGCCTTTCGTGGACCAATCGCTATTTTCTATTCACTGCCCCCGGGGTGGCGCGTGCATGGGGATTCCCGGCAGGTTGGAGGAGCATCTTTGGCAATAATTTCTGATTTAGAAAAAATACATTGCAAAAAATGCCGTTTATTGATTTTTGTGCGATCTATACACTGTGCTTCATCGATGAGCACACAACAAAAGCGACTCACCGAGCTGGTTCAGACGGAGCGCCGATTCGTTTGCCACCGGTCAGCACTGGACAACCAATCAACCAACTTGTTTCTGGAGAATGAAAATGAAAGCCACCAAGATGATCGCCGCCGCTGCCGTATTCGCCCTCGCGGGTTCCGCCTTCGCGCAAGGCAACAGCGAATATGTCGATTTCAGCAACTTTGTCTCGACCAAAACCCGTGCGGAAGTGAAGGCGGACCTGGCGCAGGCCTATGCGCAAGGCCAGCTTGCGGGCAACAATGAATACGTCGAATTCACCAAGGTAGCTTCTTTCGCGCCGCGTTCGCTGGTTCGTGCCAGCGTGACCGCTGCGCAGGGTGCGGTCGGCAGTAGCCCGGAATATGTCGAATTCGCCAATGTTGCATCGACCCGGACTCGCGCTGAAGTGCGCAACGAAGTCTTGCAGGCCGCGAAGAATTCGCGCGAGGTTACCGGCAGCTGATCGTTCCCGCCGCCGTTCCACCCTGCAAAAAAGGCCAGCCGCAATCAGGGCTGGCCTTTTTGTCGCCGGTTGCCATGTTTTTCATTCATGACGCAGGCACTCGCTGCCGACCGCCTCGCGAATGATTTCGGCCAGATGCCGCGTGCCGGGGCCGGCTGCGTCCGGATCGGCCAGCACCAGGTAGAGCTGCGCGAAGCGCTCGCCGCCATCACGCATGGGGAGCGGCTTGAGACTGCCGTCGCGCAGTTCATTGCGGATTTTTTCTTCGGGGAACCATGCGAAACCAAACCCCATTCGCACGGCTTCGATCGATGTCGCGATGTGGCTGACTGTCCAGCGCTGCGTGGTGTCGACCGCCACGCGGGTGCTGCGCCGTGTACCGGATTCGCGCACGACGAGGTTGCGTTCCTTGCGCAAGTCATCGATCGTGACCTCGCGCCCTAATTGATGAAGCGGATGCGACGGATTTGCCACCGGCACGAAGCGCATGCGCAGAAGGGGCGTACCGAGAAAACCCGATGGCACGATGCCTGCGATGGCCAGATCGACTTGCCCCTGCAGCAGCGCTTCGCTGGTGCCGCCCAGCACCGACTCGATCAGTTCGATGCGGGTATGCGGGCTTTCCTTGCCGAGCCTGTCGAAGCATTCCAGCAACAGCCAGCTGGGGAAAATGATTTCCGCTGCAATCCGTATTTCCGCTTCCCAGCCGGCCGAGAGCCGCTTCGCCGCGCGCTCCAGTGCGCTCGACTCATCCAGCAGTGCGCGAGCGCGACGGTACAGGAACTGCCCGGTCGGCGTCAGGATCGCCTTGCGGCCCTGAATTTCGAACGCCTTCACGCCAAGCAGGGATTCTATTTTCTGCACGGCGTAGGTCACGGACGACTGGCTCTTGTGCAGGACTTCGGCGGCCTGCGCATAGCCGCCGGTATCGACCACCGCAAGCAGGGTGCGCCATTGGTCCAGGGTGATGTATTGATTTTCCATTATCGGATGGTTAGATATTTACGCGCTAAATATTCTACTTTTTAATCGATTCAGTAAATAGTTTAATGGGGACTCATGACCAACCCGAGGAGAGTCCCAATGAAAACCCTGCTTCAAATGAATGATCCTGCAGAAGGGCTGATCGTGAACAGGGGTGAATGGTATCCATCAAATTATGATAAGCCTCATGATGCTACATTGGTCGGGAACTACCGTATAAATCTTAGG
>JAKACN010000334.1 GCA_021821365.1 Pseudomonadota bacterium | reverse complement strand
CGGCACGAACGGCAAAGGGTCGACCTGTGCAATGCTGGAATCGATCCTGCTGCAAGCCGGCTATCGTGTCGGACTGTACACCTCGCCGCATCTGCTTGATTTCAACGAACGCGCGCGCCTGAATGGCGAACCGGCGTCCGATGAGGCACTGATCGAACAGTTCGCCGCCGTCGAGGCAAGCCGTGGAGAGGTGTCGCTGACGTATTTCGAATTCACGACGCTCGCCGTCATGCGCCTGTTTGCGCAGGCGCGGCCGGATGCGGTGATTTTCGAGGTCGGCCTGGGTGGCCGCCTCGATGCCGTGAACGTGCTCGACGCCGACGTTGCCATCGTCACCAGCGTGGACATCGACCACACCGACTATCTCGGCAGCACGCGCGAGGAGATCGGATTCGAGAAGGCGGGCATATTCCGCCCCGGCAAGGCCGCTATTTGCGGCGATCCGATGCCACCCAAATCCCTGGTCGACCACGCCCAGGCCATCGGCGCCGACCTCTGGCTGTTCGGCCGCGACTACAACTATGCGGGCGACAAGCAGCAGTGGAACTATGGCGGGCGCGGGCAGCGGCGCAATTCGCTCGGCTATCCGGCCTTGCGCGGCGCGAACCAGTTGCTCAACGCGTCGGCGGCGCTCGCGGCGCTTGAGGCGTTGCGCGACCGTCTTCCGGTTGGCGCGCAGGAAGTGCGCAACGGCCTGGTGATGGTCGACTTGCCGGGCCGGTTCCAGGTGCTGCCGGGCCGCCCCACGGTGATTCTGGACGTCGCGCATAACCCGCATGCCGCCGCGACGCTCGCGCAGAACCTCAACCACATGGCTTTTCATCCTTATACCTATGCAGTATTCGGTGCCATGCAGGACAAGGACATCAGCGGTGTCATTGCCCAGATCAAGGACAAGATCGACCACTGGTGTGTGACGGACCTGCCGCTGCCGCGTGCCGCAACGGCCGATCAGATCAGGCAGAAACTGCTCGACGCGGGCGTCGTTCCGGAGGAAAAGGCGGGTGCGGAGCGTACCATCCAGACCTTTGCATCGCCGGCCGCCGCCTATGCGAATGCCCTCAGCAGGGCGGGGGAGAATGATAGAATTGCGGTTTTCGGATCCTTCCTTACCGTCGCCGGCGTGATGGAGGCCAGAAGGGCCGAGGGCTTGTCTTGATGGACATGCTGTTTTATCAAGGCCGCTTCTGAAACTAACGATGGACTTCATTTTTATCGCATGAGCTTGTTCTCGTTCCTTCGCAAAAACAAGCAAGAACCGGCTTCCGACGACAGCGCGTTTTATTCGCGCGCTGAGGAGGAATCCAAAGCGGTCCGCAGCCGCACGAAGCGTCGCAAGTCCAGCGAAGGCGGGCAGGGAGCCGACCCGGTCGATCCCGTCCTGCCGGAGAAAAAGCGCGCGCGCCGCCGCCTGATCGGGGCCGTGGCGCTGGTCCTGGCGGCAGTGATCGGCTTGCCGATGATCCTCGATTCGGAACCGAAACCGGTTGCCGACGACATCACGATCCAGATCCCGTCCAAGGACAAGATTACTTCCTCGAATCCGAGCCGTCAGGCCGCGGCGCCAAAGATTGCCGCCGCCGATGCGCTCGATCCGAAAGAAGAAGTGATCGATCCGGCCATTGCGTCTGTGGCGTCCGCCGACGCGAAACCGGCCGATGCGAAGCCGGTCGAAGCCAAGGCGCCGGAGACGAAGGAGACCGTGAAGAAGACGGAGACTATTGCAGCAGCCCCGGCCGCGCCCAAGGCGAAGAGCGCAGCAAGGCCGGAGCCGGAAATGGTGAAGACGTCTATCGTCGAAAGGCCGGCGCCCGTGCCGCAGGTGACGAAGTCCGAAGCCGGGAATGACGGAAAGGCCGCCGAAAAGGCCAGGGATGCGGCGCGCGCCAAGGCGCTGTTGGAAGGCAAGCCGGATCCGGTGAAGACTGCCGAGAAAAAATCCGGGAAATTCGTTATCCAGGTAGCCGCCCTCGCCAGCAAGGAGAAGGTCGACGAGCTTCAGTCCAGGCTGAAGGGCGCGGGTATCAAGTCTTACACGCAGAAGGTCGCGACGAGTTCGGGTGACCGCATCCGCATTCGCGTCGGCCCGTTCGCCAGCAAGGAAGAGGCGGAAAAGATTCGTGCCAAGGTCAACAAGCTGGGGCTGAACGGCACGCTGGTGCCCGCTTGAATTCCGCCATAACGTGACGATATTCGATTATCTGGTCCTGTTCGTGCTCGTTTGCTCGATAGTTATCAGCATGTTGCGCGGGCTGGTCAAGGAGATACTGTCGCTGTTGGGCTGGATCGTATCTTTCGTCGTGGCGAATGCCTACGGCGAGAATCTCGCATCCTTGTTGCCGGCCATGATTCCCGGCAACGTCACGCGGCTGATCGTGGCATTTATTGCATTGTTTATTGGCGTCAGGTTGCTGATGATGTTACTGACCATGGCCATCGATGCCGTCATCAAGGCGAGCGGCCTGACGTTGGCGGATCGCGGTCTCGGCAGCTTGTTCGGGCTGGCGCGCGGCCTGCTCATCGTGCTCGCCGCCGTGCTGGTGTGCGGAATGACGGCCATCCCGCAGCAGCCATTCTGGAAGCAGGCCTTGCTGAGCCCGCTGGCGGAATCCGCCGCGCACACGGCCAAGCCCTTCCTGCCGGGCGATATCGCCCGGCATGTACAGTTTTGAATTGTCTTAGTTGAGGAGTCCACCATGTGTGGCATTGTTGGCGTCGTTTCCCATAACCCGGTTAACCAGCTGATCTACGATGCGCTGCTGCTCTTGCAGCATCGCGGCCAGGATGCCGCGGGCATCGCAACCAATCACGGCAACACGTTCTCGATGCACAAGGCCAACGGCCTGGTACGCGACGTTTTCCGTACGCGCAACATGCGGTCCCTGCCGGGCAATGCCGGCATCGGGCAGGTGCGCTACCCGACAGCGGGTTCGGACAGCGAGGAGGAAGCGCAGCCGTTCTACGTCAATGCACCGTTCGGCATCATCCTCGCCCACAACGGCAACCTGACGAACTGGGAACAGCTCAAGGTCGAGATGTTCAAGAACGACCGTCGCCACATCAACACCGACTCCGATTCCGAAGTTCTGCTGAATGTGCTGGCACACGAGATCCAGCAGGTCACCACCGGTTATTCGCTCGATCCGTCCGCCTTGTTCAAGGCGGTCAGCGCGCTGCACAAGCGCGTGCGCGGTTCGTATGCGGTGGTGGCGCAGATCGCCGGCTACGGCTTGCTGGCATTCCGCGATCCGTTCGGCATCCGCCCGCTGTGCATCGGCTTCAATGACACCGAGAAGGGGCCCGAGTACATGCTGGCCAGCGAATCGGTGGCGCTGGAAGGCCTGGGCTTCCGTTTCCTGCGCGATGTGATGCCGGGCGAAGCAATCTTCATCGACCTCGACGGCAAGCTCTACAACCAGCAGTGCGCGGAGAACCCGACATTGAGCCCCTGCGCCTTCGAGTTCGTCTACCTCGCACGCCCGGACTCGGTGATCGACGGCGCCTCCGTCTACGCGTCGCGCCTGAAGATGGGCGAATATCTGGCCGAGAAGATCAGGAAGCAGTTCTCGCTGGGCGACATCGACGTGGTAATGCCGATTCCGGATTCGTCCCGCCCCGCTGCCATGGAACTGGCCCTGAACCTGAATCTGGACTATCGCGAGGGATTCATCAAGAACCGTTACATCGGCCGTACCTTCATCATGCCCGGCCAGGCGGAACGCAAGAAGTCGGTGCGCCAGAAGCTCAATGCGATCAGCAGCGAGTTCAAGGGCAAAAGCGTGCTGCTGGTCGACGACTCGATCGTGCGCGGCACCACCAGCCGCGAGATCGTGCAGATGGCCCGCGATTCCGGCGCCAAGCGCGTGATCTTCGCCTCAGCCGCGCCGCCGGTGAAATATCCGAACGTCTATGGCATCGACATGCCGACGCGCAACGAGCTGATCGCCCACGGCCGTACCGAAGAGGAAGTGTGCCGGGAAATCACCGCGGACGCGCTGGTCTACCAGGATGTCGACGCGCTCAAGCGCTCGATCTCGGACGTCAACCCGGCGCTCAAGAACTTCGAGGCATCCTGCTTCGACGGCATCTATATCACCGGCGACGTCTCGCGCGACTATCTCGACAGGATCGAATACGCGCGCAACCATCCGAAGCCTTCCAGCGAGGACACGGTGCGTTCGCAGTTGAACCTGAATCTCGCCCGCGTCGACTGATTCAGCCGCTGCTGTCTCAAAAAGCCCGCACCTTGAAAGGCAGCGGGCTTTTTTCGTCAGTGCAGGACGCGTCCCAGCAACGACGCGAATTCGCGCGCGGGCAGCGGCTTGCTGAAATAGTATCCCTGCATTTCATCGCATTTGTGC
>JAKACN010000333.1 GCA_021821365.1 Pseudomonadota bacterium | reverse complement strand
TCTTACCGGCATCGATGTGAGCGGAAATACCGATGTTGCGGTAGCGCTCGATGGGGGTCTTGCGAGCCATATTCAATCCTAAGTCTTTTAATGGTCGAAAACCGAGCGCCACTTTTGCAAGAGATGCGCCCGGTTTCGGCCGATTTACATTGCTGAGCCTTCAACGATGCGAAGGCGACTATTCAAATTACTTATTAGAAACGGAAGTGGGAGAAAGCCTTGTTGGCTTCTGCCATGCGGTGCACTTCGTCACGCTTCTTCATCGCACCGCCGCGGCCTTCAGCGGCCTCCATCAACTCGCCACCGAGTCGCTGCGGCATCGACTTTTCGCTGCGCTTGTTGGCAGCTTCACGCAGCCAGCGCATGGACAGGGCCATACGACGAACCGGACGCACTTCAACCGGCACCTGGTAGTTGGCACCGCCGACGCGGCGGGACTTCACTTCAACCAGCGGCTTGCAGTTGTTGATGGCAGCAGTGAAGACTTCCAGCGGATCCTTGCCGGACTTGGCCTTGATGTGATCAAACGCACCGTAGATGATGTTCTCGGCGACCGATTTTTTACCGGACAGCATCAGGACGTTGACAAACTTCGCAACCTCAACATTGCCGAACTTCGGATCCGGCAGAATTTCCCGTTTCGGGACTTCACGACGACGTGGCATTTCAATTCCTTTCACTCTTCAGTTGAGCTGCAGCACTGAGTGGTTTGCTGCTCGCTCGCGGAGGCCATCATGACCACCCACTTACTCGACCCATTCGGGGCCGACTCACAATCCGCGCGGTGAAGCACCGGGAGGCGAGCCTCCTCGCGGAAAACCAGGTTACTTCTTGGCTGCGCCAGCCTTTGCGCGCTTCGCACCGTATTTCGAACGGGCCTGCTTACGATCCTTGACGCCCTGGGTATCCAGCGCACCGCGAACCATGTGATAACGCACACCCGGCAAGTCCTTCACACGTCCGCCGCGAATCAGCACGACGCTATGCTCTTGCAGGTTGTGACCTTCACCGCCGATGTACGAAATGACTTCGAAGCCGTTGGTCAGACGAACCTTGGCAACCTTACGGAGCGCCGAGTTCGGCTTCTTTGGCGTCGTGGTGTAAACACGGGTACAAACCCCGCGCTTTTGCGGGCTGTTTTCCAGCGCCGGCGACTTGCTCTTCACAGCAGCGGAAACCCGCGGCCTGCGAATCAGTTGATTGATGGTTGGCATCGGTCTAAATCCAACAAAATTACAACGTTAATAAAAATACAGCTCCGGAAACGATTGTCCGGAACCGGGAGGGGAAATCGTTGCGCCCCAAGGGCATTCGATTCGAGACTTTGGGATAAGCGTCGCAAAAGGCGGGAGAACTGACCAAAGAACGCTTAGGCCGAGGAGAGCCTAAAATCGAGAACTCGCGAGTATATCCCCATATCTATGCCACGTCAACAAGACTAGGCGATAGAGTTCAAAGACGCAACCTTTTCCATTGCATTCGGCGCATCGAACTTGGGCTCACGGGGGTGTTCCTGCGGCGGGCAAAACTTCGTGTACCTGCAACAAGTGTGCAGCGTGGATGGCGGCAAACAATTTCTCGTCATAAACTTGACACATTCCGCGACGGCGCATTGCCCCATCGCCGTCGACTCTTCGAATGAAGTCATGCATCGCTTCCTACGCCCAGCCAATCTTTTCGTAATCCTTACCTACTTGACCCTGTCGGCGGTGCCTTTCCTGCCGCTGCTATTTGGGAGGACAGTCGACAATCCCGCTCGGATTCTTGCGATGGAATTCGTGGCCTGGCTGACGGTTTGGGCGACGTTCAAGCGCCCGGCATTGTTTCACTGGTTGCTTGGGCCGGCATTCATCGCGTTGCCCATCGAGATCTACCTGAATGTCTATTACAACCAAGGGATTTCGACTCATCACCTTGGGATTATCGCGGAGACGAGCCCTAAGGAAGCGATGGAATTTCTTGGGGGGAAAGTCTGGGAGCTTGGCGGTGTGGCGATTGGCGTTGTCCTGTGGTGGTGGTCATGCTGGAAGGCGGCATTCCGGACACGGGATCTGGATTGGGAAGACATGTCCCGCTGGGCAACGCTTGCTGTTCTTTTGACGGGACTTGGATTGTGGTTATACGGTCAGGAATACGGCGTGGCGGCCCCGCCCGCTTCCGTCTCGTCGGCCAGTAGTCCGGAGGAGAGCGAATTGGCGACCGATCCGAGCGATTCCCTGGCAACCACAAGTCCGCCCGCCGGGCAAGGTCTGCCGAAATTGCCGGCGTGGGCCCGCCTGCCGTTCGACGTCAGTGCGTTCGGGTCGACCTGGCCGTTTGGGCTGGCGGTGCGTGCTCACGAATTCTGGAAAGAGCGCCAGTATCTCGCGCAACTGACCCACAAGAGCAGCCTGTTCCGGTTCGGCGCCAAGCAGGCAAAGGATCTCGATATCCCGCAAGTCATCGTGATGGTGATCGGGGAGTCGTCGCGCTACGATCGATGGAGTCTGAACGGTTACCTGCGGGAGACGAATCCCTTGCTCAAGAGAGAGCGGAACCTGGTCAGCCTGGCCAATGTAGTGACTGCGGTTTCTGCAACGCGGCTATCGGTGCCGGTCCTGGTGTCGCGAAAGCCGGCGCGGCAAAGCCTGCAGGCCGGTTTCTCCGAAAAGTCGTTCCTTACGGCATTCAAGGAAGCCGGTTTCAAGACCTACTGGCTGTCGAATCAGATGTCGTATGGCCAGTTTGACACTCCCGTATCGGTGTTCGCGAAGGAAGCCGATGTCACGCAATTCCTGAACCTGGGCGGCTTCACCAACAAGTCCAGTTTTGACGAGATCCTGCTGGACCCGCTGCGGGCGGCGGTCAACGACCCGGCGCAAAAGAAGCTGATCGTGCTGCATACGCTCGGAAACCATTGGAACTACAGTCATCGCTATCCGAAGGAGTTCGACAAATGGCAGCCGTCCCTTTTTGGCATCGCCAATCCGGCATACACGGATATGGCGATGAAGCCGCAGCTGAATAACAGCTATGACAATTCCATCCTGTACACGGACTGGTTCCTGTCGCAGGTGATCGGCGAGCTGAAATCGCTGAAGCAGATGACGGCAATGGTTTATGTGGCCGATCATGGTCAAACGCTCTACGACGGCACCTGCAACCTGGCTTTTCACGGGCATAACACCCAATTTGAGTTCCATGTGCCTGCGTTTGTCTGGTATTCAGACCTGTACCGCACAATCAACCCCGGCAAGGTGAACCAGCTTTTGAAGAACAGGCACGCGAAGCTGGCGACGGAAAACATCTTCCATTCCCTGCTCGACCTCGCGGATATCCACTACAACACGGAGCATCTGGAATGGAGCTTCCTGAACAGGAAATTCAAGCTGCACAAGCGCTATGTCGATAGCTACGGCTGGACGGATTACGACAATGCGAGCTTCAAGGGCGATTGCCGCGAAGTGATCGACAAGGGCACGCCGCTGGTTCAGGAAAAGTAATTCGGTCCAGCCGATAAAGTGACAGGCGAAAAAAAACGGCACCGGGGATTTCCCTGTGCCGTTTTTGCTAGGCTGATGCCGATCAGCCTTCGCCGCCCTCTTGCGTGCTCTCGTGGTTTGCAGTCGCCGCGGCTTCCGCTTCCGACGCACGGGCCGATTCCTCGGCCGCCAGCAGCGCGGTGCGCTCTTCGGCTTCCCATGCCTCTTTTTCCTTGCGGGCGCGATGGTAAGCCAGGCCGGTACCCGCCGGGATGAGACGACCGACGATGACGTTTTCCTTCAGGCCGCGCAACCCGTCCTTCTTGCCCATGATCGCGGCTTCGGTAAGCACGCGAGTGGTTTCCTGGAACGACGCAGCGGAAATGAAGGAGTCCGTCGACAGCGATGCCTTGGTAATACCGAGCAGCACGTTTTCATACGTAGCCGGCAGCTTGCCTTCAGCGATCACACGATCGTTTTCATCCAGCAACTCGGAGCGCTCGACCTGTTCGCCCGGGATATAGGAAGTATCGCCTGCGCTGACCACTTGTACGCGACGCAGCATCTGGCGCACGATCACTTCAATGTGCTTGTCGTTGATCTTCACACCCTGCAGACGGTACACGTCCTGCACTTCGTCGACGATGTAACGCGCCAGTGCTTCGATGCCCAAGAGGCGCAGGATATCTTGCGGATCGGCCGGGCCGTCCACGATCATTTCACCCTTGTTCACCACCTGGCCGTCATGCACCAGCACCTGCTTGTCCTTGGTGATCAGGAACTCGTGCTTGTTGCCGTCCATGTCGGTGATTTCGAGACGCTGCTTGCCCTTGGTTTCCTTGCCGAACGCAACCGTACCGGTAACTTCCGCCAACATGCCGGCATCCTTCGGTGAACGGGCTTCGAACAGCTCGGCCACACGCGGC
>JAKACN010000332.1 GCA_021821365.1 Pseudomonadota bacterium | reverse complement strand
CTCCTACGAAGACGCGCTGCGCAATGCCGATTCGGTGAATGACCTGCGCCTCACAATCAAGCTGCAGAGCAAGGACGCCAAGGGCCGCGACCTGAGCAAGGGAACCGAACACCTGGGAATTGTGTGACCACTATTTTTGACTTCAACGCCAGGAGCCTCGACGGCAAGCCCGTCGACCTGAAGACGTATCGCGGCAAGGTGCTGCTGATCGTCAATACCGCCAGCAATTGCGGCTTCACGCCGCAGTACAAGGGGCTGGAACAAGTCTACGAGCAGTTCAGGGACAAGGGCGTTGAAGTCCTCGGTTTTCCCTGCAACCAGTTCGGCGCGCAGGAACCGGGCACAGCGGATGAAATCGGCGCCTTCTGCGAGAAGAATTACGGCGTCACCTTCCCGCTCTTCGAGAAGATCGACGTGAATGGCGCCAATGCGCATCCGCTCTTCAAGCACTTGAAGAGCGAAGCGCGCGGCGTCATGGGCACGGAAGCGATCAAGTGGAATTTCACCAAGTTCCTGGTGCGGAAAGACGGCACGGTGTACAAGCGCTATGCGCCCCAGACCGAGCCGAAGGAACTGATGCGGGACATCGAAAAACTGCTTGCCGAATAAGTACGTTTCAGCGAAAAGAAATGGGCGCCGCGGCGCCCATTTTCATTCCCCCTGGTTCATCGCCTACCTGGTATCAGGCGCGCATGCATCAGTGGCGTTTCTTGTCCTTCAACACACCGAATGCAAATGCCTCAAAGAGCCCAAACACAACCAGGGTTCCGATAACAACGACTGGTACGATGCTCATGATGCTTCCTTTCAACAATCAACTTTCTTGATTGCAGTGTAGGGATGCACCAGTCATAAATCCAATCACGTTTTCTCATGGCGAACATTCGCAACCTGAATATCACACAACGGTCAGTGCCTTGTCGATCAGCTCGATCCAATGCTTCACCGGTGTCCCGGTCCCCGACTGCAGGTGCGTCAGGCAGCCGATATTGGCGGACACGATCGTCTCCGGTTTGGTGGCCTCCAGGTTGGCGAGTTTGTTGTCGCGCAGCTTGTAGGCAAGCTCCGGCTGCAAGACCGAATAGGTGCCGGCCGAGCCGCAGCACAGGTGGCTATCCTGGCACAGGCTCACATCGACGCCCACCGCGCGCAGCACGCCTTCCACCTTGCCGCGAATCTGCTGGCCATGCTGCAGGCTGCAGGGCGGGTGATACGCCACGCGCTGACGGATCTTGCCATCCAGCTTCTTCTTCAGGTCCTGCTCGAAGGCCGGCATGATTTCGCTCAGGTCTTTCGTCAGTTCCGAAATGCGTTTCGCCTTGGCCGCATATTTCTCGTCATGCGCCAGATGGTGGCCGTACTCCTTGACCGTCACACCGCAGCCGGATGCCGTCATCACGATCGCTTCCACGCCCGCTTCTACATACGGCCACCACGCGTCGATGTTGTTGCGCATGTCGTTGAGGCCGCCTTCCTGATCGTTCATGTGATAGCGGATCGCGCCGCAGCAGCCTTCCTTCGGCGCGACGATCAATTGCACGCCGAGCGCATCGAGCACGCGCGCCGTGGCGGCATTGATGTTCGGCGCCATCGCGGGCTGCACACATCCGTCGAGCAACAGCATCTTGCGTGCGTGTTCCGTCCTTGGCCACTTGCCGGCGTCCTGCTTCTCCGGCACCTTGTTGCGCAGTGACTTCGGCAGCAGGGGACGCATCAGCTGGCCGGTTTTCATCGCCGGCGTGAACAGCCATTTGCGTGGCAAGGCTTCCTTCAGCACGGCGCGCACGATGCGCTGCGCCATGGGGCGTTTCACCTGCTCCTCCACGATCTTGCGGCCGATGTCGACCAGATTGCCGTACTGCACGCCGGACGGGCAGGTCGATTCGCAGTTGCGGCAGGTCAGGCAGCGGTCGAGGTGCGCCAGCGTCTTCTGCGTCGCAGGCTTGCCTTCCAGCACCTGCTTGATCAGGTAGATGCGGCCGCGCGGGCCGTCGAGCTCATCGCCGAGCAGTTGGTAGGTCGGGCACGTCGCGGTACAGAAGCCGCAGTGCACGCACTTGCGCAGGATCGCATCGGCTTCTTCGCCGGCGCGCGTGTTCCTGATGAAATCAGCGAGCTTGGTTTGCATGGTCAGAAATCGGTGTACATCCGCCCGGGGTTGAAGATGCCGGACGGACCGAATGCGTTCTTCAGGTTGCGATGGATCTTCGCGATCGCCGGAGTGAGCGGATGGAACACGCCGACGCTCTTGTCGCCGCCGCGGAACAGCGTCGCATGGCCGCCGACTTGCGAAGCGGCGGAACGAATCGTGGTCGCATCGAGCTCCGTGCGCAGCCAGCGTTGTGCGCCGCCCCATTCCATCAGCTGCTCGCCTTCCAGGGCCAGCGGCAGCGTGGTCGGCGGGACGGACAAACGCCACAAGGCGGTCGGGCCGCTGGTCGCGCTGAAGTACGGGTTCGCGTGGTCGCGCAATTCATTCCAGAAAATATCCGCCTGCGCTTCCTGTTCGCCGCCCATTTTCTGCGTGGCCGCCTTCACGGCGGCCTCGGCACCCGACAGTCGCACGATGAGCACGCCGCCATGCCATGCGCTGGCCGAGATCGGCAGCGGCTGGCCGCCCCACTGGTTGAGCTGCGTGATGGCGTCGGTCTTGCGCATCTCGAAACGCAGGGTGGTTTCGTAGAATGGCCTCGGCAATACCTTGAGCGAAACTTCGAGGATCAGGCCAAGCGTGCCGAGCGAACCGGCCAGCAGCCGCGACACGTCGTAGCCGGCGACATTCTTCATCACCTGGCCGCCAAAGCGCAGCACTTCACCATGCCCATCCATGAGCACGGCGCCGAGTACGAAGTCGCGTGCTGCGCCCACAGCCTGGCGGCGCGGACCGGACAGGCCGGCAGCGACGACGCCGCCGATGGTAGACGCAGCGCCGAAACGCGGCGGCTCGAATGCAAGCATCTGGTTGCGCTCGGCGAGTGCGGCTTCGAGCTCGGCCAATGGCGTGCCGGCTCGTGCGGTAATCACCAGTTCGGTCGGATCGTAAGCCAGGATGCCGGTATGCTCGCGCGTGTCGAGGATGTCACCCTGCAACGCCTGCCCGTACCAGTCCTTGCTGCCGCCACCGCGGATGCGCAGCGGTGTCTTGTTCGCGGTTGCCGCGACGATCCGCTCGCGGAATTGTTGTAATGCCTGATCCATTCTTGTTCCAGTCAGAAGCGCGGCAAATGGGCGAATTTCGTCTGGCCGCCGGTCACCCGCATCTTGCCGTACTCAGCGCAGCGGTTGAGCGTCGGTATCGCCTTGTCGGGGTTGAGCAGCACGTGGGGGTCGAAGGCGCGCTTGACGGCGCGGAAGGCTTCGAGTTCTTTCGGCGAAAACTGCACGCACATCGAGTTGATCTTTTCGATGCCCACACCATGCTCGCCGGTGATGGTACCGCCAACCTTCACCGACATTTCGAGAATGTCGGCACCGAACGCTTCCGCGCGCTCGAACTCGCCTTCCTTGTTGGCATCGAACAGGATCAGCGGATGCAGGTTGCCGTCGCCCGCATGGAACACGTTGGCGCAGCGCAGGCCATACTTCTTTTCCATCTCGGTGATGGCGATCAACACCTCTGCGAGTCGCTTGCGCGGGATGGTGCCGTCCATGCAGTAGTAGTCGGGCGAGATGCGACCCGCCGCGGGGAAGGCGTTCTTGCGGCCGGACCAGAACTTCAGGCGCTCGGCCTCGTTCTGCGAAACCGCGATGGCGGTCGCGCCGGAGGACTTCAGCACCTCGCTCATGCGCGCGATTTCTTCTTCCACTTCTTCCGGCATGCCGTCGGATTCGCACAACAGGATGGCTTCCGCGTCAGTGTCGTAGCCCGCCTTCACGAAGGGTTCGACCATGCGTGACGACGTCTTGTCCATCATCTCCAGGCCGGCCGGGATGATGCCGGCCGCGATCACTTCCGCCACCGCGTCGCCGCCCTTCACCACGTCATCGAAGGAAGCCATGATCACGCGCGCGGTCTGCGGCTTCGGCACCAGTTTCACGGTCACCTCGGTGACCACGCCGAGCATGCCTTCGGAACCGATGAACACCGCGAGCAGATCGAGGCCGGGGGCATCCAGTGCCTCGCTGCCGAGTTCGACGATCTCGCCGTCGATGGTCACCATTCGCACGCGCAGGACGTTGTGCACCGTCAGCCCGTACTTCAGGCAGTGCACGCCTCCCGAGTTTTCGGCGACATTGCCGCCGATCGTGCAGGCGATCTGCGAGGAAGGATCGGGCGCGTAGTACAGGTCGTGCGCGGCGGCTGCGTCCGAAATCGCGAGATTGCGCACGCCGGGCTGCACGACTGCGGTGCGGGAATACGGATCGAGCTTCAGGATCTTGTTGAACCTG
>JAKACN010000069.1 GCA_021821365.1 Pseudomonadota bacterium | reverse complement strand
ACGATCGGTCGTTCCTGTCCCTGGTAGCGATCCACCGTGTTGACATCAACAGCGATCGCGGCAAACGGTCCGTGCTGCAGTTTCGCCGCATCAATGGCCTGGCGGATGACTCTCGCCTGCTTGGCGTAAAACGTCACCACGCCGACGCGTTTTCGCGCAACACCGGCTTTGCCATAACCTTGGTCCCGATACGTGTCATCGAGGTCGAGGAGCATTTTCGCGATAATCGCTGCCTCTGTGTCATTGACTTTTCCACCGTTGCCAACAATTCGTTCGAGCGCCACGGTTCCATTGGGTGCAGCACCGGAGTCGATCCAGAGCACATGCTGATCTGGTTCAAGATAAGGAGTGCCGAGCGGGCCGCGCAACGTCGCACGGTGCAGCCGGAGCGCCTCTGCGGGGGTGTCTGGCTTTTTCCCATCTGGGTCGGCGAGTCCGCACTGCAAGCGATTTTCATAGAACGCATTGACGACGTCCATGATCTGCGGGTGCATGCGGTATTGAGTAAGAAGGAAGGCCTTTAACCGGGGCGACGCCTCTTCGAAATGTTTCTTGAATAGAGATGCCGAGACCAGGTCTTCGAACCGCCGCAGGTTTTCTTCGGTCAATGATGTTTCCGATGGCTGACCGGTTTCGGTCCCGGTGGCGCTTGCCTCCTGTTTTTCGAGGAATTGCTCTGCAGTGATACCTTCCTTGAACACCGGTGGTAATTGCCGGTGATCGCCGACGAGAATGGCCGTGCGAGCGATTGCCATACACATCAACAGTTCAGGAGGAGTGGTTTTGCTGACCTCGTCGATGATGGCGACGTCGAAGTACGAATGGCCTGCCTTTTCAAGGGTACGCCGCTGTTCGGAGCACGTAACACCAACCACATTGGCAGTCTGCAGAAATTTATCGGATAGGTAGCTTGCAGCAGATAGATCGCTCGCCGTGCAGCCAGCCTGTTCGATGAGTTTGGACGTCCACTTCGAGAGTACTGGCGCCCAGTCTCGGCGTAACGACGCGGTTTGCTGGAGCGCGCCGTCGACGGCCGCGAGCGTTGCCTGGCGAGCGGCCAACGCGCTGTTGCAGACCGCCAGCCACCGGTCAGCAGGGACAGCGTTGCCGAGCTGCTCTTCAAGACTGGCAAGAAGCTGCTGCACGCGTTGGCGATCTAAGCCCAACTGATAGCGAAGTTCTCGCAGTCCTTTTCGCTGCACCGTAATGTGCTGCTCGAACACTGTTCGATCCGGTGCAGCAGAGCGCGCGTTGGCCAAGTCCAAGTGCGCCTGTTGCAGACCAGTTAGAAATGACTGTGCTGCGCTAGCTGCGGCTTCCGCGGCTGGTACAAGCACGCGCAGGACGGAGCTGCGTGTGGCATTCGACGAGAATATGTGTACGACAGCCTCACTGCGAAACACCGTTTCGTACAAGTCTCGTGCTAACCCGCTTGATTGCTTGGCTGTCTTTAACAGTTGGGCGATCTCCCGCAAGCGGCCTGAGACGGACTCGTCACCCTCTTCCCAGAGTGCATAAAGCCGCGTTTTTTCGTCGTTTAGTGCAGAAATGTAGGTTTCGGTTTCTGATGAGAGCAGTTGTTCCGTCTCAAGCGCGTGCAGGCGCGCGGCTTCGTTTTCTAGAGAGGGCAGCCGCGAGATGAGCTGCTTACATGCCTTGGCAAAAGAAAACAACGTGGACGATTGCTCAGCCGCCGCATGAATGTCGTACGCACGCAACGGGCGGCCCATGCGCAGGTCGGCGTACTGCAATGTAGTCTGGATACCGGATAACCAGGCGTGCCAGCGTACGCGCAAGTCCTCCGGAAGGACGCCAGCCCAGTGTTCTTCATCGCTTTCGAGCGTTGAGAGAAATTCGTCAGCAGCCTCAATCACTTCCAAGCGGACCGTCGCATCCGCATATTGCTTCTCGACCAGTTCAAGACTAGCTTGGGCACTTGTTTCAAGTTCCCGTCCGCGCTCCACGCGATTGCATGCTTCAAGCAAATCTGAGCGGATCAGCTCTGTGCTCTCGATCCACTGTCGCAGCTCGTTGCTCTGTTTGGAAAGCCCGTCCCACTTCTCAAGATGGCGGCTTCGGCACTGACTAGCAACGGAGAGGTAATAGGTTCCAAGCGCACGGACCGGCGTGAAGGGGGATTCTTTGTCGGCCTTTGCGCCTAGTCGGACCGCCCGTATCGCTGGCACCTTTTCCAGGCGCTCCAAGGCGTTGTCGACGGCCAGGTTTGCCTGCGACGCGATGAGCACTTTTTTTCCTTGTCGCACCAGCTGGTAAATGGCCTCGGCAATCATGGTTGTCTTGCCGGTCCCTGGTGGCCCTTGCACTAGGGAGATATCTGGCGTGCTTATCATCATGCGCACCGCGTCTCGCTGCGCAGGGTTCATATCAGAGCGTAGCCATTCGTCATCGGGGATGGTCAGCCACTGATCTGGAACGGTCGCTTGGCGAATATCGAAAAGATACGCGGAAATGAATGGTGCAAATCCTGACTCCTTCTGGAGCCGCGAAAGTTCCTCGCGTTGCCGATGAATCAGTGACAGATCACCGGCGGCGGAATTGGCGAGAAAGCCGGTGGGGGGCACCGTCGTCACCAGTGTCTCGATCGCCGCGGCAGGACCCAGCGAAGCCGCTAGCTCGACGAATTGATTGTATTGGCCGTCTTCGAGAGTGAAGGTCGCTTCCATAAAGTGACAATCCGATTCATTCGTCGCCGTAAGTCCTTCTGGCCATGACTTTCGGTCACGCATGACAGGGCGCATGGATTCAAAGTCACCCACGGAATGTCGGCGAAACTTGGCATTCTCGTTGTACTGGAATTGCCAGGGATCGATCGAGAAACTTATCTCATATGCGGCGAGATCATCACTTCGCAGGAGTCGCTCGGTCGCACCTTTGGTATCACTCTGCCCCAGAACCAATTCAAATCGCCATTTGCCGTCCTCAGTGATGCTCCGGGAGATATAACGGATGCCGGCAATGCCGGCCTGTACGAGATTTTGTTTCCACTCAAGATAGTCGTTCCATTGTCTGAGCGCGTGCGCGGTTTCCTTTGAAATCAGAGGAAGGGATTGCAACCAGGCCGGCGTGAGCGCGCTGTCCCCCATGTCCGTGCCACGTGTCATGCCGCGCACCGGGGTTACCTTGAGCTGTCGTTCAAAAGTCCGGGGAGGGCACTCCAACATTTCAGCAATGTCGGTGACGCGGAACATGCTTGACCGACGGTCAATATAACCCTTAAAGATAAGCGAGACGTGAGATGGCAGTTCCTCGTCAATGCTCGGCAGTCGCCCGTCCAGACGCACCATGAGGAAGGGATCCTCCTTGAACGTGATATTACAGGCCAAGTAATTCATCATCCTGCCAGCGGGGAAAAACAGTCCAAGCAAGCGTTCCAACATCTCTTCCTGAGTGTGGGCCGATGCCAGGAACGCTGTTCCATGTCGCCGACGCAGATCCTTTAGTCGTCCGTGCAATCGTTCAACGACGTCATATTTTGAAAATGGGGAACTGTTGCAGTCCCAGTAGAGCGTTCCGGTTGCAATCGACATTGATGACGCGTCAGTCATGATGGTTTACAGCGGCGCGCTGTGTACCAGAGTAAGTCCAGTGGCGTGGCTCATCGCGGGATATGCTGGCGCTGCAGACTAGGCCGCAAATGCAAAAGAGGTTGCCGATCGATTCGCGACGAACGTTCACGTATGCGCCGACAGGCATCTGCCGTGCCATACACTGCACTGGGCGTCGCTGGGAAAAAAAGGAAGCCCGGAACGCTGGGCATCGGGCGAGGAACGTACTTGTGCTCGTATATCTTGATCGTCAACGGATATGTTGCTTGGGGCGTCATACTTCGTCGCGAAAGGGACGCGAGTCCCCACATGTAACGTTTTTCTTGTCATTAGGATTTTAATGTGCTTCTTACGGGAATACGCACCATGGCTGGCACGGCATTACCCACAGTTTTGCCGGGAAATTATGCATCATTTGCTACAGGGTGGCATCCCACATAATTGATAGGAGTTTGTCTTACAGACCTGTGAGGGAGTGTGTCAGTATGTCGGATGCCAAATTAGGCGACCGGTATTCTGGGACAAAGCTCATAACTTCTTTAGGGATCGCTATCGACGGGCCGCAGTTGGTGTTCATAAATGCTCTTATTAATGGATTTCTCGTATTTCCGCCGTACGGCGGGAAGTGGCTTGGCCAAAGTCTTATCGCTGATCTGTGCAGAGTGAAAATCGATAGCGGAGACTGAACCAGCTGCGATCGTTTGCTCAGTTCTTCGTTGTTTTTCGCGTTCACTAGCTTTGCTGACTCCAAGGTTAGGACTGAATTTCTCCTCTTTGGCGCGTTGCACCAACGCATGTGCGAAACCAAGTCCAGAAATACCAGCGTTTGGTGGGGGATGCCAATGTTGATCCGAATCTCGCACGTTTTTGCGCACACCGCCAGCCTCTCGAAGACATGTTGAAACACCACGGGGGCTTATCCGCTCAGCGTGAATTGTCCCATGACCTGAATGCATGGCGTCAGGGCGACAGTAATACCTTGCATTTTCCGCTGCGCTTGGCATGGAGCAGGATGGCATCGGCGCGGCTCAGTTGTTCGTGCACGGACTCCGCTTGACGCAGCTGCGTGACACCGGCTGAGAAGTGCAGAGGGTGCGGCCCGGTATCCGTAATCAGGGGGAGTTCGGCAAGAGCGGCGTGCAGCCGGGCGAGGATATCCATCGTATCTGCGCCGGTGGCATCGGGAAAAATGAGGGCGAACTCGTCGCCGCCGACCCGGGCGGCGTTATCAATCGGACGCAGGTTCATGCGCAGCACCTCGGCGAAATGGCACAGCGCCCGGTCTCCGGCCGCATGGCCATGCCGGTCGTTGATGGTTTTGAAATTATCGAGGTCAATTATCGCGCAGGAGATGGCAATGCCATGTCCGCTGGCGCCTGCCGACAAGAGCGTACAAGCCTGCTGAAAACCCCGTCGATTTAGGAGGCCGGTCAAAGGATCTTCGTTGAGCAGCGTGTTGGCACACAACAAATCGCATTCCAGTTCTCGAATGCGGCGTTCGTAAATGGCGATTTGCTGGCGGATGGTGTGGGGCGTACGCATCAAGAGGTGCTCCAGACGGAAACGGGACTTCCAGCCTATCGGTCGCCACAAGGTTTCACCATGAAGAATGCGTGGCGATTACGCCGCTTTTTTTCATCAGCCCGTGATCGCGCAGGCGCGCGCGTGTTGCTCCAGGGGCGGACATCGCCGTGCTGATGTCGCGCAAAAGCCGTGGTCATCCACGGAATCCGTGGATGACATGAAAGCCAAGCAGTTCCGCCGTGTCGTGTTTTCCAAGTCGCTCGGCGCAGAGTTCATTGCTCAGGTGGGGCAGCGTTGCTTTGCTCGCGCTGACGGGCAATCACGCCGCCGAGGTAGGCAATATGTGCTGCGGCACATATCGCGTATTTAGGACAGTCAGTTGTTATGCGCAGCAAATCGGATCAGTGCCCGTGGAGCCCCAATGCTGATGATCCACTCTCACCATAATGTTTGCCCAGAACACCCAGGGCCGCCACGACAGCGACGGCCCGACCGGGTTACAGGGAGTGCAGCCATTCAAGCAGCGTCTTGTTCTGCTGCCATGACGGCATCGTCGGGAGCGGAGCATCCGCAACCTTTTCGAGTGCACGTCGCTTCATCTCCAGGTTCGCTCGTGCATAGATCTGTGTCGTCTTCACGTCTACGTGACCGAGGAAGTCGCGGATGATTTCGAGCGAAACGCCGCTCTGCAGCAGGTGCATGCCCTTCGTATGTCGCAGGCAATGCGGGCTCACCGGCTGCGTGAAGCCCGGCAGGCTGGATCGAACAGGTTGAACATGGCTTTGCAAGAGGTAGCGTACGCCCGAGCGCGATAGCCGTCCTCCTCGTCGATTCTGGAACAGCGGCTCATGTCCGCGTTCAGGGCGATCCAGGCCCTGCTCGCGCAGATGATCGCGAAGGAGCTGCGCCGTGGCATCCATCAAGGGGACCACACGCACCTTGCGCCCCTTGCCGAAGAGCCGGACCTGCGCCGGTGACGTCAGGCGAACATCATCGGCATTGAGATCGATCAGTTCCTGCACGCGAGCGCCGCTGTCGTACAAGAGGCTCAACATCACGGCATCCCTGCGCCCACCAGACGTCGTCAAGTCGGGATGAGCGAGGATCGTGGCGAGTTGCTCCTTTGACAGATACTCGACCGTCGGCTGTGCAATGCGCCGAAGCGGGATGGCCAGAATCTTCTGACACTGCAGCAAACGATCTGGCACTTCCGACTGCACGTAGCGGAAGAACGCGTGCAGCACGGCCAAGCGCTGATTTTGCGTCCGCATTGAACAGTGCCTGTCCTTCCCGAGGTGCTCGAGGAAGGCCTCGACGAACGCTACGTCGACATGCGCAAGCGATAGCCGTTCCACGGGAATGCCACGGGTATCGCGCGCGAACCGCAGGAGCAGCGTGAACACGTCCCGATAAGCCTTGATGGTGTTGGGGCTCAGATTGCGCTGCGCCGCCAAGTAGCGCGTCAGGAAGTTCGTGACTTGAATGGAGAAGTCGGTAGGCTTCATGACGCACTCCTTCCTCGTGGAATGACCTCGCCGAAGGTGCTGTTGGCGCGCACGACGACTTCAGGGAACAGTTCAGCCGTCAGGTGGAGATATTCCTGGGTGCCATCGAGCGAGGCGTGGCCCAGATAGGTTGCCAGCACCGGAAGCTTGGCATCGAGGTCCGCACCTTCGCGGTACCAGCGAAGCAGGGTGTGGACGGCAAACGTGTGCCTCAGGTCGTGGATTCGTGGTCCTCGCCCGCGCCCGCCGTGCGAGATTCGGCAGCGAAGCAGCAGCTCCCGGAACAGCCAGTAGACCGAGCTGCCACACCAAGCTCCGCCGCGCGGCGACATGAAGAAGAATGCGTCATCGGGCCGTGGGCCGAATTCGGCAGCATACCTCTGCAGGCGCTGTACGAGCGGCAAAGCTGGAGGTACGAGGCGGTCCTTAGCGAACTTGGCTGCGCGCACAGTCAGCACGCCATGCCCGAAATCAACGTCGCCGACGCGCAATCGCAGCACTTCGTTGACCCGAAAGCCACAGCCGTAGAGCAGGCGTAGGACTTCGGGCATGACGAGGTGGCGCAGCGGCGCTCTTGCCGTTGGTTTCAAGTGGTCGACGGCATCGAACAGTTGCCGGATCTCTGCGTGTGTGAGGATGCGCGGCGTGAACATGGTCGTACGCTTCGTGCCGAGCGCGCGGTCTGGGACATCGGCGCGCAGCCCCAGACGGCACATGTACATCGCGAACTGGCGAATCACCGAGATGCGACACAGTTGTGTGGTCGCGGATTCGTGGGGTTGCTTGGCGAGCCATTGCCAACTGAGTGCCCGAGGAAGTTCGCATTTGTCCAGTCCTTGTTCGCACAAGAAGGCGTCGAACCGACGCAGCATTAGGATGCTTTCCTGGTAGCGGTAGCCACAGGCTTGCTTTTCCAGAACGAACTGCTCCATGAGCGCTGCGACCGGGCTGTGCCCCGCAACTTGCCGAGTCTCATTGGCCATGATGCATCTCCTCGGTATTGATCGCGGCGCTGCGCAGCGCTTCCACATCAGCCTTGGCATAAATGAACGTCGATGTTGGCGACATGTGCCCCAAGATGGCGGAAATGACATGGAATGGCGTATCCTCTTGCAGCAATCTGGTCGCCAGCGTGTGGCGCAGGGAATGCAGCCCTTTGCGCTGTTCGGATCTGAACTCGATGCCGGCGAGTTCCCGCCAGCGCGAGACAATATAGTGCAGGTGGTTCCCCGAGGAGAAGGGGGCGAACGGCGGCGTCAGAGTGAGGAACACCTCGCGATGCTGGCTGCGAGGCCGGCCCGACTGTAGATAGTCGATCAACGCCGCACCGACTTCTTCGCCCAGCGGAAGGACCAGCGGCTCACCTGTTTTGGCCTGCGTGATCTTGATCGTCGCAGATGCCCAGTGGAGGTCATCAAGCTTCAGCGATCGAATGTCGCCCAAGCGGATTCCAAGACGGGCCGCGATCAGGAGAATCGCATAGTCACGTTTGCCCTTCGGCGAACTGCGGTCAACGGCCCGGAGCATCCTGTCTACGAGCCCCCGCTCCCATACCGCGGGAATCTTGGCCTGGTGGACCAATCGGATGGTAGGAATCACCGTACTGAGATCACGCGACAGCAAGCCCCTCGAGAACAAGAACTGCAAGAACAGCCGCACTGCGGATGATACGCAAGATACCGTCTTGGCTTTCCAACTCGACCGCGACGCGATGAAAGCGCTGACGTCAGCCGCTTGCATCTGATCGAAAGCCTCTATGCCCCTTTTTCCCAGGAAGTCGAGGAACACGGCGATGCTGTGCATTCGTTCCCGAAGGCTCGACTCGCGAAGGTGCAAACGTTCTCTGGCAAACTGCTCGTAGGCAAGCATCGGCTTGTGCATCGCTGGTGGCACGTGAACACCGCGCGTTTCCACGACGAATCGGACGACGCTGCCAGTGCGGGCATAGTCGTCGAGAATTCTGAGAGCAAATACGAGGTGTCGACGCCAACGCTCGCCTTGCTTGAGGCATTCGCCATCACGAAAGCCGTACTCTTCCTCGAAGCGAAGCGCCAAGTCCCGAGAGTAGTTCTCGCCAAGATTCTGCTCGTGAGCGAAATCCGCAAGATGCTTCCAGACCATGCAGTAGCGCTCCACCGTCCGCCTACTATATGTACGCAGCAGAAGTTCGCGCTGTGCTCCGCAACTGAGCTGCTCAATCGACAGGGTGCCGATTGCCTCGGATGTGAACTGATCCATGATTGTCTCCTCATTGACGGCGGCCCCGATGGCCGCCGGGGATAACAATCATGAACTTTTATGTTGAGCTTGGATCCTGCGATTCTCCTGCTAACAGGTATCCGTTGAGGTCTTTCTGCGCATAACAACTGACTGTCCTAAATAGGCGCTGGACGCGCGTTTTCTCGCGTGCCCGGCCAGCTCCGCCACTGCCTGTCGCGCCGGCGCCTCGATCTCCGGCGGCGGCCTGTCGCCGCCACGCACGGGTGCCGCGTGCCCGGTCATGGCCTCGAACCGCTCGATCAATACTTCATGCCGCAGACCGTGGGCGGTGACGCCCAATGCTTTTTGCGTCACGCCGAATTTCTCCAGCACGTAGTTGAATCGGCGCAGCGCCTGTAGCAGGCTGTGCGCGGGATGCCCCATGTGGCCCTCGTGGGTGGCGACCACCGTCTGCGCATGCGTGATCGCGGCAAGTCGTTCCGGCGTGTCCAGCGCGACGAAGCGCTCGCGCCCACCCTTGCTGCCGGCCTTGATGCGCGCATAGCGGTCGGCCGTGCGCTTGTGGAGCGGCAGTCCGGTCGCCTCGAAGGCAACGATGCACAGGTGCGGCCGGAACATGATCGCTTCTTTGCGGCGCAGGCCCATCGTGCGTACCAGGCGCATGGCTGCGCCCACATGCGGATCGAAGCGGCACATCTCCTCGATCAGGCCATCGATATCGATTCCTTGCGCGGACCAGCTCTTGTCGCGTTGCGCCGCTTCATGGCGTTGATACTGCTCGGGTTGCAATCCGTAATACTGGGGCTGTCGCACCAGCCCGGGCTTGCCGATCCAGTTGGCAAACCCGCGCAGGAAACTGAGGTAGGTCTGGATCGTCGCCGCCGCCAGTCCTTCCTTTTGCCAAATCGCCACTCCCGCCTTGATGTGGCATTCACGCAGGTTGCGCGGATCGGGCAGGGTCTTGAATTTGGCCTTGTCTTTCAGGTCACCGAAATAGCGCCGGAAGAAATCCGCGCGCTCTTCGCGCGTCTTGAACGACACTTCCTTGTGTTTGGCCGTGTGCTCTTTGTTGAAGAGCGCGATCACGACCTCAAGCACGTCGAGCGGCTCCGCGTTTTTGGCCGGATAAAGGGCCAGGACTTCCCGTGCAGACAGGCCGTTCCAATCTTGGCGGCGGCGTGGTTGATGGACGCGCGAGGTCGTCGCATGCCTGGTGCGGCGGTGTTTTGTTGCTTTGGACATCATGTCCTCCATGGTCGACCGTCCGCTGCTCGACATGCGGACGGGGTGTCAAACGTGGAATCGCTTGCGAATGGACCGGGCGGCGGATTCCTTTGCCATGCTCGTCCCGTGGTCAATGCAACACGCAGCACGCGACCACGGGCGTCGCTGCGTTTACCCATTGATGCGCCGGCGTCCCGCATGGGAGCCGGCTCGGTTAGCCTTAAAAATGGTTGAGTGGATCCGCCCCGCTGTGCATTTCTGCGCCGCGCGGGGTTGGGGATGCCGCCGCCCGACCTCGTGGGTCAAGGTAGGGCATCAGCGGCGAGATCTTAGTCTCGCGCGCTTTGGGATCCGTTTCTGGTTGTCGTCGCCCCACCTGCATGGGTCCACCCCTCACCGAAAGTCCGGGGCGGTGTCAGATGTTCGAGCCAAAACGCATGGGGAGCCGAAATCGGCCAACACTGCCATGCGCTGCGGGAGCCGCGTGCTCAAAACGGGTGACGAAGAACTGTGGCCTGGCATCGGGTGCCGGCCAGATCAACTGCGGTGCCTTGATGCTTTCTCGAGGAAAGCCGGCGTCATCGCTGACGCGTCACAAAGCCAATTGCACTGCGAGGGTGTTGCCACGGGCGCGGCCTCGAAGGGCGCGCCAAAAACCGATTCGGGATCGGCGACTGCAGGGGCAGGTCACGACTGCGACGCCTTTTCGTTCCCGCGATGGGAACAGGGCAAGGAGCCTTTCGAGCCTCTTCAGTTGACACCAGCGGGCCGCCTGCGTCAAGCCCTTTCCGGCGTTTACGAGTGGCGTCGGAAAGTGCCCGTGAGGCGCGTTTATCGTCCGGTTCCGCAGGAAAGCAAGGCGGCTTGCGGGCTTGCGGGATGCAAAAGTGGCCTCTGGTTCCCGTCCTGAATCGGCCGGCGCGGCATGCCCTTGACGCGCGCATTTTTAGTGTGACCGTGGTGACACTGCGAAGCCGCATGGAACTGCAGGTATAGCCGCTGGAATTACTCCAGTGTCGCTCCAGCGTTACCAGCGTGACACCGTGGCTGCCGATGGAATGGAGCTGATGTCGAAATGCGCCCGCCATCGTGAGCATTGCGCGTGGCGCGGCGGCGTCGCATCGGCGATGCTGGTTGCCACCGGTCGACTTTAACCTCGTGAAGGAAATCACCATGGAAATGATCGTCAGAGCGGTAGATGTGGGATTCGGCAATACCAAGTATGTGACGGCTTGTGCGGGCGAGGACATCCGTTGCGCCAGTTTCCCATCGGTGGCATATCCGAGCGCGCGGGATCTCTCCACGGTCCCGGCCGCCGAACGGCGCAAGACGGTCGCCGTGCCGATCGATGGCTTGTTCTACGAAGTCGGACCCGATGTCAGCCTGGCGGCGGAGACGTTTCGCGCCACGCAACTGCACGACCGCTACACCGAGACGCCCGAGTATGCCGCCTTGCTGCGCGGCGCGCTCGGCATGATGAAGGTCGGCGCCATTGATTTGCTGGTGGTCGGGCTGCCGGTGGCCGCGTTGAGCGCGAAAAAGGCCGCCTTGGAAAAGGCGATGACCGGCAAGCACGAGGTCGGCGGCGGGCGCACGGTGGCGGTGCGCAAGGCACTGGCCATCGCCCAGCCACAGGGCGCACTGGTGTACTACGCGTCGCTGCACCAGAAATTGAAAACGATCGAGCAGGAACAAAGCCTGATCATTGATCCGGGCGCCAGAACCTTCGACTGGCTGGTCGCCAAAGGCATGCGGTTGGTGCAAAAGAGAAGCCATTCGCTTAATCGCGGCATGTTCGATGTGTTGCAGGCGATCGCCGCCGAGATCAGCGCGGACATTGGCACGCCGTATCGGGATTTCGATGCGATCGATCTGGCGCTGCGTACAGGAAAAAGCCTGACGATTTACCAGAAGCCCTACGACTTGGCGCCGTTGATGCCCATCGCCAGGTCGATCGCGCAACAGGCGGTGTCGTCGATGATGCAGTGGATCGAGGCATCCTACAGTTTTCAGAACATCATCCTGGTCGGCGGCGGCGCCTTCCTGTTCAAGAAGGCGGTCAAGGAGGCGTTCCCAAAGCACAAGATCCACGAGATCAAGGATCCGATCTACGCCAATGTGAAAGGGTTCCAGATCGCGGGAACGAACTATGCGTGCAGCACGCTTGAAAAGGATGTGCATACCGATACGGTCGAATCGAAGACGGACGGAGGTGCGGCATGAGCGCGGGGACACTGATTGCGCCAGACCGCATTCGGCTCGTCTTCGAGTTGGAGCGCGCCGACAATCCGCGGCTCTACGATGACCTGATCCAGTTCAAGAAAGGTTCGAAGCGGGTGAACCGGCTTCGAACCTTGGCGCAGGAAGGCTTGCTTGCCCAGCACTGGTCACCGAGAACTGTGGGACACATGATCGAAGTGGAAAGCGACATGGTTCCTCCCGCTGTGGGCGCGGCTTCGATTACGAACCAGGTGTTCGACGATCCGCTCGTGGAGTAGCGCGTGGGTAATCGAGCATCGGAACGGGCCTAAGGGAGCGACTGCTATGAATAAACGAGATCGGAAAAAAAGACCGCGCGCCGTGCGTGCCTCAGAGCTGGCGCAGATGGGAGTGTGCGAACGTCTGGTGGTGTTCGAGCATCGCTTCGGCAAGCGAAGCACTGAGCACCAGCGCAGAGCGATCAAGCGCGGATTAGCCGCACACGATCAGTTCTACCGCGAAGGCGTCCTGGTATCTGATGCACCAGTGGTATTGGAGAAAAAGGGGCGCTGCTATATCGCGACGCACATCTACGGGCCGGGACCTGAAACGGTAGCACTCAAAACGTTTCGTGACCGAATATTGCGGCCCTATGCAATCGGGCGCTGGTTGATCGGTGCGTATTACCGTACAGCGCCAACCGTGTGCCGGATTTTGGAGCGATGGCCACGGTTACAGCCAGTCGTTCAAGTCATGTTGACGCCTATTGTTTGGATAATCCGGCGTGCGCAGCATCAGAACGGGGGCGATAATGTCATCTAGCCTGCTGATCGCGCTTGGTTGCGCCCTTGTCGCTCTGTTGGTTTTCATTCGGTGGAGTAAACGTGTTTGGATGGTACTTTCGGAGCGAGTCTCGCGCCCGAGGAAATTGCAACGCGCCAAATTGATTTACATGGAACAGGTGTTCAGGGCCGACGGGCCAATCCCAGTGATTGCAAAGGTGGATCGAGGTTACCGTGACGAGGATGGGCTTATCTGCCTGGTAGAGCTGAAGACACGGCGCGCGAATCAGCCCCACCTATCGGACGTGATCGAACTGTCTGCGCAACGCTTTGCGCTGGAAGCACAAACCAGGAATCGGCTTGCCGACTACGGCTACGTTCTCATTCAACAACCCGGAAGGCGGCGGAAGACGCCGCATCGCGTGTGGCTGCTGAATCGTGAGGAAATCATTGCGCTCGCAAAACGGAGAGAGGCTATTCTGAGCGGCTTGGTCCAAGCCGAGTATGCATGTTCGCCGGGGTTATGCAGGAAATGCGCGTTCAAATCGCAGTGTAAGCCGCCTGCCTGTTAGCGATTTAAGAAGCTTTGTTTTTCGCTATGCATTGTCAATGGGGTTTCTTCATTTTTCCCCTGCCGACAACGCGGGTAGATGTGCCGTTAACTAAGTAATAACGATTCGCGTCGTTTTCCTTGCCGGCCTAATGCTGACAAGCGATAATGCAAGGTTGTCTGGTGTTGCTCCCAACGGGAAAACTCCTCCGTGATAAATGGCGGATATAAAAGCGAGTATCAGTTGGTGGATTGGCGATAGATTGACAATAAATCTATAAATTGCATTAAAGATGCTGCTGATCGACGATTGATACGGGAAGAGTGGCTGGCCCGTCAAACCGAATCCATCTTCCTCGCCAGTAAAAGGCGCTTGTTTTATGACGGTAAAAGTGACGGTAAATAGTGATGATCGAGAACAGAATAACTAGTGTTTATGCGGGTTCCCGGGCATCGGAAATCATCGAGTGGGAATGACTTACAGCGTCAAGGAAATCTTCTACACGCTGCAAGGCGAAGGAACGCATGCCGGGCGGCCGGCGGTGTTCTGCCGGTTCTCAGGCTGCAATCTGTGGACCGGCAGGGAGAGTGATCGCGCCAGCGCCGTCTGCAAGTTCTGCGACACGGATTTCGTCGGGACCGACGGCGAGCTGGGCGGAAAATTCAGGGACGGTGAAAGCCTCGCGCAAGTCATCGACGGCCTGTGGCCGGCCGGACATGCAGCGAACAAGTTCGTCGTGTTTACCGGCGGGGAGCCGTTGCTTCAGCTCGATGAGGCACTGATCGAGAGCATGCACGATCATGGCTTCGAGATCGCGATCGAGACCAATGGCACGCTGCCGGTGCCGTCTGGTGTGGACTGGATTTGCGTCAGCCCGAAAATGGGCGCCGAATTGAGCGTCCGGAAAGGTAACGAGCTGAAGGTCGTCGTGCCGCAGGAAGGCCAGTCGCTGACCGACTACGAGTCCCTCGAATTCGACCATTTTTATGTGCAGCCGATGGATGGTCCCGACTTGGAACGCAATACCCGCCTTGCCATCGACATCTGCAAGGCGAATCCGAAATGGAAGCTGAGCCTGCAGACCCACAAGCTGCTTCAAATTCCCTGAACATCATGTTGACCATCACGCGCAAACTCGAATTCGATGCCGGGCATCGGATTCCGGACCACAAGAGCCAGTGCCGCAACCTGCATGGCCATCGCTACACGCTCGAGATCACGCTCATCGGTGCGGTGATCCATGAAGAGGGCAGTTCCGACAACGGAATGATCATGGACTTTTCCGATGTGAAGGCATTGGCCAAACAGCACCTTGTCGACGTCTGGGACCATGCGTTCCTTGCGTATGAGAAGGATACGGCCGTGCGTGACTTCCTGGAATCGATCCCCGGCCATAAGACAGTGATCATCAGCAGCATTCCGACCGTAGAGAACCTCGCGCAGACTGCATTCGATATTCTCAAGGCCGCCTACCGGGACCGTTATGGCACGGGCCTGCGACTGCACAAGCTTGTCCTGCACGAGACGCCTAACTGCTGGGCAGAAATCACCGAGGACTGAGCCTTCATGCAAGATGCCATTTTCATGCAGCAGGCGATCTCGCAAGCACACAACGCCTGGGCACTGGGCGAGGTGCCGGTCGGCGCCGTCGTCGTGAAAGATGGCACGGTGATTGCAACAGGGTTCAATCAACCGATCGGCACGCATGACCCGACCGCGCACGCAGAAATCATGGCGCTGCGAGCGGCTTCGGCCATCCTCGGAAATTACCGCTTGCCCGGTTGCGCGCTCTACGTGACGCTTGAACCATGTGCCATGTGTTCTGGGGCGATGCTGCATGCGCGTCTTGCTCGCGTGGTGTACGGCGCATCCGATCCGAAGACTGGCGCATGCGGTTCCATCGTCAACCTGTTCGAACAGGAAAAACTCAATCACCACACGGACGTGGTTGGTGGCGTGCTGGCGGAAGAGTGCGGCATGCTGCTGAAGGAATTTTTTGCGGAACGTCGGCGTGCGGCGCAGCGCATGATCGATCCGGCGCTGGAACACGGCAAGGTTTAAGGAAGGTCCGTGCGAGCGACGGCAAGGATCCGATCGCCCGTGTAGAGTTGCTTCTCGTTTCGAACATCCTGCTTTCGTTGCGTCCGTTCATAATGTCATCCAGCGAATCGAATGTGCGGCATGGCGACACAGAGCGTACTTCGAGCGATCTCGATCGGCCGGAAGTGAAACCTGCCAGATGGCTCCAGCTTGCCCTGGAAGGACGCGCAGCATGGGAGCTGGGAGCATCGTTTTTCGCAGCGCCGATGCTGCGCAGCGCACCGATGGACGATTGTCATCCTGTTCTGGTGACGGGAGATTTTTCCACCGCGGTTTTGCGAAATTACATTGCGCGGCCTGGCTACGCCTCGTATGCGTGAGAGCACGGTGTGAATCCGGAACCGTCTCCGGATGCGATCGAAGGTGCCCGGCTCGTGCGCAGAAACTTCGCGCGTCGCAAGGATCGCGTCAGCCTGTTGGGGAAGCTTGGGCGGAATATATGCCCGCCAGAACCCCAGGCAGGTTCCCGGCGACGTCCGCATGGTGATCACGCTGGGCACGCCGTTTGCTGGTAATCCAAAAGCAAATCATGCATGGTGGCTCCATATGACGGGTTATGGCGTGGCGCTGCAGCGTGGAGCAAGTATCGTCGCGCTCGAAAAACATGGAGATTCATTCGAGCCACGTTGGCATGTGCATGAATCTGACAGCCCTTTATGCGGTCGCCGACCGTCCGGCGCAGTCGCGCGAGGAGTGGAAACGGTTTGATGCGTGGGGCATGAAGGGTCTGAAGAAATTGTTGTACCGGAGCGCGTCCCGACCCGATGGCAGGGGAGTGCTGAACGAAGGGAATTTGTCTTGCCTACCATCCAAACGAACGGAATCAAGCTGGCGTACGACCTGCAGGGCAATCCGAAGGGAGAACCGATACTGCTGATTGCCGGTCTCGGATTGCAGCTCATTTCATGGCCCGATGCATTCTGCAAGGGCCTGACGGATCAAGGCTTTCGCCTTATCCGATTTGACAATCGCGACAGCGGGCTATCCAGCAAGATGGATCATTTCGGCAAGCCCAACCTGCACCTGGCGTTTTTCAAGTCCCTGTTCAGCATGCCCCTGTTCAGCGGCTACACTCTCTACGACATGGCCAAGGATGCAACCGGTCTGCTGGACGGGCTCGGCATCGAGAAGGCGCATATCGTCGGCGCATCGATGGGCGGGATGATCGCGCAGATCATTGCAGGACGCTACCCGCATCGTACCTCGACCCTTACCTCCATCATGTCGACCAGCGGGCGGCCCGGACTGCCCGGGCCGACGATGGCGGCGAACAATGCCTTGTTTTCGCGGCCGGAAAATCCGCACGACATCGATTGCGTGATCGACCATTTCGTACGCATGTTCAAAGAGATCGGAAGCCCGGTCTATCCGACGCCGGACGACGTCTTGCGCAAGCGCGTGGCCGAAAGCGTGCGACGCAACGTCTCTACGAGCGGCACCGCGCGCCAGATCATGGCGGTGGCGTCTTCCGGAGACCGGGGTGCGCTGCTGCGCACGATCAAGGCGCCAGCGCTGGTGATCCACGGCACCGACGATCCGCTGGTTCCCGTCGCCTGCGGACGCGACACGGCACGCCTGATACCGGGAGCGATCCTGCATGAGATCGAAGGAATGGGGCACGATTTCCCTCCCGCGCTGGATGGTGTATTGTCCGGATTGATTGCGGCGCATTGCAAGGGCGAACTGGAGCCGGAAGCACGCCGCGCATGACAGGATCATCTTCCGGGCAAGGAATGGGAGCAGAACAGATACTTTCAGGCGTTACTGCAGCAATTGTTGCGCCGGGCGGCTATGCAGCGGATGCGCATGCCATTGAACGCGCGACGGCACGATTGGAAGCATTCGGATGCCGTGTGCGTAATTTTTACAATCCCTCGGCGGTCTTTCAGCGATTCGGCGGCTCGGACGCCGCTCGTCTGGCGCAATTGCATGAGGCGGCCGCTGCTCCCGACGTGCAAGTGGTCATCGCGCTGCGTGGCGGCTATGGCATGTCGCGCCTGTTGCCGGAACTTGACCTGGCGGCGCTGGGGGCAAGCGGCAAGCTATTCGTTGGCCACAGCGATATCACCGCCCTGCACATGGGCCTGCTTGCGCATGGCGGCGCGATCAGTTTTGCCGGTCCGATGATCTGCGATGATTTTTCGCGGGTCGAGGCAAGCGAGTTTACGCTGCAGAATTTCTGGCAGTGCCTCACGAGCGCCACACACGCATTGACGTTCGAAGGCGAGGGAAATCCCGCTGTGGATGTTTCGGGGACGCTGTGGGGCGGGAACCTGACCATGCTCGCGCATTTGGTTGGAACACCCTATATGCCGCGCGTGGAAGACGGCATCCTGTTTATCGAGGATGTGAATGAGCATCCCTATCGCGTCGAACGCATGCTGCTTCAGTTATTCCACGCGGGGCTGTTGAACCAGCAGGCGATCGTGCTGGGCGATTTCTCCAACTACAGGTTGACCGAATACGACAACGGTTACGACTTCGCGGCGATGCTTGGCTATCTGCGCGAACGTTTGGGCGTGCCCATCCTGACCGGGCTGCCGTTCGGTCATACGCGCCACAAGGCCACGCTCGCGGTTGGCAGCCGGGCTCGCCTGACGTCCGACGGCGCATCTGCGTCGCTCGTCATGAGCGGCTATCCCAGCCTGGCCAATTTAACGCACGGCGACTGAAGGGGCGACCAGAAACTTGGTGCGCAGAGCCAGGCTGTCGCCATGCGCAAGCTGCACCAGGCCCGGCTGTCCGGCCATGTGAAATGCATCGATCGGATGGGTGACGGGCTCCAGGCAGAAAAAATCGCCGCCTGGTGGGCGGAAGAGCAGTGCGTAGCCATTGCAGTCGGGCATGACTATGGTGAGGGACAGGTCTCGGTCGGGGTAATCGATGATGGCCTTGCCGTTCCAGCCCGTATAGCAGTTGTCGATCAGCGGGCCGTCGAGCGATGACGGCATGTTGTAATCCCACGTGGGTGGAAACACGGCGACATGCTCGGTGGGAATTGGATCGCCGCCCGACAGCCAGACACCTTCTGGCTTGAATTGCAGGCATGTCCGTGCTGTGCGCACGAAATAGGGATGCAGCCCGAGACCATAGGGCAGCCCCTGCTGCCCCGTGTGAGTGACGGTAAGATCGATTTGCAGGCCATCCTGCAGGAGCAGAAAGGTTTGTGTGCTGCGGTAATGATAGGGGCTGTGATCGAATCCGTGTGAGTCGAGCGAGAGCTTCAGCCTATTGTCTGTGTGCTCCGTCACGCTCCATTCCTGCAGCCAGCCGTCGCCATGGATCGGATAATGTTCCTCGGTGCGGTTTGCGTGGATCGGATAGAAGCGGCCCTCATGCTCGAATCCGCCCTGCGTGATGCGGTTGGACCATGGCACCAGCGGAAAGCAGGCAACGGTGTACCGGTCGCCAGACGCACCATCCCAGGTCCGGAACAGGGGCAGCCATTGATCTCCGGTCTTCCACTCCCAGGCAGTAACGCTTCCGCCCAGTTCCGGAGCAAGTTGCAGGCGTTGTGTTTCCGATTCGAGCGAAACAAGTTTTGCTGTCATGGCAAACAATCATCCATGGAATTGGGAGACTTCTAGCGCAAGTAGACCGCTCGCCGTCGGCGCATGTTCCCGATGCCATGCCGACACCGCCTGCACATCTGTGGCGCTCAATGCGATTCACGCGATGCGGTGGCGCCACTTTTTCCGACGAGGAAGTCCAGGTCCGCGCCTAGATGTGCCTGCTGAACATGGTCCACGTAGAGCTTCGCATTACCACGCGCGGGCATTGAGTGTGCCATCCATTCGGACTGGCGCCGCTGCAGTTCTTTACCGCTGATCTCGAGATGAAGGCTTCTTTCCTCGACATCGAGTTGCACCATATCGCCGTTGCGTACCGGCGCCGGCGATCCGCCTATCGCTGCCTCCGGCGAGACATGCAGCACCATCGTTCCATATGCCATGCTGCTCATATGCGCGTCGGAAATACGAACCACGTCGGTAATGCCTCTTTCGAGGATCTTCTTTGGCAGTGGCAAATTGCCGACTTCCGCCATACCCGGATCGCCGCGGGGACGCAATTTTTCAGAACCATGGCGCAGTTTTCGTCGATGTCCAGTCCGGGATCGTCGATGCACGCAATTACCTTGAGCGGCTGATCGATACTCTTGTTGACATCGCGGTTATCGCAGGGCGCGTCCGCGATATTTTGGCCGAGGGTTCCGTCGTTAACGGTCAGCGCATTCAGGTGCAGGTGCCTGACGATTGGGCCGTGCGCCGGATCGAAAGTTCGGGAAAAACCGCCGCGCGCACTGCACGCCAGGGCTTGGCATCATGCAATGGTAACAACGGGACAGAGTCATATTGCCGTATCGCGGAATGGTAGAATGTCGGGTTTCGTAGCTCACTCCGCAAAAGGCTTTTTCCTGTGCTTTCCACCGCAAACATCACGATGCAGTTCGGCCCGAAGCCGCTGTTTGAAAACATTTCCGTCAAATTCGGCGATGGCAACCGTTACGGCCTGATCGGCGCGAACGGATGCGGCAAGTCGACCTTCATGAAGATTCTCGGCGGCGACCTCGAACCGTCCGCGGGGAACGTGATGCTCGATCCGAATGAGCGTCTCGGCAAGTTGCGTCAGGACCAGTTCGCGTACGAGGACGTGCGCGTGCTCGACGTCGTCATGATGGGGCACACGGAAATGTGGGCGGCAATGACGGAACGCGATGCCATTTATGCAAACCCGGACGCGACCGACGACGACTACATGCGCGCCGCCGACCTGGAGGCAAAGTTTGCCGAGTACGACGGCTATACCGCCGAGGCACGCGCCGGCGAACTGCTGCTCGGTGTCGGTATTCCACTTGCACAACACCCAGGACCGATGAGCAATATCGCGCCGGGCTGGAAGCTGCGCGTGCTGCTGGCACAGGCGCTGTTCTCCAATCCGGACATCCTGCTGCTGGACGAACCGACCAACAACCTCGACATCAACACCATTCGCTGGCTGGAGAACATGCTCAATGAGCGCAACTCCACCATGATCATCATCTCGCACGATCGCCACTTCCTGAACCAGGTCTGCACGCACATGGCGGACATGGACTACGGCACGCTGAAGATCTACCCAGGCAGCTACGACGACTATATGCTGGCCTCGTCGCAGGCGCGCGCGCAGCAGATGGCGGCCAATGCGAAAGCCAAGGAGCGCGTCGCAGAACTGCAGGAATTCGTGCGCCGCTTCTCGGCGAACAAATCCAAGGCGCGGCAGGCGACTTCGCGCGCCAAGCAGATCGAAAAAATCAAGGTGGAGGATGTCAAGCCGTCAAGCCGGCAGAATCCGTTCATCCGTTTCGAGGGCGAGAAGAAGCTGCACCGTCAGGCGGTGGAGGTGGAAGGCTTGTCGAAAGCCTATGATCGCAAGATCTTCAGCAACTTCAATATTCTCGTCGAAGCCGGCGAAAAGATCGCCATCATCGGCGCGAACGGCGCGGGCAAGACAACGCTGCTGCGTTGCC
>JAKACN010000068.1 GCA_021821365.1 Pseudomonadota bacterium | reverse complement strand
GAATTAGTTTCGGAAAAACAAAAGCAGACTGCGGCATGGGGATATTCAACAGAACAAAAAAATCCGAGGGATGGATGGCGGTCACGCTGCTGGGTGACGCGGCATGCGCCGCGCACGTCCGCCGCGTCTCGTCCGCTGCTCCGGTGGTGACGCTGGCGGCCTGCCATGCGGGCGCATCCGCCGGGGAGGCGCTGGAAAAAATCGCGAAGGAATGCGACGCGGCCCGCCACCAGTGCACCACCCTGCTGGCGCCGCGCGAATACCAGATCCTGTCGGTCGATGCGCCGAATGTGCCGTCGGACGAATTGAAGACAGCGGTGCGCTGGCGCCTGAAGGACATGCTGGATTTTCATGTGGACGACGCCACCATTGATGTGCTGGATGTGCCCCTCGACAAGAACGCGCCCTCCCGCAATCATTCGATGTACGCCATTGCCGCGCGCAACCAGCTGATCGGCCAGCGACAGGCCTTGTTCAGCGACGCCAAGGTTCCCCTGAGCGTCATCGACATTCCCGAGATGGCGCAGCGTAATATTGCTGCGCTGCTGGAGCAGGAAGGGCGCGGCCTGGCCTTCCTGTCGTTCGACACGGAAGGCGGTCTGCTGACGGTGACCTACTCCGGGGAGCTTTATCTCGCGCGCCGCATCGATGTCACGCCGGATCAGTTCAGCCAGCCGGACGCCGAGAAGAACGCGGCCGTGTTCGACCGCGTCACACTGGAGTTGCAGCGCTCGCTGGACCACTTCGACCGGCAATACCATTTCATTACCATCGCCAGGCTCGTGCTGTCGCCATCGCTGGCGAATTCGGGCTTGCAGGCCTATCTCGCCTCGAACCTCTACTTGCCCGTTGAGACATTGAACCTGGAAACCGTGCTCGATATCTCGAAGGCCGCCGAGCTGAGAACGCCGGAAGCGCAGCAGCGCTATTTCCTGACGCTCGGCGCGGCGCTGCGCCACGAGGAGAAGACGCTGTGAGCCAGCAGATCAATCTCTTCAATCCGATCTTCCTCAAGCAGAAAAAGTACTTTTCCGCAGTGACGATGGCCCAGGCGCTCGGCATGATCCTGGGAGGCTGCCTGCTTGTGGGTGCTTATGCCTATTACCAGGTGAAGGCGCAAGAGAGGGAAGCGGCATCGACGACCGCGCAACTGGCGCTGGTGCAGACGCAGTTGGCCAAAGTGAATGCCAGCTACGGGCCGGCGCAGAAGAACAAGGCGCTGGAGGATGAGGTGCGCCGGACGGACGCGGAAGTGAAGTCGCTGCAGCAGGTGTTCGATATCCTGCAGAAAGGCGAGTTTGGCAACACAAAGGGCTATGCGGAATACCTGCGCGCCTTTGCGAGGCAGGTCGTGAACGGCTTGTGGCTGACGGGCTTCAGCATTGAAGGCGCCGGGACCGAAATAGCCATCCATGGACGCGCGCTGCAGCCCGATCTGGTGCCGGCCTATATCGGCAGGCTCGGGCGCGAGCCCGCGCTGCAGGGCAAATCCTTCGCCGCGCTCGACATGCGTCTGCCGGCATCGGAACCGGGCGACAAGGATAAGACTGCATCGGCCGCCGCCGGCGCGAAGACCCGCCAGCCTGCCTATATCGAATTCAGCCTGCAATCTTCCGGCGCAATGAAAGACAGCAAGGGCGGCACGCCGGGAGCGGGGAACAGATGAAGCAGTACTGGCAACGCATCGCGCTGAAGATCGACGCACTGACGCTGCGCGAGCGGGCGATCATCTTCACGATGGCGGCGCTGATCCTGGCGGTGCTGATCAACACGGTGCTGCTCGATCCGCAATACGCGAAGCAGAAGCAGCTATCCCAGCGCATCAACCAGGAGCAGGCACAGATCGCCGCGATGCAGGCCGAGATCCAGCAGAAAATGGCGGCGCAACATGCCGACCCCGACCGGGAAAACCGGGAGCGGCTGGAGCAGGTGCGGCGGCAGCTGGCAAAAATGCAATCGACGCTGCAGGGCGTGCAGAAGGGACTCGTCGCGCCGGAGAGGATGGCGGCGCTGCTGGAAGACCTCCTGAAAAGGAATGGCAGGTTGCGCCTGGTGTCCCTGAAAACCTTGCCGGTTTCGAGCGTGAACGAAGAGCAGCCACAGGAAAAAGCCGCGCTGGAGGAGGGCGCGGCACGACCCGGCGGCAAGCCCGGCGCTCCCGCTGCTCGCGAGAAGCCGGCTGCCGCGTCGATCTACCGGCACGGCGTGGAGATCGTTGTGCAGGGGGGGTACATGGACATGCTGGATTACCTCGCCCAGCTCGAGTCCATGCAGTGGCAGCTGTTCTGGGGAAAAGCAAAGCTGGAGGCGGACGAATATCCGAAGGCGACGCTGACTTTGACACTTTATACTTTGAGCTTGGACAAGAAATGGCTCAACATGTGAACGTGGTTGCTGCGAAGGTCGTGATTCGCTCGGCAACAGCGGGCCTGGCATGCTGTGTATCGCTGCTGGCCGCGGCGCAGGCATTGACCGATCCGACGCGTCCGCCGGCGGCGGCGAATGCCGAGGCGCCGGCAGGCGAGGCGTCGGCAGGGCCGGTGTTGCAGTCGATCCTGTTGTCACCGCATCGAGCCGAGGCGATCGTCGACGGCAAGACAGTGAAGGTGGGCGATAAAGTCGGCGAAGCGACCGTCGTCAAGATCACCGAAAGCGAGGTCTTGCTACGCAATGGCAGGGAGCGGCAGGCGCTGAAGCTTTTTCCGAACATCGAAAAGCAGTCCGGCCGCGGCGCATCGACGCCGCAGCGGATAAACGGCGGCAACAAGGGCAAATCCTAGAATGAAAAGAATTACGTCAATCGCAATTGTGCTAAGTCTGCTCGGGTGTGCGTCGCCATCCAGGCGCGAGACTTACGATCTGATCTCCGCTGAAATGAAGCAGGCGACAGAGGCCGCCTCGAAGCAGGCGCAATCGCGCCCTGACGCGGTATCCGCAGCCCTGCTGCCGCCGATCAGCATCGAAATGCCGAAGCCGAAACAGCCGATGGAGGAGCGTTTCAGCCTGGCGCTCAACAATGTCCCCGCCGCGAAGTTTTTCATGGCGATCGCCGCCGGGACACGCTACAGCATGCTGGTGCATCCGGAGGTGACCGGCACGCTTTCGGCAAACCTGAAAGACGTCACGCTGTTCGAGGCGCTGGACGCCATCCGCGAACTGTATGGCTACGATTACCAGATCGACGGAACGCGCATCTACATCAAGCCGCTGACCTTGCAGACCCGTGTGTTCACGGTGAATTACCTGACCGCCAACCGCAAGGGCACATCCGATATCCGCGTGACCTCGGGCTCGGTGAGCGACGCATCGACATCCGGCGCGAGCCCTTCGCCGTCCGGCGGGCAAAACGTGCCGGCGCCGGGTTCCGGCACCGCCAGCCACACCCTCAACAGCAGCAAGATCAGCACCACCTCCAGCAGCGATTTCTGGAGCGAGCTGAAGGCATCGCTCGAAGCGATCGTCGGCAACAAGGAAGGTCGCAGCGTCGTCGTCAGTCCGCAATCCGGCGTGATCGTGGTGCGTGCGATGTGGGACGAACAGAAAAACGTCAGCGCCTACCTGAAAGCCGCACAGCTGGCGGTGGACCGCCAGGTGATCCTCGAGGCGAAGATCCTCGAAGTGCAGCTGAACGATAGCTACCAGAACGGCATCAACTGGGCATCGTTTGCATCGATCACCGGCATCGGCAACAACCGCGTCGCAACCGGATTCCTGTCGCCCGGAACCACACTGTCCTCCGCTGCGCGGTCCAATACCTTGACGACCAGTGTCGGAAGCACGAACCCGACGACGGGCGCAACGGGCAACGCTACGGTCACCGCCAATACCGCGCTTGACCTCGGCGTCGCCGGCGCCGCGGCCGGTTCGCTGTTCGGGCTCGCATTTCAGACCAATAATTTCGCGGCGCTGATCACCTTCCTTGAGACCCAGGGTTCGGTGCATGTGCTGTCGAGTCCGCGCATTGCCACCCTGAACAACCAGAAGGCAGTGCTCAAGGTCGGCAAGGATGAGTTCTTCGTGACCAACATCAGCTCGAGCACCGTCGCCACCGGTACGACGACGACGACCAGCCCCAGCGTGACAGTCCAGCCGTTCTTCTCCGGCGTGGCCCTGGACGTCACCCCGCAGATCGACGAAGACGGGAACATCATCCTGCATATCCACCCCTCGGTCAGCAATGTCACAACCGTCGACAAACCCTTGAACCTGGGCACGGCGGGTTCCTTCAGCCTGCCTCTTGCCTCCAGCACCGTGTCCGAGACTGATAGCGTCGTGCGCGGGCAGGACGGGCAGATCGTCGCGATCGGCGGCCTGATGCGGCAAGCGTCGACTTCGGACCGTTCACAGCTTCCCGGCGCCGGCGATCTGCCGGTGGTTGGCGCATTGTTCCGCAATGACAACCGCCTGACCCAGAAGCGCGAACTGGTTATCCTGCTGAAGCCGACCATCGTCCAGGGAAGCAGCACCTGGGCACAGGACATGGCCGACAGCCAGCGCCGGATCCAGGCGCTGGAGCCGCGCAGCGGCATTTCCATCGAAACAAGGTAGTCATGTACAAAGCCCATTTCGGTCTGCGTGAACTGCCGTTCGGCATTACTCCGGACACGAGCTTCTTTTTCGCCTGCTCCAACTACCAGGAGGCATTGAACACGCTGCTCGTCGCCACCAAGAATGGGGAGGGATTCATCAAGATTACCGGCGAGGTCGGCGTCGGCAAGACACTCCTTTGCCGCAAGTTCATGGCCACGCTCGACAAGGGCTTCGTCACCGCCTATATCCCCAATCCCTTCCTGGAACCGCGAACGCTGATGCTCGCGCTGGCGGACGAGCTGGAAATCCCGCAGGAAAAGGACGTCGACCAGCATCATCTGCTGAAGGCCATCAATCATCGGCTGCTGGTGCTGGCCCGCGAGGGCAAGCGCGTCGTCCTGTGCCTCGACGAAGCGCAGGCGATGCCGATCGAGACCCTGGAAGCATTGCGGCTGCTGACGAATCTTGAAACCGAAAAGCGCAAGCTGCTGCAGATCGTGATGTTCGGCCAGCCGGAACTGAACAGGAAGCTGGCGCAGGAGGCCATCCGCCAGCTGAACCAGCGCATCGGCTTCCACTATCACCTGGGTCCGCTGACGAAGGATGACATGGAGTTTTACATCGCACACCGCCTCAGCGTGGCCGGGTTCGCTGGCAGCAGGTTGCTCGATCGCGGTGCGGTACGCACGCTGTACACCGCCAGCGGCGGCATTCCGCGCCTGGTGAACATCCTTTCGCACAAGGCACTGATGCTGGCTTTCGGCGAAGGAAAGCAGCAGATTCACGCGCGCCATGTGAAGGCCGCGGCAAGCGATACCGGATCGGCGAAGAAGAGCGTCTGGCCGTGGGCCTGGCTGGGTGGATTGCTGTTATTGGTCGCCGGCACTGGCGCAGGATGGGCTTATTTCCGATGAGCCTGATCAACCAGATGTTACAGGAGCTGGATGCGCGCCGGGCCGAGCCGGGCGGCGCCGGCCCGTTCGGCGAACAGGTGAGGGCCGTTCCCGAACGGCGCGGCATTCATCCTGCGTGGTGGGTCGCGCTCGCACTTGCAGGCGCATTGACGGGGGTTGTGGCGTGGGCCTTCCTTCGCCCTCCGCCGCCCGCGCCGGCCCAAGCCGTACGCCTGCCGCTCAAGCTGGATGCCGAACTGGACGCGCTACCGCCTGCCATGGCGCAAGAACCGACGGCGCATCGGGCGACCGGCGAGGTTGGTGTCGCGGCACCGGCGCCAGTCGAGGCGGCTGGACCGAAGGAACAGGAGCCGTCGGTACAGGTGGTGCCCAGGGAAGTTCCCGGTGCGTCGCAACAACCCGAATCGCGGGCGCCCGCAGCCAGACCCGGTGCAGCCAGGGAGCCGGTGAAGCCTGCCCCATCCAATGTTGTTCCCGATGTCGCCAAGGTCGTGCCTCCGGCAAGGAAGCTTGCCGATGCGCCGATCGCCCGGCCGTCCGACATTGCGGCGGCCCTTGCACACAAGCAGTTCAAGGAACTCACTGCGCAGCAGCGGTCGGAAAACGAATATCGCAAGGCAATCATCGCGCTCGAGCAGGGCAAGATGGTCGACGCGATAGCGGGGCTTGAACAGGCCCTGCAGATCGATGCGCACCACGCAGCGGCGCGCCAGGCGCTGATCGGCGCCCTGCTGGAGAACAACCGGCAGGATGACGCCCTGAAAAGAGCGCGCGAAGGGCTGGCCCTCGATCCTGCCCAGTCCGGACTGGCCATGATCGCCGCGCGCCTGCAACTGGAAAAAGCCGAGCTGCGCCCGGCCATTGAAACCCTGGAACGCAGCCTTCCCTCCGGCGCGGAACGTGCCGACTACCAGGCGTTCCTGGCGGCGCTGCTGCAGCGCGACGAGCAGCACAAGAAGGCCGTCGAGCACTATGTGCTGGCATTGCAGAAGGCGCCGCAGAACGGCATCTGGTGGATGGGCCTGGGAATTTCACTGCAGGCCGAACGCCGTGTAACCGAAGCGCAGGAGGCGTTCCGTCGCGCCAAGGCAAGCAACAGCCTGACGCCCGAGCTGCAGGCATTCGTCGAAGGCAGGTTGATCCAGCTGCAGCACTGACGGCCGCGGCGCCGGCATTCTTCGTATCAGATCACCTTGCCTGCGGTCGCGGGGTCCAGCAGCTTGTCGTAATACTGCGGCTTGAAGGTCTTGAACTGTTCGATCAGCGCCGACGGCGTGGTCTCGTGCATCAGCATGGATGCCTGCTCCGCGCGCAGGAAACGCTCGTCGACCACATGCCGCAGGAACGCGATCAGGCCATCGTAAAACCCGTTCACGTTGAGCAGGCCGATCGGTTTGTCGTGAAATCCCAGCTGTGACCAGGTAAACACCTCGAACAATTCCTCAAGCGTGCCGATGCCGCCCGGCATCGCGATGAATCCGCTGGACAGTTCCGCCATCATTGCCTTGCGTTCGTGCATGTCCTTGACGATGTGCAGGCGGGTCAGCCCGGTGTGGCCCACTTCCTTGTCCATCAGTGCCTTCGGGATGACGCCGGTCGCTTCGCCGCCGAGGCGCATAACTTCATCGGCGATGACGCCCATGAGGCCGACGTTGCCACCGCCGTAGACCAGTCCGATGTTATCGTCGACCATCGCTTTGGCGAGCAGGCCCGCGGCCTCGGCGTAATCCGGTGACGCGCCGACGGAGGAGCCGCAATAGACGCAGAGTGACTTCATGGAATTCCAGTGAGAAATGGGCGTTGAACCCGGCTTGCGGGAAAGTGGAAATTGTTGGTGCCCATTATAAGATCGGCCGGCAAAATGCGGTGAAGCAACCCATTTTGCCAGCCGATTCGAAGAGCGGAAATAGGGCGGCGCTTGCCGCCCCGTTGGGATCAGTCTTCCAGTTCTTCCCTCGCCAGTTCGACGTCCAGGCGTTCCATTGCATCCATCGGTTCGCAGGCCGCCGCTTCTTCATACAGGGCAATCGCTTCGTCCATCTTCTTTTTGCCCTCGAGCATGACAAGACCATTCGCGTATTCGATGCGAGCGATGGCAGAATCCGGGTTGAGCTTGAGCGCAGCCTTGAACAACTTGATGCCTTCGTCCTTCTTCGCACCATAGGTCAGGCCGCCGATCATTGCGCCGACCTTGTCAATGATCTCGGCGTGGTAGGTGCCCAGGCCGATGTGGGCATCCGCATGCTTGGGCGCGAGCTTGATGGTCATGTCGAGGCTGTGCTTGACCTTGTTGCCGATGCCCTGGGAAAGCGCCTTGACGATCGAGATGCCCTGCGCGTAGCGCCCGAGCGCGTAGGCGTGCCAGTACCATCCGGCGGCGTTCTTCGGCTGTTCCTTCTGCTGCTCCTCGCAGCGTGCCGCCACCTCTTCGAAGAGGGCCAGCTTCTTCTTTTCGGACTTTTCGAGATAGTTTGCATAGATGGCGGTCGCCTTGTTCGCGACGGCGTAGCCGGCCATGCCTTGCGCAAGACCGAGCTTGACAGCCTTTTCAAATTCCCCCGCATGGAATGCGATCCATGCATCCGACAGCGCCGCATCTTTCGGGAACGGCTCGGCATCGCCGGCATGAAGCCGCGCCCATGCCTTCTTCAGGCTTGCTGCGGTGTAGGTGTATGCATCGTCGGAATAGGGGAATTTGCTCCATGCCATCGCGTTTTCCTTATTTAAGTTTTTTTAGATATTCCTCGGCGAGTTTCTCGAACAGCAGCTGCGTCTCGCCACGCAGGTAGGGCCCGATCAGGGCGAGCACCTGATAGCAGCCGCGTGCCAGCGCATCGGCCATGGCTTCCTGCTCGGTATACTTGCGCGGATTGCGCACGTATTCGTACGACAGCCAGTAAGTGCCGACGACGACGATATTGGTCGCCAGCGCGTCGATTTCCCGGTCGGTCGCCTCCATCGCCTTGTCCTCTCGCAGCCCGATGCACAGCTCCCGTGCAACCTTGGTCTTGTGCGCCAGGATTTGCTTGAAATGCAATTCCAGCTTGCGGTTGCGCGACAACAGATCGCTCAGGTCGCGGTAGAAAAAACGGTAGCGCCACACCAGTTCGAAGCTCAGGTGCAGGTACAGCCACACGTCCTCCATGTTCGGCCGCCGGCCTTCGGGGATGGACAGCATGCGTCCGATCTCGGCCTCGAATTGCGCGAACAGCGAGTTGACGATGTCGTCCTTGTTGCGGAAGTGGTAGTAAAGATTGCCGGGCGAGATGTTCATTTCCTCGGCGATGACGGTGGTGGTGATATTGGGTTCGCCAAACTCGTTGAACAGGCGGAGCGACAGTTCGAGGATACGCTCGCGCGTGCGGCGAGGAGCCTTGTGTTGCATGCTAGTTGCCTCCCGATGCTGTTTTGGTTTTTCGACTAGCATATCACCGATAAAACATTCCACAAGCACGATCCATCAACACGTCCCGCTCCCGCGCCGTCTGCGGACTAACCCGCAACGATCTTCAAGTGGCGCTCCAGGCTGTCCAGTGTTTCGGTCAAACGATTGATACCGAAACGATCCTCCTTTTCGCCAGTTGGCTTCTTGACCAGTGTCAGACTGGTATCGCGCAGAACGGACAGCTTGAGCCTCAATCCATGACGTTCCAGCATCGGACCGATCTGCTTGCGCCGCTGCCATAGCATCATGCGCGTGTTCTGGTATGCGTTTTCGCACATGCGCCGCCGGCTCGTGTAGCTGAACAGATTGGTGAAGAACATGTCCGCATCTTCTGTGCTGGGCTCGATCAGGAGGATGTCGGAGTCGGGATATTTCACCGAATAGTTCGCCAGCCCGATCTCGACCCGCGAATGAATGATGGCGCGCAGCGACTGGGACAGTACCGACAGCAGTCCTCCCTGCGCCACCTTGCCAGCCGGATGCAGCGAGCGCGCATTGTAGGGAACGATAGGGTTCAGGCACAGGACGAGATCGACCTCTTCATCCAGCGCGATCGAGGCGTGCAGCGTCTTGCGCAATGCGCCATCGACGTAATAGCGTCCGTCGATTTCAACCGGCGGGAACAGTCCCGGCACGGCGGCGCTGGCCTGCGCGGCCCTGGAAATCGGCACCTGCTCATAATCCGGTTGTCCGAACCGGACCGGCTCGCCGGAATCCAGGTCGGTCGCGACGATGATCAGGCGCCGCCTCAATTCACGGAAATCATTGGTGCGGCCCTTGACGGAGAAGGCCTGCTGCATGAATTCATGAATGCCTTCGCCGGACAGTATGCCGGTCGGCAGGGCGCTCTTGAGGCGCTCCAGCGAACTGGCCATGCTGGATTTTCCGCCCCGCCGGAGGTAATGGTAAAGACCGCTGATGAGCAGGATGGGAAAGGCCGCGGTACGGATGCCGAATTCTTCCCACGCCGGCCGAAGCAGGATCTCCGGCTTGAACAGCTCTTCCTTGCCATGGCCGGTATCGCTTTCGACAAACAGACGGCACATTTCATGCGGCGTGATGCCATTGGCAAGACCGGCTGCGATGATGCCGCCGGCGCTGATGCCGACATAGATGGCGGCGTCGTTCAGATCGAGGCCTTCGATCGATTCCTCGAGGGCGGCCAGTGCCCCGATTTCATAGACCGCGCCGAGCGGTCCGCCACCGGCCAGCGCCAGCCCGACGCGCGGAGCGCCGCGGCGTGAAGCCGCGCTTCGGGCAACTGTTCTGGTTGAGTGCTTGGCTTTCATATCCCTCAAGGTACGCTGTTGATCTGGCAAGCCCGTAGCGCCATGTGCGGTACGCCCGCCTTCAATCAAATGTAGTACCCATTCCGCCGATTACAACGGGCGTTAAAAAAGGCTTGTGGGCGCACAAGCCTTCTGGTTTGCGCTAATGGCGCAGAATTGCCGCAGCGACTACTTCGCTGCCTTTTTTGTCGCGGCTTTTTTGGCGACAGCCCCAGCGGCTTTCTTCGCCGCAGGCCTGGCGGCGACTTTCTTCGCGGCAGTCTTTGCCGCGCCGCGCGTCGTTGCGGGCTTCTTGCCAGAGAGTGCCGCGACGGCCTTGTTCAGGTCTTCGACGCGCTTGGTCAGGGCCTGGATATCCTTTTGCGTCGGCACGCCCAGGGTTTTCAGGGAGCGCGACACGCGATCCTCGAACACCTTTTCCAGCTTGTCCCAGGAACCTGCCGCCTGCTTGCTGACGTTATCTGCCATCTTCGCAACGGTGTCGGTGACCTCGCCGACCTTGCCGTTGGCGAGCTGCTGGGTACGCTTCTGCAGCGCGGTGCCTTCCTTGACGAGTTTCGCGAACACGCGGCCGCCTTCTTCCTGCGCCTTGGCGAATGCACCGAGGCCGGCCTGCCAGATCTGCTGCGCAGAGGTGCGCACTGCGTCGGCCAGTTGCTTGTCGTCAGAGTTGGCCAATGCCTTCAGTTTCTTTACCATCATGCTCTCCGTTCGTGAGTAACCCGAGCCGCCGGCTCATCCGACGCGCTTTTTGATGAAAGCAGTTTAAGAGGAAAAAGTCGAGATGGCATTCTAAAGGCGTAGAGCACCCGTTCTAAATGAGGGGGCCATCCCCGCGGGCCGCTTGCTAATGAAGCCTCGGCCTGCAATGATTGAAGGCTTGTTAACACAGCATACAAGGGGATGAACATGCAGTACTTTGTCACAGGCGCCACGGGGTTCATCGGCAAGCGGCTCGTCAGAAAACTACTCGCCCGCAAAGGCAGCATCGTGTATTTCCTCATGCGCGAAGAGAGCATGGATAAGGTGCCGGCCTTGCTTGAGTATTGGGGCGTGTCGAAGTCGCGCGCGATCCCCGTCAGCGGCGACTTGCGTTCGCCGAAGCTGGGCGTGTCGAGGGAGGACATCAGGACACTCTCCGGGAACGTCGACCATTTCTTCCATCTTGCCGCCATCTACGACCTGAAGGCCGACGCCGAAGAGCAGATGGCAGTCAACATCGAGGGCACGCGCAATACGATCGCCCTCGCTGCCGCCGTGAATGCCGGCTGCCTGCACCACGTCAGTTCGATCGCCGCGGCCGGCCTGTTCGAGGGAATTTTCCGCGAGGATATGTTCGACGAAGCGGAAAACCTCGACCATCCCTATTTCGCTTCCAAGCATGAATCCGAAAAGATCGTCCGCCACGAGTACAAGGGCGCATTCCGCATTTACCGCCCCGGCATGGTAGTGGGTGACTCGCGCACCGGCGAGATGGACAAGATCGATGGCCCGTATTACTTCTTCAAGCTGATCCAGCGTATCCGGCAAATGCTGCCGCCTTGGATGCCGACCATCGGACTGGAAGGAGGCCGCATCAATATCGTCCCCGTCGATTATGTGGTCGACGCAACGGATTACATCGCGCATCAGCCCGACCTGAACCGCAACTGCTTCCACCTGACCGATCCGGACCCGATGCGTGTCGGCGACGTGCTCAATACCTTCTCGCGCGCCGCGCATGCTCCGACCATGAGCCTGCGCATCAATGCGGCCCTGCTCGGCTTCATCCCTAGGTCAATCAAGACCGGTCTGATGGCGCTGACCCCGGTGCGCCGCCTGCGCAACGCGATCATGAAGGACCTCGGGCTGCCCGACGACGTGCTGCAATTCGTCAATTATCCGACTCGCTTCGACAATCGCGACGCCGCCGCTGCACTCAAGGGCAGCGGCATCAAGTGCCCGCACCTGGAGGACTACGCCCACCGAATCTGGGACTACTGGGAACGCAACCTCGATCCGGACCTGTTCATCGACCGCACGCTGCGCGGCCAGGTGGCCGGCAAGGTGGCCCTGATCACCGGAGGATCGTCGGGCATCGGCCTGGCCGCGGCGCGCAAGCTGGCGGAGGCGGGGGCGATCACCATCATCTGCGGCCGTGACGAAGACAAGCTGGCGGCGGCGAAGAAGGAAATCACGGACCGCGGCTTCAATGTCATCACCTACAGCGTCGACGTGTCCGACATGGCGGACTGCGACCGCTTCGTGCAACGCCTGATCGAAGACCACGGTGGCGTCGATGTCCTCGTCAACAATGCAGGCCGTTCGATCCGTCGGGGCATCGAGTCGAGCTTCGACCGCTTCCACGACTTCGAGCGCACCATGCAACTGAATTATTTCGGCGCCTTGCGCCTCACGATGGGCCTGCTGCCGAAGATGATCGAGCAGAAGCGAGGGCACGTGATCAATATCTCATCGATCGGCGTGCTGACCAATGCACCGCGCTTCTCCGCCTATGTCGCTTCGAAGTCGGCGCTGGATGCGTGGACCCGCTGCGCGGCTTCCGAGTTTGCCGACCTGAACATCAAGTTCACGACCATCAACATGCCGCTCGTGCGCACGCCGATGATTGCGCCGACGAGCATTTACCAGAACGTGCCGACCTTGTCTCCGGAGGACGCAGCCGACATGATTGCGCAGGCCATCGTAGACAAGCCGGTACGCATCGCCACGCGCCTGGGCATCCTCGGCGAAGTGATGCACGCATTGCTGCCGCGTGTCGCGCAGGTCATCATGAACACCAGCTTCCGCATGTTCCCGGACTCCGGTGCCGCTGGCCAGAGCGCCAACAGGAAGGCTCCGCAGATGAGCGCGGACCAGATCGCGCTGCAGCAGTTGTTGCGAGGCGTGCACTTTTGACCAAGCGGGCGGGCCTGCCAATGGATGGTTTGGCAGGCCCGCCCCATGACATTCATCGGACGCCAATCCACTTTTATTCTGCCGGCAACACGACCGTGTCGATCTCATGGATGACGCCGTTGTCCGCAAGCACGTCGCTTTGAATGACATTGGCATTGTCCACGGTCACCTTGCCGTTGTCGGATGTTAATGTCAGCGAATCGCCCTGAATGGTTTTCACCTTTCCCGGCTTCACGTCGGCAATCATGACCTTGCCCGGGATAATGTGATGGTTCAGCACCTCGGCCAGCCTGTTCTTGTCCTTCATCAGCGCATCAAGCGTTTCCTGCGGCAATTTTCTGAAGGCAGAGTCTCCGGGCGCGAACACGGTGTACGGCCCCTGGCCTTTCAGCGTGTCCGCCACACCTGACTTCTTCGCGGCAGCCAGGAAAGTCTTGAATGTGGCTGACGTCGCGGCGGTTTCCATCAGGTCGCCCGCATGCGCGTGGAAGGGGACGAGTGCCAATGCAAGGGCCGAGGCGATGGCAGCGAAGGAACGCTTCATTAGGGACTCCTTGTGTCGGGAGGGTATCGAACTTTTTGTATTGAGGGAGTTCAACGTTGCCTGGCTTTCGCGCGGGCCGACGTCCATCATGTCTGGTGTTATCAGGCCGTAAAAGTTCAAATCGCGCTATGCTTGTCGGGGCTCAATAGATTGAGCGATGCCTGCCGGCATGGATCGGCGATTTACCAAGGCGATGCGAACCGGCCTTGAAGCGGGCGGCACATGACGACTATCCGGAGAGGCCATTCATGCTGATCAATTGCGTTGCATACCAGGGCGGAAAGAAGTTGGCGGACGTTCCGGTGGATCACATTGGAGAATTCCTGCACAGACCTGATTGCTTCGTCTGGGTCGCATTAAAGGATGCTCAGACGGACGAGCTGAAGCAGATGCAGCAGCAATTCGGCTTGCACGAGCTGGCAGTCGAGGACGCGCTGCATGGGCACCAGCGCCCCAAACTGGAGGAATATGGCGACTCGCTCTTTGCGGTGGTCCATACGGTGGAAATGGACAATGGCGAGCTGCTCGTCGGAGAGCTGGACCTCTTTGTCGAGGAAAATTATGTCCTGTCGGTCCGGAACAAGAGCAGACACGGTTTGCTCGACGTACGCGCGCGCTGCGAGCGCGAGCCGCACCTGCTGAAACAGGGCGCGGCCTTCGTCTTTTATGCATTGATCGACGCGGTGGTCGATCGCTATTTCCCGATCATCGATACGCTGGAATCGGAGCTGGAAACGATCGAAGAGCAGATCTTCGTCAAGGGATCGGAGCGCGCCAACATCGAGCGCCTGTATCAGCTCAAGCGGAAGGTAACGATCCTCAAGCATGCAGTCACACCCTTGATGGAAGCGGTCGCCAAGCTGTACGGCGGGCGCGTTCCACGCATCTGCATGAGCACGCAGGAATATTTCCGCGACGTGTACGACCACCTGTACCGCATCAACACCTCGATCGACAACATCCGCGACACCATCGCCACGGCAATCCAGGTCAATCTCTCGATGGTTACCATCGACGAGAGCGAGGTGAACAAGCGGCTGGCTGCATGGGCCGCAATCTTCGCCGTGGCAACGGCATTTTTCGGAATCTGGGGCATGAACTTCGAAGTCATGCCGGAACTGAAATGGCGCTACGGCTATCCCGCCGCCATCGTCGTGGTCGCTGCGGTGTGCGGCTATCTGTATCGGCGATTCAGGCGATCAGGCTGGTTGTGATTACCCGGCTACCCTCGACGCATCACGGATTTCCCGTATCACTTGCGCCTGTACGCGTCGATCGTAGCCCAGCGCGACGTGGCCGACAGCATGAATTTCAATGTTCCTTGCACCTTCCAGGTGCGATGATGTCTGCGGCGAAATGATGTTGTCCTGATGCGAGTAGATCGACACGAATAACCGGTACACGGCAGGATCTTCGCTGGCCGCCAGCTTGCGCAGCCATTCGCTGGCGATGCCTTCCTGTTCGGTTGCGGTCCAGCGCATCTGGTGCGTGTTCACGCCGACGCCGAAATGCGCGAGCGCCGTGCCGTGATGCGGCGTGCCGAGGGTGATGACCCTGGAGACATGCCGCGCGCCGTGGTCGCGCAGGTAGGCGCGTGCCGCGAGCCCGCCCATGCTGTGCGCGAGAATGACGATCTTGTCTTGCCCGGTCTCCTCGCACAAGCGTTCGACAGCGCGATGGACCAGTGGTACGTATTCGTCGATGCCGCCGACAATGGGCACCAGGTCCACCGCATGATGAACGATATTCGCCTTCAGCAAGGCCTTGCTCATGGAATGCCAGTATCCGCTGTTGCAGCCGTATCCATGGACCAGCAGCACCGGCAGGCCTTGCGGACGCGCGGGCTTGCGTCGCGAGAAGGCATGAAACGGCATGGTCCATGACGATGCCGTCATGGTCGCTCTGAACTCGCCGAAGAATAACCGGAAAGCGTCGCGCCAACCGACGCGAAAATCGGGCGGCGTTTCGCTGCTGTAACGCGCCGCGAGAAGAAAGTTGTTGGTCGTAATGGCCAGGCGAACAACGACGACGATGGCGAGGCTGAGCATCGCCGCAAACGATGCGGCGATGCCGTGAAACGAATGGACGATAACGAGATAGATCCCGAGCGCGATCAGGAACTGTATGAGCAGCAGCAGGCGCGTGATGCGTACGATCATGTCTTACATGGCATTGGGCCTCGGCGCTGGTTTCCCGGTCAGTTGCGTGGCAAGCCCGCTGGCGAGTCGCGCCGTGATGCCGTAAATCGAGAGCTGCGGATTGGCACCGATGGAGGTCGGGAACAGCGATCCGTCGTGCACTGACAGATTGCTGATGCCATGGTAACGTCCGTTGGAAGCGACCACGCCGAGTTTCGTGTCGTCCGACATGGTACACCCGCCCATCACATGCGCCGAAACGACACGTGCGATGCGCGGCGCGTACGGGAAGGACTCGATTGCCCTTTTTGCCGCGGGCCAACTGGTATAGGCGTCAGCCATTTCGTGCACCGGCGACACGGCTTTCGCGCCGGCGGCGAACTGGATTTCCGCCATGGTCAGCAAGGCGCGTTTGACGCCATCCCAAATAAAACCGGAGATCGGATAGTCCAGCACGGGCGATCCGTCGTCCTTCAGTTGCACGGCGCCGCCGGCGGCCTCCTCGTTGAAGCCGTCGCGCAGGAGTGCGAGCAGGGCGTGCGCATGGGAAAACTGTTTCATCGCCGCAGCGTGCGGCACGCCGAAGCCTGACATCGTCGTGGAGAACAGCAGGGGATGCAGCGGCGGTGCTTCCAGCTTGTAGCCGATGGGACCATCAATCGGCTGAGTGCCGAGGAAGTGGTCCGAGTAGATGGTCTGCGGCGCGCCGGAGAAGCCTTCCACCTTTTGTTCGAACAGCGCGGAGGAAATGACCGTAGGATGAAGGAAGGTGCGCTTTCCCAGCAAACCGTTCGGATCGGGCGCCTGCGAGCGCATCAGCAGCGCCGGCGAATTGATCGCCCCGCCCGCGACCACGTAATGGCGTGCCCGCACGCTAACCGCCGCGCCTGATGGAGCAAGTCCGGTTTCGTCGAGCGCGAGGCAGGAAAGATTCTCGATCCTGTCGCCCCTGAACAGGAACTTCTCCGCGCGCGCGCGCGTGAGTAGCGTTGCACCTTGCGACAGGGCCGCAGGGATGGTGGTAATCAGCATCGACTGCTTGGCGTTGGTCGGGCAACCCATGCCGCAGTAGCCGAGATTCCAGCAACCCTTGACATTGCGGCGTATGCCGGCGACCGGGATACCGAGTTTGGTCGCGCCTACTCTGAGCAGTTCGTTGTTCCTGTTCGGTGGAACCTGCCAGGTATCGATGTTAAGGCGTTGCTCCATCATCGCGAACCAGGGCGCCATCAATTCGCTGGTGTAGTCATGCAGGCCAAATGCTTCCTGCCAGTAGTTCAACGTGGTCTTGGGCGTACGGAAGCTGGAGGTCCAGTTGACCGTCGTCGAACCGCCGACTGCGCGCCCCTGGAGAATGTTGATTGCCTTGTCCTTCGTCTTGCGCGCCGCCGATTCCTGATAGAGCGCGGGGTAGGCTTGCGCTTCGCGCATCTTGAAATCGCTCGAGGACTTGAGCGGACCTTCTTCGATCAGCACAACGTTCAATCCCGCCAGTGCAAGAATTTCCGCCGTCACACCTCCGCCCGCGCCAGTGCCGACAATGGCAACGTCGGCCTCGATGCTACGATTGCTTTTCAGTACGGAGGCATCGATGACTTTCCAGCCGCTTGCAAGGCCGGCCTGGATCGGATCGGGGATCGGGCTCTTGGATGTGGTCGTCATGGCGTCTCTTAGCTCAATTCCTTGATCGGGCCGGGATAGCCGATGGCAGCCCAGGTCGACTCGTCACCATACCAGGCGCCGATGATCAGGTCGTGCAGTGCGTGGTAAGCGCTTTGCAGCAAGCCGAAACGGCTCAGGCGCCAGTTCTGCAGGAAGTGCGCGATGTCCTCCTGCCTAGCTTTCGGCCAATCGTCAGGCACGCCCGCGAGGAAGCGCCGCGCCGGCCCGAGCGTCAGCAGGCCGAACAAGTCCTGGACCTCCCTCTGCGTTGCGAGCGTCAATCCGCTGATCGCGATTCCGACGCGTGCTGTGGCGGCCTGAGTCATGGCCGGCGTCGGGTCGATTGCGTCCTTCAGGACAACGGGGATCACCGCGCCAAGCACGGCTTTTGCCGCATCGTCCAGCACAAACCGCCCAGCCGCTGGCGGCCGATGTGTCGCGCGATAGATGCCACCGGCTGCCGCCAGTACGAGCGCACCAGCCAGGCCGGCCTTCAAAAAGGAACGGCGGGAAAGGTTATTGGCCATATCTCCTCGTTATCATGGTTTTTGCCCAGTGTAACTCAGCACAAGTACTGGTTATCTTCGCAAAATAGAGTTCTAGTTCTAGAACGGATTTACGCAAGATCGGCCTTTCCTGATCGTTCAGAATAGTCGCTGTCGCCACTTTCGCGGGCCAAAATCCGTTGCCCTTGATGCCGATGAACAAACCGGAAATCATTGCCAGGCTCCGTCGCGACCTGTCAGCTGTTGTGACCGAGCGTCGCAGGGCGAAGGCGGATCCCGCAGTCAGCGCGGCACGTATTGCGCTCAGGGAGTTCCAGGTGCAGCGCATGGCACGAAGCCATGCGGATTTGCTGGCGAATCCAGGGACTGGGTCCGCAGCACGCTTTTTCCTGAGCGAGCTCTATGGCCCCTACGACGTCACCCGGCGGGATGCCAATTTTGAACGCGTACTACCGTCGATGGAACGCCTGCTTCCGGTTGCCGCGCTGGAAGCCGTTGCCGAAGCAGTGGCCTTGGACGCCTTGTCCGAGAAGCTCGATGCCCGCATGGCGAAGCGCCTGGGCGAGGCGTTTACGGAAGACGATTACATCGCTGCCTATCGGATGGTCGGCAAGCGGGCAGATCGCGAGCGTCAGTTAGTCCAGGTTGAATCGGTGGGATCTGCGCTCTGTGAACTGGTGCGCGTGCCGTTGATCGGCAGCACACTGGCAATGATGCGCAGCCCGGCACGGCTCGCCGGGCTGTCGGAGCTGCACCGTTTTCTCGAGCGCGGCTTCTGAGCGTTCAAGGGGGTGAGCCATCCCCTTGATTTCGTCATGACGGTCGTCCGACGGGAAAGGCAACTCATGAATGCGCTTTATGCTGCCAAGGACAATCCTCTTTTCGCAGGCATGGCTGCCGACCAGCAATGCGTGGAGGGGGCGTGACGTGGAGCACTATTTATTCGCGGCGCCCTTGGCGAGGGTGTCCGGCATACGAATGATTCGCGTGCCGGCGATGCGGTCATGCAGGAACTGTCGCTGCGGATCAAGGTAGGCGGTCAACGCCCAGAGCAGAACGTTTGCAGACGGAATCAGCACCAGCATCCAGGTCTTGGCGCCGATCATCCAGGAAACAGCCAGTCCGGGGAAGATCCAGAGCCAGGAAAGCAGGTATCGGCCGACGGCACGCATCACGCCGACTGGCTGTCCGCCTCGGGTGACCAGCCGGATGCGCCATGTTTTCATCGCAAGCGTTTGGCCGCCATGCGTCCAGAACCAGACGAAATAGATGCCGATCACCAGGAACAGCCAGTCCTGCATGGCATGGCGCAGGTACAAGGCATGCCGTTGCTGCAGCAGCGTGGAAAAGAGATAGCCGGAAATGAACAGGACGCCGAACATCAGCATGGCTTCATAGACCATGCTGGCAAGTCGGCGCCTGAGTGAGGGGGTCGAGGTAATGTTCACCGGCGGGCTTATTGTTTTTCGGGTTGAGATGATGTCTGAATGGCCGATTTTGCCGCTGCCTTTGGCGTGACGGACTGCTCCAGGACCGGCTTAGGTGCCGACTTGATTGGCGGTATCGTCTTGTTGTTCCGCTTTTGCGAGGCGGGCGAGGGCAGCGTCGCAACGCGCTTTTTGGATGCCGCTGAGGCAGCAAGCTTCTTCTTCTGTTCCTCGGACAGCTGCTGGTATTCCTCCCAGTGGGCGGACTTCTGGTCCCGGCCGAGCTTCCTGGCGCGTGCGTAATTCTCGCGCGCGATACGACGCTGTTCGGGCGTCAGCTTGACCCAGTCACGCATGCGCTCCTGTACGCGCTGCTGCTCGTTGGGTTTCATCGTGGCGTACCTGTTGCCGATCGCCAGCCATTTCTTCTTTCTGAAGGAGTCGAGCTTGTCCCACTCGGGGGCAAGGGGCGCCAGTGCCTGCTGCTGCGCCAGCGTCAGGTCCGCCCAGCGTGGTTTCGCCGTGGCCTGCGACTTCGGTGTGGATGCATTGCGCGGAACAGTCGCGGCTGGCGAGGCTGCGCCGGATGCCGAGGCTGGCTGTGCATGCGCATGCAGGGTCAGGCCGCTTAACGGAATGGCAAGCGCCAGGCATAAAATGACAACCGCCCGCGAAGGGCGGGCGGCGGTCAGAAGTGAATCCATCGTCATCTTAGTCGCCTCGCTTCGCGAGATAGGCGTTGAAACCATGGTCGAGGTATGCCGTCAGTGGCAGTTCATCCGATAAAACTTCGGCATCGATGTCGGCGGTATCGTTAATGCGGCGCTGCTGTTCGTAGTGATAAATCCCCGTCAGCCCCAGAATCAGGACAACCAGCGGTACTGCCATCCCCATGCGCGCGAGCCACGAAAGGCGTTCGCCGAAGACGATGCCCGCCGGACCGACAATCAGACGCTGCGGTGCCAAGACGCGCAGCGGGGATTCTTTCTTTTTGCGGGATAGTGCAATTTTACGGGCGGATGCAAGCTTTTCCGTGGTGGAAGCTGGCAAGTCATCAAGATTTTCGTTGAGCGCGTGCCGTACCTTGTACGCGAAGTTCAGTTGATTCGAATTCATAATGTGATTCCTTTGGCTCTCAGCGCCTGAGCCAGCGTGTGCGTCGCACGGGAGCAGTGGGTCTTCACGCTACCCTCGGAACATCCCATCGCCGCAGCCGTTTCGGCTACATCCATGTCTTGCCAATAACGCAGAAGGAAGGCTTCCCGTTGACGCGCCGGCAGTTTCTGTATCTCTTGCTCGATGGCAGCAAGCACCTGTTCGCGTTCGACCTTGTCGGCGCTGGACTCGGCGGCCTCCGTCCCAGCCTCCGCCTCGTAGGTTTCCAGCAGGTCGAAGCTTTCGGGGTCGTCCTGGTCGCCGCCGAGGCCGGAAAACAGGCTGATCCAGGATCCGCGCACCTTCTCGCGCCGGAAGTAATCATGGATAGTATTCTGAAGGATTCGCTGGAACAGCAGTGGCAGTTCCGCTGCCGGCTTGTCGCCGTACTTTTCGGCGAGCTTGATCATTGCATCTTGAACAATATCAAGCGCTGCCTCGTCCTTGCGAACTGCGTAGAGAGCCTGCTTGAATGCTCGGCGCTCTACGTTTTCCAGAAAGTCGGACAGTTCTTTGTCAGTGGCCATGCGATACGGCAGCTTGTATCCGGGCCGCCAGGGGAAGGGTGAATCAAGAAGAAAAGGTGCTCGGGAGCACCGCATCCGCAAACTGTGCGCATGCTAGCAAAAAAGCCGCTGCCGTGTATAGGGTACGCGGAAAATGCTTGATTTCTAAGGCTTTTCAAGAATTTAACTTGACCAAAATGATGCGACGCATTAACTTATCAGTCCCTTTGCATCCACGAAGGGACAGTCTTT
>JAKACN010000067.1 GCA_021821365.1 Pseudomonadota bacterium | reverse complement strand
GCCAAGGCCGGCCACGTCAATTTGCGTCATCCCCTGCTGCTTCCGGACACTCTGGACGAGCGATCCGACCTCTGTGACCGTCGATACGGTCTGTGGCAGCGCGACTATTTTACCGCTCGGTAAAGATTTGCTCATGATTCGCCTCGATGCGCTATAAAAATGACCGATCGGGAAAATCATACTCGTGCTTTGGGCTATTCTCAAGAAAAATTACCGGTCGGGAAGAATATGTCGTGACCTTTCAGGTGGGAAACCCGCCATGTCTGCACCGACCTACGTCAAACCGGCCGTATGTGCTTTGGCCGCAGCTGCTGCTTTCAGAACCTCCTGCGGCGTGCGGTAGTCGGTCGGATAAGCGGTATGGATGGGCAATACCGGCATTCTAAGATCGAACGACCGGCTCTCCCCATACCCATACGCCGCAAACGACGAGATATCGACCAGCCTAGGGTCGGGGCACGGACAATCGAATGTCATCACGAAGCAGAATGGTGGAAATGCGAACTCCGAGACTGCATAGGTCTGCGGCGTGCGACTCGAGCCGTCAAGGATGCCAGACAGTCCAGATGAGCGACTGTGTCCGTTCACCGTATATCATCTCTACCAAGCCGCGTTCAATCGCGCACCGGATCTCGCCGGCCTCGGATTCTGGGTGAAGAGCGTGGACAATGGCGGCACGCTGCAGAACGTCGCGCACAACTTCCTCACCTCAAATGAGTTCACCACGCTCTACGGTGCGAACACGACCAATGCGGATTTCCTGACCCACGTCTATACCAATGTGCTGCACAGGACTCCCGACCAGGCAGGCTACAACTGGTGGCTGAATGCCCTGAACTCAGGCGCGTCGCGCGAAAGCGTTCTGACCGGATTCGCGGATAGTGTCGAGAATCGCGCGCAAGTGATCATCGACGCGAACGGGCATGAGGCGCAAGCGTATCGGCTCTATCAGGCTGCGTTCAATCGGACACCGGACCTCGACGGGCTGGTGTATTGGATCAACGCGCTGGATAGCGGCGTGACACTCAATCACGTAGCGTCTGACTTCATCAACTCGACCGAATTCACGACGCTGTATGGTGCGAACACGACGAATGCCGATTTTCTGACGCACGTGTATCAGAATGTCCTGCATCGTGCACCGGATCAGTCAGGCTACAACTGGTGGCTCGATGCGTTGAACTCCGGTGCCGCGCGCGACGGCGTGCTTGTCGGCTTCAGTGAGAGCGCTGAGAATCGTGCGCAAGTTGAATTGACCGGGGTGGTCAAGGATGGGTTCGCGTATCAGCCTTATCTGGCGTGATAATCAATACCGCGAAGACACCCTTGCTTTCGTAAAGAGAGAACGCGAGCTGGAGTTGAGGATCGTTGGTCAGAGATGTCACGAGTCGTGCTCCATTCGTAGAGTTGGGAGATCGCTAAAACGTGCCAGCTTGTGTCTTATCGCGGCGCAGACGATTCGCCGCTATCTTCATCAGCGGACAGCTGAGAATCCGATTGCCCTGCGTTCAGTCGAGCGGACATCCGTTTCACCAGGCTGCCAATCTTGCGCTCGATGCGCTCGGCCATGACCTTCTCGGTTGGACCAAGGGAAGGCAGGAGTGCCTGCACCGCAGCGGGAATTGCAGTCGATACCCGGAGGGCTGTATCGTGCGCAATCCGTTTCACGTATTTCGGTGCGATGCCGAGTGTCTTGGCCAGTCGTTCGAGATGCTCAGGTCCCATTTTTCCTGGCTCGCATTCACCGCCGATGCTGAAGGCGAAGTTCGAGCCAAGCCCCGAATAGACGCGCGTGCTCATTAGGTCATAGAACGGCGCGAGGCGCAGGCCGTCCTGCGTCGCCAGCAGGGAGAGATTCTTCGCGTGCGAATCGTTGTTGCCGACGTACAGGTTGAAGAATAGCCAGCGCAGCAGGTTGCGGCGGTCGACGCCCGGCTGTACAGATGCGCCCACGATATCGAAGCAGCCCTTGAAGGACGGACCGCCGTCCTTCTCGTACTTCACATCCGACGGCTTGCCGGCGATCTGGCAAAAGTCAGCCTGCCAGAGGCGTGCGAGGGTGCCATCCGGACGCAACAGGCGGTCGTAGCGCTCTACCAGGCATGCCTTGACGCTGGGTTGGTAGCTGACCTTGGCTGTCGGCAGTTCGCACAGCTGGGCCGCACGCATCACGATCGTCTCGTTGATTGACGAGGCGAAGATGTTGATGTCGGTGCGCACGATGTCCGGTTTGAGGATATGAGTCGACGGCGTGCTGCCCATGGGACGCAGCGGCTGGCCGCTTTCATCGAGCGACAGAAGGATCTTGAACTGCGCGCCGGAGATCGTAAGTCGTGGCGCCGGCATGCCCGTTGCCGCAGCGTCGATAGCCTCCCGTTCCCTGGCCAGTTTTCCGTCATTGTGGACGAGGGCATCGACCTGGTCCCAGGTCAAGCGTTGATAGATTGGCGCCTGGGGTGCCTGTCCTTCTGGAAGGAGGACGATGGAGCCGGCGCTGTCACCTCCAACCGTGGCCAGGAGCCCGAAGACGCTGGATACCTGGTGGCGCAGCGCGACGATCCTGCGCTGATCGCCTTCCGGCAGCAGGTTCTCGAAGAAGGCATGTACGTGAGGCGAATCGATCCGCTCCGGAGAGAGAGGCAGGGACGGATCGAGTGGCTTTGCCTCAGCCGAAGCGAGCCAGCCCGGGTCGTAGGTGAAGCTGAGCGGCTCTGTCCTGTGCAGCAGCCCGACGAGCTGGTTGTCCATATACACGGACAAGGCGTTGACCAATGCTCCTTCGTCCTTGGTGCTCATTGGGTGCCACCTTTCTTCCGGATCACCAATTCCAGGCCGAGTAGGGCGAGTACGTCCATCGCCTTTTGCATCTGGATGGTGTCCTTGCCCTTTTCCAGGTCGACAATAAACGGGTTGCCGATACCGCCGAGACCGGCCGCGTGAACTTGGATCATAGAACGCACGAGCGACGATATTTTCTATGGCTGGGGCCGATCTTCCTCAACAGGCTCATCAGCCCCATGTTGATAGCCCGTTTGCTTCTCACTGTCATAAATGGCTGGTGCTTTGCTTGGCGTATCATCAAAGAGCTGCAGGTATCCTTGAAACCGGAACATGCGATTGCGCTTCTTTCCAGTAGTCTCCACAACAAACCCTGCATTTTCGAGATTTGAGAGCGCATTATTTGCTGTTGCATAAGTCACACCAAGCAGTTTTTCCGCGGTGCGAGCGTCCATAATCGGGTGCTTGAAGAGATGATCGATGAGTGCCAGTTCGGGCTTTCCCATTTTGACGGCAGCCTGTTGAGCTTCGGTACGGAACTGGACGATTCTTTTTGCCGTGTCCGCTGCTTCATGGCCGACGGCTGCCACACCAGTAAGGAAGAACTTGACCCATCCTTCCCAGTTTCCATTCACCCGCACATCCATCAAGCGGTCGTAGTATTCGTGCCGGTTCGCCTTGAGGTAGTGGCTTATGTAGAGCAGCGGTTTTGCCATTACGTCGCGTTGATGCAGCATCAATGGCACAAGCAAACGGCCGACGCGACCATTCCCGTCCAGGAAGGGATGGATCGTCTCAAACTGGAGATGAGTGACTGCACATTGGATTGACACCGGCATGGAATACCGGTCATGCAGGAATTGCTCGAGATCGGCAAGCGCCTCATGCATTTCTGGAACTGGCGGAGGAACAAAGGCCGCATTGATCAGTGTTGACCCTTGTGGTCCGATCCAGTTTTGAGTCTTCCGAAACTCACCAGGGGCCTTATGTTCCCCACGGACACCCTCCATCAAGCGCGAATGAGTTTCGCGGATCAACCGCAACGATAGAGGCAGAGTTGCGAGTCTCTCCATCCCATAGTTCATTGCGCCGACATAATTGACAACTTCCGCAATGTCTTTGGTACGTGCGCCTTCATCGTCGACTTCGGCCTCCAACACCTCATCGAGCGTACATTGAATGCCTTCGATCTGAGAGCTCAGCACTGCCTCTTTGCGGACGTACATCGCGACAAATAAATCCGGGTTTGGCAAGATCTCAGTGATACCGGCAAGACGACCTAATGCGATATCGGCATCGGACAAAAGCCTGATCATCTCTCCGTCGAAGTCGATTCTTGGAGGTAACTTGGCTGGGACATAAGCCAGATATCCGCTCCCTTGGGGAACGGTCTTGCCAGCTCTGGAATTACAAGGCTGCATAATATCGCGCTCCGATTCGCCTGGTTGTTATAATTTTTCTCAAATTTTTATAACAAAAGCCTCTCTGAGAGGATTGTATATCAACACACTGAAATAATGACAGCCAAAGTGCTGTTCAGCGCTCATCCGTTCCTGGTCCTCATTGCCCGCCACCTTTCTTCCGGATCACCAATTCCAGGCCGAGTAGGGCGAGTACGTCCATGGCCTTTTGCATCTGGACGGTTTCCTTGCCCTTTTCCAGGTCGACAATAAACCGGTTGCCAATGCCGCCAAGGCCGGCCACGTCAATTTGCGTCATCCCCTGCTGCTTCCGGACAGCCTGGACGAGCGATCCGACCTCTGCGACCGTCGATACGGTCTGTGGCAGCGCGACTATTTTACCGATCGGTAAAGATTTGCTCATGATTCGCCTCGATGCGCTATAAAAATGACCGATCGGGAAAATCATACTCGTGCTTTGGGCTATTCTCAATGAAAATGACCGATCGGGAAGGATATATCGTGACCTTTCAGTTGGGAAACCCGCCATGTCTGCACCGAAGTACGTCAAACCGGCCGCACGCATCGCTGGCTCAATCGATTCCGCAGGCTGCTCTTGCGATCGGAAAATCATGCAGATGCGTATCTTGCTATGCTGCAGTTCGCCTGCGGAGTCATTGCTTGGCGTTCCGACCTGTTGAAATAGGCATTAAGGATTCGGGTAACGCCCGAAGTCATGCGACTCATAGGGCGGCGGAGGCGGCAGATCGCCATCAAGTTCATAGGCATGGGAAGGGGTGGTTCCTTCCAGCTCATGCACAGGAACTCGAACAGGCGTTCCATCAATCTCGGGCAAATCGGGAAGAGGCTCTGCATCCAGCGAGCTGAGCGACGGGCGTGGGCTCCCGCCATCTACCGCGTTCCGCGTATCGCCCGAGGATGAGGTCGGCGTCCGGCTCGCGAGACCGGGATTCGGCGGATTCATCTGCGCCGATATGTCCAATGCAAGCCGCAATAAATCCTCATCGGTCAGCGCCGAATCGCCGGCGAATTGTTCCTGGGCGGTCTTCAACGATTCGCCGATGGCTCTGGTCAGCGCCTGCTGTTCCTGGTCTCTTTGCATCAGTTCCTGCTGGGCGGTGAGCAAGGACTGCCCCGTGGCGAAGCGCAGTTCCTCGTCATTCCAGCCAGACTGGCCTGCGCCGCTCAGGTGCTCCTGCCGGTCACTGTGGATCGGTGGCGGCGCATAGGTCGGATAGGCGAGAGGAGGCGGGTTGCTTGGCCCGGCCTCGCTCGGCGCGTGCCGAGTGCTGCCGGCTTGCGTACGTCGCGCAAACCAGGTTCGGAGCCGGTGTTCCATGCCCCTGTCTCGCGAGCGCTGCGGCTGCGCGGCGCCGGCCGACCCGGGCCTGTGCTCAGGGGGGACCATCCGCTGCTCGATCGACTGCCGCGGTACGGTATCCGGTTGGAGAAAGACGTTTTCCTGGGCCGGGTACCCGTGCTGGATCGTCCCCTGGCTGCCCTGGCGTTGCTGCCCGGCGTTCGGATCGTAATCGTATGGCGTGGAGTGGGAGCTGCTCGGGGCAGGGACGGTCATGGGTGTTTACCTTTCTTGTTGTCTTGTGCCCCTGGAGGCGCCGGCTGCGCCTGTCGATTCAGGGCGGATATGGCGCATCATCCGAGGCGACACACTGAGTTGCCACGAGGAGAGGGGAGGTTCCACCGAGGGGAGGTTCCACCGGCCAGGGAGCGCGTCGACCTGTAAGAATTGCGAGGCCGAGAAACGTGATGAAAAAGATGCTGGTCGGGCGAACCGTGGCACTTCGATTGTTACTAATGGGAACCAGCACTCGAAAATTCGGCTGGATTTCCATTGAACGGGAGAGAGCAATGTCCGACTTCAGCAATCCTGCATACCAGGCAATTCAACGTCTCACCAACAAGTTCGACGATATCGGGGACCAGATCAAGGACGTCATGGCGCGCCAGGCATCGGGAGAAACGCCCGATCCGGACGAGTTCGCCAGGCTGCTGGAAGCGGAGTCGACCACCAAGGCGGCGATGGCTGTCCAGTTCAACCTGCTGCAAAAGCCGTTGAAGACGGTGCTGAACGAGTCGCGGGGCTGATGATGCGCGACCCCGACACCGATGCATGGCTGCGGACGCTGCCCGTGGGTACGCCGGTAGCGATCGACGGCGTCGAGATCTGGCTGAAGACCTTCCCGGTCGGCGCCGAACTGGGCATCTATCTGATGCATGACTTCTCCGAGGCCCAGTTGCAGGACGCGCTCCGGCAAGGGTTTCGGCTGGCGGTCGAATTCGATGCGGGTTTCGGTTTGTCGGCCGACGGACGGTCCTTGTGCCTGTCCCAGTGGCTGCCGGGCGTCACTAGCTGGATGGAGGCCGGGGATGCCCTGGAAAAGCTTCTCAACCAGATGGAGATGCTGCGCACCAGCATCGAACCGGGACGCAATCCCATGCAGGAGCGTATCGAGCAGCGCATGCGCAAGATGCTGGAAGGGGGGATCAAATGAGTTCATGGCATACCGCCGTGCGCTTGCTGCGCGCGGCCATCGTCTGCATGTCGCTGGTGGGAGCGGGTTCCGCCCTGGGCGCGGCGCCGGCGAGTTGGAAAGATACCGGGTTCGCGATCGATGCGAGCGGAATGACCTTGCAAAACGTCTTCGAGGAATTCGGGCGCGTGTACGGCATTCGCCTTTCCTACGGACTGCCGCACGACGCGCTGGCCAAAGGCCGCCTCAAGGCGTCCAACGGCATCGAGTTTCTGGATCGCCTGGCGCAGCCCTACAAGTTCCGCTGGTTCGTCTATAACGACACGCTGTATATCGTGCCGCGCGACGACAATGCTTCGGTGCGGCTGCAGGTGGGCCAGGACGCGGTGCAGGATGCCAAGCAGGCCTTGACCGGCATCGGCCTGTTCGACCCGCGCTTCGGCTGGGGCGAGCTGCCGGACGAAGGCATCGTTATCGTCAGCGGGCCGCGCGCGTATGTCGACCTGGCCCGTTCCATTCTGCTGCCGGACGACAAGAAGGTGGCGATGGCGGGGCGACAGGTGATGCTGTTCCGCCTCAAGTACGCCAGCGCGACCGATCGCGTGATTACGTCACGCGGCCGCTCCGAGACGATTCCCGGCATCAAGACCATCCTGAGCAATCTTCTTTTCGGCCACGGGACGGCCGAAAAGATCACCGATGCACGTTCCGGGCTGGATGTCGACAGCTACAAGCGCTCGCGCACGGCGAGGACGGAGAAGGGCGGCGCGCGCGAGGTGGGCGACAGTCTGTTCGGGCGTGCCGGCCGGCGCGCGCAGGACAACGGCGACGACAGCGCATCCGACCGTTCGGCCAAATCGGATCGCGGCGGCGACGCGCGCCCGCGCATCGAGGCCGATCCGTCGCTGAATGCGATCGTCATCTATGACAACGGCAGCAAGCGCGCCACGTACCAGTCGCTGATCGAGCAGCTCGACGTCGAGCCGCAGCAGGTGGAGATCGAGGCGCTGATCGTCGACATCGACCGCAGCAAGTTGTCGGAGCTGGGCGTGGAGTGGGGCACGCGCAGCCCCAGCGGAAAAGTGAATACGGTGTTCAATGCGACCTCGCAGGATTCGCAAGGAACGGCGCTGCCGCTGCCGGGATCGACGCTGCTGATCAGCAATGCGGCCATGTTTTATGCGCGCCTGAAGGCGATGGAAGGCCATGGCGAGGCGCACGTGCTCGCCACCCCGACCGTGCTCACGCTCGATAACGTGGCCGCCGTGCTGGACCTCTCGCAGACCCGCTATGTGCCGCTACTGGCGGAACGCTACGCGGACCTGGCCGACGTGACGGCCGGCACGATGCTCAGAGTGATTCCGCGTATCGTGCACGATGGTCCGTCGCCCCGGGTACGGCTGGAAGTCGATATCGAAGACGGGTCGCTCGCCAGCAACACGCCGTCCGACCCCAGCGTCACGCGTTCCACCATCAGCACCCAGGCCATCGTCGATGTGCAGCAGACGCTCGTGATCGGTGGCTATCATGCCGAATCCCTGTCGAGCGACAAGCAAAAGGTGCCGGTGCTGGGTGATGTGCCGCTGTTCGGCGGGCTGTTCCGCAGCGAAACGCAAACCTACGGCGCGCGCGAGCGGCTATTCCTGATCACGCCGCGCCTGGTTGGCAGCAAGGGTACGCCGGCTGCCGGCCAGTCGCAGGTGGTGCAGCAGCGTGCCGGCAGCATCGCACGTGCCGGCGGCGCGCTCGCCGCAGTCAGGCCGGCGGAAGAACGCGTCGAGCCCGCGGCACCCGTCACGGAGAAGGAGAAGGCTCCGGTCGCGCCCGCCCCGACAGCGACGCCGCGCGCCGACGTGTCGCGCGTCGATCCCGGCGCCGTCGCCGTGCCGTCACCGGCCAGGGCGGCGGTGGAACCGCCGATACGGGATACGGCGCCTGTGGCTCCGATTGCATCGGCACCGGCAAGCGTTGCGTCACCGCCGTCACCGCCGTCACCGCCGTCACCGCCGCCAACAGCGCCAACAGCGCCAACAGCGCCAACAGCAGGACCGGCATCCACGGCGCCAGTACCGGTGGCAGCATCAACGCCTGTACCCGCGGTCGCATCCCCTGCACCGGCGGTACAGCCGGCCAGGCAGACCTCCACGCCCCCTGCGAATATTCGGGTGACGCCGACTGCGAACACGTCGAACGACACCCGTACAACGGCCGCATCGCTGGACAGCGTGATCGAACGGCTGGACCGTCAACCTGCCGCGCCGGCAGCGGCACAGAAGCCGCTGGCCATCGCGCGCCCGGTGAACGACCCGGACCGTGCCTATGCCGGCCTGCTGGTTGTCGGCAATCGCGGTGCTCGGGTTGAACAGCCGCCGCCGAAGGCTTCCGGTACGACGTCGCCGGAGCGGATTTCCGGTATCGTTGACCTGTTGATGGCGAACCGGCGCAGTTTCGAGGACTGGCGCTGACTCGTCCAGGCGCGCGCAGGGCTGAAACGGGCGCGCATGCCGCGCGAACCGGCGGCGGGGAACACCGGCGCCGTTCCAGGGCACGCAACTGCGCGTTCCTGTTGACGCCGTGCTGAGCATGTCTCCCAAATTCGGCTGCATCCCTGGCAGGAGAGTATCCCTCGACAGGGCGCGGCGAAGGCAGGAAAATCTTCCTTGACAGCCGAGAAGGTCGAGGCGGGCTTCGACCATAAAGCAGCGACCGTGGAATTCGATCCGGCCGCGACCGGGGCCGCGGCTTCGGTCGACGCGGCGACCAATGCCGGTTTTTCGTCCGCAACTCACAAATGTTCGCCATGACTGCAGCCATGATTGAGTCCATCCTGACATGCCCGCAATGCGGATTCGCCAGGAAGGAAACGATGCCGACCGATGCATGCCAGTTCTATTACCAATGCACGAACTGCCAGGCGGTGCTTCGGCCAAAGCCGGGAGACTGTTGCGTCTATTGCTCGTATGGCTCGGTGCAATGCCCGCCAGTGCAAGCGCAGCGCGGTTGCTGCAAATAAGTAATCGGCCTGCGCTCCTGGTCGTATCGACTATGGAAGCCCCGCCCTGCAGCGGTCACTGTGGGCTGACACATCGATCTGCTGTCCGGATCACGCATTCGGTATGGTGTGCCCGATCCTTGCCGCATCTGCGCCAAGCTCCACGAGAAACTGACGAATCTGCTTTCCTAATTGGACCGCATGATTCTGCTTCCTTAATTCCCTGATGCCTTTGGACAGGTGTGCATCATCGTTGCGTTCGACAGTGGCAGTGGCGGGACGCATCCTCGCGTGTCTTGCAGAAGTCCACATGTTCGCTCGCAAGCGGTCGTCTCTCGCATATTGTTGCCTGCCTTCTTCAACGAGGCATTGACGGATGACTTGCAGGCAATCATGGAGGGCTCGGCCGTCCCATTGCGGGCCCATGCCAACCTGATCGGCAAAGAGTTGCAACACATGCCGCGCCTGATTGTCCTCCGGTCGATATGCCTGATCGCCAATTTGATGCAGGACTGACGACAGATTCTTGTAGAGGTTGTCGCGCAAATGAAATTTATTGTTGGGTAGAAGGGATAGCAAGCGCCTGCCAAAGGCTCCGGCATCTGCGCGATTGGCATTGGTCCGGATGCCAGGTAGATCTTGAACAGCATTTGTTACAGGAGCGGCATTCCGGTGCAGCGTTGTGTCATCCGACGAACCTCTGTCAGGTTCCCGTGAATGGCTAACTGTTGAAACCGCAATTGTCGCGCTGCCGATAGAAGGATTCATGTTTGCCTTGTTGTCAGGTCTGGAGCGACTACGTCGTCCGCACGGCGGCAATGGTTCCCAGGCAGGGACGCAATTCCTCAAACTGTCATAGGCTTGTTCAGCTGCGACGCACGCCAATCCGGCACCTTGCCCCGATGCGCATGGAACTGATACAGCGTTTGTTTCCACTAAATCTTCGTTATTTTTTCGATGACAAAAGTGGCTGCGGGAAACTTCCTTCGGGCGCGTTGACATTGCCCCGCCCAGCCCGCCGAACATGCAGGCCACATCTGCGTCGATGTTCGGAGCAAATTCGTCAGAAGACAAGAATGGATGATCCACGCCTGAACACGGTGCGGAATCAGTCTTTGCCTGTCCCGGCAACTGTTTCCGGAGCGGGAGCTTTCAGCAGATATCCACGAAAGGGGTAGTCAAACAATGGTGCACGCAGCAGCCGTCTCATATCAACCAATTGCTCCCGGCAAATCGACGGATCAGGAGCAGCATGCCGGTCAACTTCAGCACAACTGGAAGGCCTTTTCCAGTCACGACAGGCATCTTGTCGATACCGTTTCTCGCCTGGCCGCCCACAACCCCGGGATAAAAAAACATATCGATGCCCTGGACAAGTGCGGAAATGTGGAAGTACGCCTTGCCACGGTGGACAACAGGGATTTCAAGGCGTCTCTCGACGCGCATCTCGCCACATCGCCGCAGACGGTCAAGTACAGCATCATGGATCAAGCCGGCCGCGCGGGCCTCTACGTACGAGAGCTTCCTCGCTCAGCGGATGCGGTACAGTCGGGCGCACCGGAGAAAAAAGTCATCCAGGTATCCTGCACCTCCGATGCCGGCGGCCTGCTCTCGGTAAAACACCTCGAAGGCCTCCTGGGTCATGTTGCGCAATATGCCGAAACGAACAAGTGGCCGCCGATCTTTGCCGTCCTGGACCGACCTGCGCCGAGCGTGACCCGCGAGAACATGGAGAAGTTGAGCAAGATCCCTGTCGCGGACCTTGCGCGCCTTCACGGCACGCTTCTTTATGACATGGGTAACTGCGGCTTCAAGCACATCGAAGGCGAAGGAAGGCAAGTCGCACCGATCCTGACTTTGAAAGTCGCATCCGGCGACACTGAAGGAACCCATGTCGCGCTGGAGCGCCAAGCGCAACGGGGCGATGTCCTGCTGATCGATGGCGGATACTTCCACCAGGACGGGAAGACGCCGACCTATGCCTATGTCGGCGACATGATGCGGGATATCGCGATCAGCTATGGCGTCAAGGGCTTCATCGTGGACGGCTTCAGCCGCGACCGCGCCCAGTACGCTTCGACGGACGGTGCGTTCTTTTGTTTCTCCAAGGGCGCCGCCACGCCGGTTACGCCGAACGGGCCGAGCAAGGCGGAAGCAGGTGCCGTCCATCTTCCCATCAAGGGGGATGGCTATGCGGCAAAAAGCAACGATATCTGCATTGTGGACGGCAGCCATTTGTATATGGTCCCGGAAGAAAATGTCGACGCCGTGATCCGTGCGGCTGGCGGCCGGACCATTTTGCCTGATCCGAATCATGTCGAGGTGCCGCGCAGGCCGGAAGCACTGCGGATTACTCCGGCTCCCGCGGCGGTGGCAAGCGCTGCAGCACCCAAGGGCAAAGGCAGTGTTATATCCAATGAGCTGCTCGACATGCTGGGCCGCGCACCGACAGCGGAACTGTCGGACTCCTTCTCTACGCTCACTCCGCCAAAGACCGTGGGTATCGCGATTCATACGCCGGAAGGTGCGAACACGAGCAATTCCGTCGGTATAGCGCTCGTGGCCGGCGGATCGGAAGACGCCATCCGGCTGGGAATCCGGACCGCCGACACCAGGACGACGCTTGTCGTTCCCGCTGAACATCCAGAGGACATTACGCTCAATAGCGCGCTGGTGCGCCTGGCCCAGGCGAAAGGCCTTCGCGCGGTCATGACAGGTGGAACGGCGTCACTGAGCGAACAGCCGGCCATTCCGGTCTACGCAGCCAATTTTGTCAGCGGCGACGAAACGCTCACGGCAAGCGAGGCCGTGTTGCAGCAGCCCGTGCAGATGCAGGGCGTCGAGATCCAGCCCGGCGACACGATTGTGGGTGATGCCGACGGTGTCGCCGTAGTTCCGCCCGGGATGGAGGAGTTCGCCTTGCGTGGCGCCCATGCGATACACGCCAAGGAATCAACGGCGGTTCCCAGGATCAGGGCAGGCGAGGCGCCAAAACGGCAATTGGCGTACCCGCTCTACCCATCCGGCAATCCCGTCAACGCGGACTTTATTCGTACCTACATCGATTGCCGCAGCGCGCCGCTATCGACGGCCCGCGGCTCCAGCGGATTGAGAATTCCCCCCGCTCTAGGCGTGCAGTACATGGCAGCCCCATCAGTGCTGGCTGGACAGAGCATGCAGGCGGCGCTGATGCAGGCCTTTAAATCGGATGCGGGACAAATCCTGCCGGCGGGTGCATCCGTGCAAGGCAAGCCGAAGCAGGTTTTCTTCGACGAGGGCAACGCACCCGTGGTTGTTCAACTGAAGCAATCGTCGAGGATTCCGTTCAAGAGCGGAAGCAACGTCTACGTGTCGGGCGTCCAGGGGGGCAATTTCCGTGAACTGATGAGCGCCAAGGAAAGCGGGAAAGCGATCGTAATCGATGACCAGGGTGACGTGAAACCGCGCGAGAACGGGCTGAAGCGATTCCTGGCGCAGTTTACGCGGACGTAGTTTTTTTTCCGGCGGCTTGCAAGTCCATAGCGACTCCGAAAGCGCTGGGTCGATAACCGGTTCGGGCAATGGCAGGCCGGCTTGCCATCCGATGATTTTTCAGCCGTTCCGGCTGTTCATTGAGCATTAGGTAATGAATGACAGGCAAGGCGCTCAATCGCTCCACTTTCCTTCTGCGGGAGGGGAGCCGGCGCAATTCGCTGTCACGAATTACGTAAGGATCAATGACCCAAATTCTTATCAATCTTTTTTTTCGAAGAAATCAATATGGCTGGTGCACTTGGACACATACCTGCGGCGTTTCACTCTACGCTGCCTGAACCGCAGCAGATAGAGAAATACGCCAAAGTGGTCGATCAACTTGCGGAGCCGCACGCGTTGGCGCATGTGGGAAGTACCGCGCATAAGAATTTGAAGGATCTGGAAGGCACCAACCTGCTTCCGGGGACACTGGCCAGTACCCACCCGGACGCGCTCAAGAACACCGAAACAACGAGGGCCATGGCGACGGCGCCGGCAAAAGACGCGAAGACGGCGGCAAACGAACGCGGCCGTGCGATAAGGAATTTCTTCGAACCGCGCGTCCGATTGGCAAAAGCAAAGTGGCGTGAGGTTTCCTTCCGCACCAGGATCAAGTTTCTCAGTCCCGACGTGAAGCACACCATTGAGGTCCAGGACATGGACGACAACGTGACCAGCGAACAATTGGGCACCAATTACAGGCAGGTGCACAATGCCGTTGCCATGGTGGCGGCGGATGCAAGACACGTTGCGGAGTATCCCGTCCTGACCTTGATCAACGACACGATGCGCATGCAGCGGGAAAACCCGAAAAAGGTGGAGGGCATGCCCTGGGTATGCAACACCGGCACGGATTTCGAGGTGTATGGCATGAGCCAGGACGCCATCCAGCCCAAGGACTTCCGGCCTGCGTTCGTCCGGAATCTTCTCGATAACATCCATTTGCTCAATCCCGATATCCAACTCGATCCGGAAACGAAAGAGCACGTGTACCACCTTATCTACAATAACTTCAACAATCAGTATGAGCGCATGATCGATCCGACGGACTGGTCGGATCTCGATGGGGCAGAGGGCGCCCCAAAAGTCGCCCGCATCCCGGCCAGGAGTGAAGCGGCGAGCGAATTGCCTTTCCCGCATGCGGAGCTGGAGTTGATGCAGGGCGCGAAAAATTACCTGGAGAAGCAGTATCCCGGCGAGTTCCGGGCGTTGATCAGCAACCGCATGCACCCGCACGTGCGAAAGGCGATGGAGAAAAGCGGCCTGATGCCGTTCTTCGACTATGTGACGGGCACGCCGCTGGTATCGGTTTACAGCCCGGCCGACGTGCAGGATGCGGAAAAGGCCAAATCGACGGAACTGGACGAGGCATTGCAGGCAAGCGTCGAGAGAAAAGAGGCGGATATCGCCGAGCTGATGCTGCAAAAAGCCATCGAAGAAGATCCCTCGGCCGTCATCCGGACTTCCGCTGATCTGATCGCCACCTCGGAATACGCACAGACGATGGAGGCCACGCGGCCGGCGCGCGAGGCGGAAGACAAGGAATTGATGCTGCGGTGGAAGCAGCAGCAACATACCTCCGTCGAACAGATTCATCGCAAACCCGACCAGTGGATGACGCAGCAAGCGATCGAGGTCGCCATCGAAGCCGGTTACAAGTTCTCGAAGTACGTGAAGCTCAAGACGATGGGCGACACCGGCAAGGATGGAACCCAGATCTTTCCTACGCTGGAAAACGACGGGAAACTGACGGATAACATTACCATCGCCCAGACCGAATTTACGATGATCAATCCTTACCGCCAGGCGCAGTTCAATAAGGCGATGGCCCTTGCCAAGCAAAAGGGATTGAATGTCGACGGGAAGCAGGTTTCCGACTTCAGCCAGGTAAAGCGATAAGGCAGAGACATTGCCCGCCCGGGAAGCATGCGGCAGTCCTGGTCGGGCAAGACTGCAATCCGTTGCAGGCAGAGCTTCATGGGCTGCTGCATCGCTACAGGCGGCGGCCGGGCTTCGGCCCGGACTCGCCGCCCTTCCTCCTGACGTGCGCCCGGACCGCGCACCGTCGCTCTATCGACTTCTTCAACGCCTGACGTTCAAGCCGGGGAGTTTCCGCCGCTGCGCGGAACTTGTCCCGCACCTCCGTCACTCACCGGCGTCATGCTGCCCGCCCTGGGTGGGATCGTGTCTTGTCGAGGACCTGGAGCCTGGAATGCAGTTACAAAGTGTGAGCCATCAGCCGGGCAATCATCCGCATTCGCCTGAACAGCAGCACGCGTTCGACGCCGCCCGGTTCGCCATGCACATGGCGCAGCGCTACCGCGGCGACATGAATCAAGTGCTCAGGGCGATCTTCACCGATCCGGACAATCCGCGCGTAATGCGCAGCGACGAACACGTCGTGCGGCGGGAACTGAAGAGCATGATCGATCATCTCGCCATGTTCACCGCCTTTCTGTGGGCGGGTGGATCGCAAGGCAGCACCGCTATGGAGCGCGGGATGGCTCCTCTTGTCCTGGCCCAGATCGCAACACTTCCTGTTGCGGAGCATGCGGAACGGGCGCTTGACCAACTGGAAATGCTGGTAAGGTCGGCCGTCGCGCGATCCGCTGCCCCATCGTCAGCCGGCCATCGCCTTGACGACAGATTCGGCCGCGCGCTGGTTTGCCTTGCCCGGCATCTCGCGGAAATGCCTCCCGACCTGGCGCAGCGCGCAGGTCGTCTTATCGAAGACTGCGCCGACAAGCTGGTGGAACACGATCAGCGCGACCTGTATGCGACCTGTGCCGGACTTCCCCGCGATGCCGGCGGATCGTTCCCGGCGTTGAAAGCCTTGGGCGAGCGTGGCGAACAGGAGATGCGCCAGCGTGCCGCGCAGACCGCCGACCAGCGCGGCCGCGCCATGCTTGCGGGGCAGGATTCGGCGATCCAGGGCGCCATGAAATTCGTGGACAAGGAACTCCGCGCGAGCGCGGGTGATGTCCGAGGAGCGCTTCACGCGATCGTCCAGCGGGCGCAAAACTTGCGCGCCCAGGGGAAACCAGATGCACTGGCGGATGAACTGGCGGCCATGGTCTGTTGCAGCGGGAAGGTCAGGACGTATCTGGGCATCGGGGAACCGTCTGATGCCGGCGGCAGCGCAGCGACGGCATCACGCCTAACACTCCTGAATGACGGCATCATTCCATGGACCCTGGCGCAGGTCGTTGTGCTTTCGGCGACCACGCCTGGAGCCGGCCGTACATGGCCGACGCTGCGCGTGGAGCAGTCCACGGTCGAACATGCATTGCAGCAGGTGGAAAACGTGCTTGAGCAATTGGGGCCGGACGGCATCGATGCCGGTTATGGCACCTGGATCGTGGATGGATTCAGGTCGCTTGTCGCCCGGCTTCACGACATGCCGGAGCCGATTGCGGAGTACGCGGTCGGATTGATCGAAAGCGGCGCTCTGTTGCTTCAGCCGGATCAGCAGCATGCCGTTCTGGAAGCCTGCCGCATGCTTCCGCATTCCTCGTCGAGCGCGGTGATGATGGCAAGAGAGTGCGGAATCCGGAACTTCCTGGACACCCTGGAGAAAAGGCGCGAGCAGGAAGGGACAGCGACGATGCGGGGTCCGATCCTCGGGCAAATCCGACCGGAACGCCAACCCGAGGATGATCGCGATTTTTCCGGCTTCAATCCCTACTGGATGCGGATCATCCATGAAGCACGGTCGCGCGGCATCGATGCCCGGGTGCGGGATAACACGGGCGTATTTGAATTGCGCCATGCGGGGCGCACCATTCTGTGCGCCGGAACCTTGCCCGAGACGATCCCGGCGCTGACGTGCCAGCTCTGTGCGGACAAGGTGCTGACGTCGCGCTATCTCGACCTGGCCGGCATCCCGGTTCCCGAGCAGCAGATCGCCGGGGACCGCGAGAGCGATCTGGCCTTCCTGAAAGAACATGGTTCGGTGGTCGTCAAGCCGGGTGCGGGGCAGAAGGGCCAGAATGTCATCGTGGACGTACGCGGCGAAGATGAACTCGTCGACGCGATCGAGCGTGCCGCGATGCAGGGCAGGCATGTCGTGCTCGAGAAATTCTATCCTGGTGACGGCTTACGTATTTTGGTCGTCAATTACGAGGTTGTGGCTGCAGGTGTGCGGCGCGCACCCGTGTTGATTGGAGATGGAAAGATCACGATTGGCGGTCTGATCGAACGCTATAACGACCTGGTAGAACGTCATAACCGTCCGGATGAGGGCAAAATCCCACGCGATGCCGAAACGGAGTGGCATCTTGCACTGCAGGGACTGGACTACGATGCGGTGCCGGGGGTCGAACAACAAATACAAGTGCGCAGGAACGCCAATATCAGCACCGGGGGCAAGAATCACGATGTCACGGCCGAATTGCATCCCGCACTGCGTCAGGCGGCCGAGAACATCGCGCACCTGCTGGAGCATCCGATGGTCGGCCTCGACTTCATTGTGCAGTCGCCATCTTTGCCCGACTATGTGACGATCGAGGCCAATTCCAGTCCTGGCCTGGGTGTGCCCGATACGAACCCCTTTATCGAACGTTATATCGATTTCCTTGTTCCGGAGACCGCCACGCGCACCTGATTGCGGCCCGGCTCATGGGTCAGACGATATCGATATCGGGATCATCGGATGCGTGGGAAACTCCACCGATGACGTCGCCATCTTCGGTCCGGCGTTGCGCACGGGCCCCGCGGTTGTCGGCCTCGTTCGCGACGTCCCAGATATCGTCGGCGTTCGGCATCCGAACGGCATTGAGGCTCTTCTTCGCCTGCAGCACCTTCTTCTTGAACAGGGCCAGATTGAACCACTGGATGTCGTTCGGGTCGATGACCTGTCCGAATCTCGGCCTGCCATTGCGCACGTAGCCGGCCTGCACCCAGAAGCCGATGTCTTCGCCGGGTTCCCACAGATAGACATAGCCGGCGCTGTCGACGCGGGCAGTGCTGTCGCTGTTGGGGTCGGCCACCGGTCCCATGATGGATGGCAGGGCATTGATTTCATCCTGCGTCAGGCCGGACGGCTCCCGCCCGATGGCGGGATCGGGATCAAGGAAAGCGGAAAGGCGCTGCACGCCGTCGAGCATGGACTCCCCTCGGTCTGAAATTGGGCGGCGGGTTCGGCATCATGCGTCCGCTTCGGGCAGACGCTTCCCTTCGGCAACACGTTCGCGTCGATGCAGTTGTGCGCCATGATGCCGCTCGGTCAAGGCACCCGGTCATTCCCGCCTTCGCGGGGACGACGCCACTCAGGATAAGTCGCGTTCAATGAAAAGTCGAGGGAACGGAGCGGCATATCAGGGCGCACCCTGACAATTTTGCCGGGGTGTACTGGTAAGTAACGTTTGCCTTGCCATGGTTCCGGGTATCCTTGCAGGCATCGCACGGCACAAGCCTGCCATCGCCGGCCAGAACGTGCTTTCGCGCCTCAAGTTCAGCGAAAAATGGAACTGCCGGCGAAAAATAACCACTCACCGTTCCGTAACGATGTCGATATATCTGCATTGCGATGCCGGCCGAACCGGGCCTGCTGCCGGCATGTCACGGAGATCCGGGCAAGAAATTTTGGAAAGACTGTTCTGATGACGGTTTCACGCGTCAACCCACTTGCAGCAACGCCTGTCGTCGAAGAAAAGTCGAATCGCGCTCAGACCCATCAAGACGATACGCATCGTTCCACGCCTTCTGCACCTCCCCAGCAGCCTCCAGGGCCGCCTGCGCCGGACCGTCTGCACCCCCATGCCCCGCGTGCCAATCTGCTGGCCAACAATGCTAGAGCGGGGCGCGGACGGAAGGCCTCCGGCGCCTCGGCCAGGGAAAAGGCGGGCACGACATGGAACGCGGGACTGGAACTCGCGTGCGAGCTGGTACAGGCACTGGTATCGCCGCGCCATGATGCGGACGGATCGGCAGGTCTTCCGTTGCGCGAGTTCGAGGAAATGATCCGGCCGCTGGCCATGCAGGCGGAAGCGCCTCCGGTGGCGGAATTTCTCGCGACGGCAATCGACCGAATGCGGGCCGGAGGATTGCCGGCGGACAAGGCGGATCTGTTGCAGAGGCTGGAAGATCTGAAGGCGGACCAGGGTGACGCCAATGCCCTGGGATTCTATGCCGTCATGGCCGTCATGGCCGCTGCAGCCGGCATTGCGGAATCTATCAGGACCAACAAAGTGAATGACGCCTGTACCAAGGTGGTCAGGCAGGTGCAGGATTTCGCGCAAAATGTGGCGTTAATGCTGAATCGTGCCACTCCTGCGGCATCGCCCCAGGCCACAAAACTGATTGCCATGGCGAGGGCAGCCATGAAAGTGCCATTCCGATATCTGGTCGGGCGTGGCATGCACGCATCCTTGTCGCATTCGATGATGAACTGGAGTCGCACGGCCTACGGTGCGGATACGAGAACCTCCCAGGAGCAGCTCGAGGCTGCAGTGGACGATTTTCTGCATGTCGGTGTCGCCGGGCCGAATGGATGAGTGCCGAGATGGTGAACGCCAGGGGCACGCCGGCATGAGAAACGCGCCGAATACAGCGACCCCTCGTATCGCCGGGAAGAGTAAAGATCGTATCTCGCGGCACAAATATTCGTGAGCTTGAATTTGCCGCGATTATCGGACTATTGCCTCAAGACCCCTACCGTGCAGGTCGCTATTTCGTATACGGTCGAGGTTTGCCGGACGAGGCGCGGTCTCATCACGGCGTGGTAAGAGCGACGACGTTTCCTGCCATTGCCCATGCGGCGATGAGATGGAAGCGTGCCAACGGGAAGGCTCCCGTATTCCTCGACTTGATTCGTCCTGGTGCAAGGCCATGCGTGCATTATGGTGCGGAAGGCATTGCGCCAGGTACGAATATGCATCCGACCAAGTATGCAAAGATCTAAGATCTATCACGAGCACGAATTGCTGCTATCCAGGACGAATATGAAACTTTGACGGGCAGGTGATGCTCGTCGACAGTCGCGTCCGGCACGAAAGACGCCTCCAGTATGGCGCCGCCTTCGTGCCGGCCTGGTCATGTTGAGACAACTGGCCGCAAGGGCGTCATCGGACGCCATTGCTGCCACCTCTGCCCTTATTCCTCGATTGGATTGAGGTCTGCCAGAAGATTGTCCATATCCAGGTTCAATGGAGGCAAACCATGGAATGCCGCGCCGGAGGCAACCGCAGAAGCTGGTGCCGGGAGCGCCCCTGAGGCGAGTACACCGCTCGGTGCCGGCGCCGGCTGGCTGCGATCGCTTCTTCTGAACGTACCACTGCGCAGGATGCTGCCGAATCGCGATGACCTGATGCGTCCCGGACGCGAACTTGGACCAGCGCCTGGATCCGGCACCGGCGCGCCCTTCTGCTCCTTCGCGTCGCCTGCCTGCGCCGATTTGGACGATCGCAGGCCTAACAGGCGTCTGAAGGATCTGCCACGGGAAGAGCTCTTGCCCTGTTCGCCTTCGGCGTCCCTGCTGCCGCCCGATGCGCGCGGAGAAATCCCGGCCGCCGGGGGCGCAGCTTCCACGCTTGTTGCGACGGATGCCCGCTCGATGCGGTCGTCCTGCTCCTGACGCCGGGCACCACGATCTGCCGGGGCAGTTCCCGGAATGACCGCCGCATTATCGGCGCCTGCCATAAGTTCGCGCAATTGTCGCTCAAGGTCGGCGAGTGGACTCAGATTCAAGCCCTCGAAGGTAGTCGGGAGGGGCCTCACTCCGTCGTTCCGTGCCTGTTCGATGCCCGACCGGTCGTCAGACGGGCGCGCGAAAGTGGTGCGGGCCGGTCGGAATGGACGAACACGGGGCGCGTCGTCGGATGCCTCCGCGACGGACACTTCCCTTTCCTTGCCTTTCGGTTGCGGCGCGATGTCGTCAAAGCCGGTCCACGGAAGCGGGGTGTTCAGCGCATCCTCGATGCGTCTGCGCTCTTCCGATGTGCGCGTGGAAGGTTCGCGGACAGGCGGCGTGACGAGATCGCGGGTGGCGTCGTCAGATGCTTCCGCGACGGGCGTTTCTGGTTCCAAGTCTCGCGGCACCGGTGCGATGTCTTCCTGGCCGCGAGACAGCGGGCGCTCGGCGTCCTGCACGTCCTCGACGCGTGGCAGTTCCTCCGATGCACGTGCGGAGGTCTCGCCGACAGGCGGCGTGACGAGATCGCGGGTGGCGTCGTCAGATACTTCCGCGACGGGCGCTTCTG
>JAKACN010000331.1 GCA_021821365.1 Pseudomonadota bacterium | reverse complement strand
GGTGGGCGTGAACAAGGAACCGCCGGTCAGCGGCGGTGGCATCGTGGGCAATGCGTGGATCCGGATGTACCCTTCGCGTTGACAGCCCGCCAACCATGACATGGGACGGCGCCATGCCGTCCCATGCATTCCTGCCTTGCGCGGGATCGCGCCCTGATCCCCGTCAAGCTTGCGTTTGACTTCCCGCAAACATGCCGGCGGCGCCATCGCAAGCACAAAAATTACTCCGCGAAAACTCCCCGCGTCGTGACTTTCAAGGTCATCAATTTGGCTTGCGAAGCCAAGGTGTAACGCGACGTTTATTTTTTGTCTTGGCTTAATCTTAACGCTCCAGTGGCCCCTCTATTCCTCATCCGAGCAACGGAATGGGACGTGCGGCCGAAGGATTGCAGAGCAGGGCACCGCTCCCATGGTGCGAGGAGACACGCCGGCGGCGCCTGCCGCCGGCGCCAACGACAAGGTCGAAAAGACCTGAGGATGAAGCGATGAAAGACAAGTACAAGCTGGTTGGTCCAATCTACGATTGGTTGAGCGCGTTCTACAGCGGCAGGTCGATTCATCATTGCAAGGTCGCGATGCTGGATCACCTGAAGCCCGGCGACAAGGTGCTGTTTGCCGGCGTCGGCCACGGCATGGATGCGGTGCACGCGGCGAAGCTCGGCGCCGAGGTGACCGTGGTCGACCTGTCGGAGACGATGCTGAAAAACTTTCAGCGCAACCTGGACAAGGAAGGCATCACCATCAAGATCCGCCAGGTGCACAGCGACATCATGAAGGTCGCGGAGTATGAGCAGTACGACATGGTGGTCGCAAATTTCTTCCTGAACGTGTTCGACGAAGCCATGATGGTGCGCGTGCTGGAGCACCTGATCAAGCTCGGCAAGCCGGGCGCCGACGTGGTGGTCGGCGACTTTTCCTACCCGACCGGCAATCTTCTCTCGCGCGCGGTGAAGGTCGCTTACTGGTACGGCGCCGTTCTGTTCTTCTGGGCCTTCGCCGGCAATGCCGTCCACAAGATCTACAACTACCCGGAGTGGATGAAGCGGCTCGGGCTGCACATCCGCGAGCAAAGGCACTTCCGGTTGCTGCTGCTGAATTGCTACTGGTCCGTGCTCGGCAAGAAACCAATCTGATCCCGGCAGTCGGCCGGCCCTGCGTCCCCGATCGCCCGTGCACGGGGCAGGGGCGCGCATTGCCCGCCTCCTTGCCCCCGTGCCGCCGCGGGCTCGCATGCATACATTGAAGAAAGGCTGGTCGCTCGCTCACCAGCCCACCACTATGGAGGTCCCTTTGTCCGATCAGGCATTTGCGCTGGATAGGCCCATTTCCACGAGTGTCGCGCAGCTCGACATGGCGCGCCGCATTGCGTGCCTGAAACAGTTCGGCGCACATTCGATGGCGTTCTCGACAATGCAGCCCGACATGTCGTATTTCGACGTGCCCGGCATGGGCTACGTCGCCTATGCGCACCACATGGGCATGCGCTTCGCGCTGGCCGATCCGGTCTGCGCGCCGCAGCATCGCGAGCACCTGCTGGACCGCTTCCTCGCGCATTATCCCAAGGCCATGTTCGTGCAGGTGAGCAAGCCGGTGGTCGACCATTTGCATCGCCGCTACGGCTATTACGGCACGCAGTTCGGCAGCGAATCGAAGGTAGACCTGACGAACTGGTCGCTGCGCGGCGCGAAGAAGCAGGTGATCCGCACCGCGATCAATCAGGCGCGCAGCCAGGGCATCGAGATCCGCGAAACCGGTTTCAATCCCGAGGCGAAGCGCATCTCGGAAGCCTGGATCCGCACGCGCCGCTGCAAGAACAACGAGATCCGTTTCCTGATCCGGCCGATGCTGATCGATTACCGCGAAGGCACGCGCTACTTCTATGCGTACCACCACGGGGAAGCGGTCGGTTTCGTGTTCTTCGACCCGATCTACCAGAACGGCAAGCTGATCAGCTATGTGCCGAATATTTCGCGCTCCTCCGCCAATTTCAAGCAGGGCTTGTGGTATGCGCTGATGGTGCATGCGATGGAAGTCTTCAAGGCGGAAGGCGTGCCCTACCTCGACCTCGGCCTGGTGCCGCTGATGCTGGCCGACGGCGTCGAGCAGCAGGAGTCGAAGCTGCTGCGCAGCACGATGTCCGTGATCCGCGAGCGCATGGACTTCCTGTACAACTTCAAGGGACTGGAATTCGCCAAGTCGCGCTTCCAGGGCGTGGTCGAAAAGACCTACTGCTGCCATCGCAACGCCATGCCGGGCCTCGCCATGTTCGCCATGTTCCGGCTGACCCGCATCATCTGATCGCGACCGTGTGGCGGGAACGGTCTGCACAAGCCCGCCGAGACTGAGAGATGAAAGCATGAATCACAGCGCGCACAGCCTGAGCGTACAGGCGGCATTGTCCGGCAAGCGAGTCCTGTTGACCGGGACCACCGGTTTTCTTGCCAAGGTCGTTCTCGAGAAGCTGATCCGGTCGGTGCCCGACATCGGGCGCCTGGTGCTGCTGATCCGCCGCGGGCGCGGCAGCGACAGCGCGCGCGAACGCTTCGAGCGGGAGATCGCCACGTCGTCGGTGTTCGACAGGCTGCGCGCGGAAAGCCCGGATTACCTCGAGCGCTTTTTCAACGAGCGCGTCGAATGCGTCACCGGCGAAGTGACCGAACCGAATTTCGGCCTTCCGGCGGGCAGGTTCGTCGAGCTGGCCGCGCGCGTGGACGTCGTGATCAACGCCGCCGCCAGCGTAGATTTCCGCGAACCGCTCGACCAGGCGCTGGCGATCAATGCGCTGAGCCTGCATCACCTCACCGCGCTGGCGCGCGCCGCCGGCGTGCCGCTGGTGCAGATATCCACCTGCTACGTCAACGGCTACCACCGCGGCGAGATGCGCGAACAGATCGTGCATCCGGCCGGTGCACCGATCACCCGCCATCGCGACGGCTATTACGACGTGGAAGCGCTGATCGGCAAGCTGCAGCAGAAGATCGAGAAAGTGAAGGCCAGCGTGGCGGAACCCAAGCTGCGCGAGCGCCGCCTCACCGAACTCGGCATCCGCGAGGCGAACCGCTACGGCTGGAACGACACCTACACCTTCACCAAGTGGATGGGCGAACAGCTTGCCCTGCGCGGCATGCAAGGGCGCGCATTGAGCATCGTGCGGCCGGCAATCATCGAAAGCACGCTGCAGGAGCCGGCGCCGGGCTGGGTCGAGGGCGTGAAGGTGGCTGATGCGATCATCCTCGCCTATGCGCGCGGCAAGACCGATTTCTTTCCGGCGAAACCCGATGGCGTGATCGACATCATTCCGGCGGATCTGGTCGCCAACGGCATCATCCTGGCCGCTGCCGAAGCGCTGCTGGATCCGACCCGGCATCGCATCTACCAGGCCAGCAGCAGCCTGGGAAATCCGGTCCGGATCGGTGACATGCTCCGCCTGCTGCAGGACGAGTGCAAACGCAACTGGCAGCAGTACGACCGGCTGTTCTTCTCCGAGCCCAGGCATGATTTCCGCATCGTGAGCCATGCGAGCTTCCGCGCGGCGATGGGTGCCATGCGGGCCGGTCTCGGCCTGTGGGCGGGTGCGCGGCGCCTGCTTGGCATGGGCGGCGAATCGCGTTCGATGGAAAAGCTGCGCACCACGCAGACACTGGCGATCACCTTTTCCTTCTATACGCGGCCGCGCTACCGCTTTCATCACACGCGCCTGCTTGCGCTGGCGCAGCGTTTCGACAGCGAAGAACGCGCCTTGTTTCCGGTGGATCCCGGCCTGATCGATTGGCCGGAGTATCTGTGCCGCAGCCACATGGCGGGGCTGAATCGTTATGCACTGCGCGGCAAGGGTGCGCCGCAGGAAGTCGCTGCGGTTTCCGGGAAAATGGAAGCGGTACTGCCTGCGCCACAGGCAGTACCCTGAGCAGGCGTCTTACCTGTCGCTGGCGTGCTGGTTCGGCAGCATCGAACCGGTTTCGCGATAGCGTTCGTGCCAGGAGAACGCCTTCTCCAGCACGTGCGGCGTGTGGCCGCCGCGCGCATTGGCTTCGGCGACATACTCTTCGAGCATCTCGCGGTAGGGCGACGGCACGCAGTTGCGGATGATGACCTGCGCGCGCTCGCGCGGCGCCAGTCCGCGCAGGTCGGCCAGCCCAACTTCGGTGACGAGGATATCGACATCGTGCTCGGTATGGTCCACGTGCGAGACCATCGGCACGATGCTGGAAATCTTGCCGCCCTTCGCGATCGACTTGGTGGCGAAGATCGACAGGTAGGCGTTGCGCGCGAAGTCGCCCGAACCGCCGATGCCGTTCATCATGTGCGTGCCCTGCACGTGCGTGGAATTCACGTTGCCGTAGATGTCTGCTTCCAGCGCCGTGTTGAGCGCGATGATGCCGAGGCGGCGGATCACTTCCGGATGGTTGCTCACTTCCTGCGGACGCAGCACGAGGCGGTCCTTGTAGCGCT
>JAKACN010000330.1 GCA_021821365.1 Pseudomonadota bacterium | reverse complement strand
CTTCGGCACGCCCGGCGGCAGCACGTTGCGGCGATAGGTGTCGCCCTGCAGGTCGAACTCGGTGGTGGAAGGCATCGACACCACGCGCACGAAGATTTCTTCCTTCTCCAGCTCGCGTTGCGCCTGCATCGCGAGCATGACTTCCGAACCGGTGGCGATCAGGACCGCCTGAGCCTTGCCGTTCGTCGCTTCCGATAGCACATAGCCGCCGCGGCGGATAGCAATGATCTGCTCGGGCGTGCGCTGCTGGAACGGCAGGTTCTGGCGCGACAGGATGAGCGCCGTCGGGCCGTTCCGGCGTTCGATGGCGGCGCTCCATGCAGCCATGGTTTCGCTGCTGTCGCAGGGCCGCCAGACGCTCATGTTCGGGATGATGCGCAGGCTGGTGACGTGCTCGATCGGCTGGTGCGTCGGCCCGTCTTCGCCGAGTCCGATCGAATCGTGCGTAAAGACGAAGATCGAGCGAATCCGCATCAGCGCGGCCATGCGCAGGGCATTGCGGCTGTAGTCGGAGAAGGTGAGGAAGGTACCGCCGTAGGGGATGAAGCCGCCATGCAGGACAATGCCGTTCATCATGGCGCTCATGCCGAATTCGCGCACACCGTAATTGATGTGATTGCCGCGATGCTCCGCGCGCACGGCGACCGTGCCGCTCCAGTTGGTCAGGTTCGAGCTTGTCAGGTCGGCGGAGCCGCCGAGCAGTTCGGGCAGCCTGGGCGCGACGAGTTCGATCGCGTTCTGCGATGCCTTGCGCGTGGCCACGGTTTCCGCCATGCGGCACGTCTCGTGCTGCGCCTCCAGCGAATGCACCGGCCAGTCTTCCGGCAGATTGCCTGCCATGCGGCGCATCAGTTCGGCCGCTTCCCGCGGATATTCCGACGCGTAGGCGTGATAGCGCTCGGTCCATGCGCGCTCGTTCATTGCGCCGCGCGCGCGTTGATCCCATCCGCTGCGGATACGCTCCGGAATCTCGAACGGCGGGTAAGGCCAGTCGAGTGCTTCGCGCGTGGCGGCGATTTCCTTGTCGCCCAATGCCGCACCGTGCACGTCATGCGTGCCCGCCTTGTTCGGGCTGCCCTTGCCGATGACGGTCTTGCAGCAGATCAGGGTCGGCCTGCCGCTCTCACCGCGCGCTTCCTGGATCGCCTTGTCGATCGCTTCATGGTCGTGCCCGTCGACATTCGGAATCACATGCCAGCCGTAAGCCTGGAAGCGCTTCGGCGTATCGTCCGCGAACCAGTGCTCCACGTGGCCGTCGATGGAAATGCCGTTGTCGTCATAGAAGCAGATCAGCTTGCCGAGCTTGAGGGTGCCTGCCAGGGAACAGGCCTCGTGCGAGATGCCTTCCATCAGGCAGCCGTCGCCCAGGAAGACGTAGGTGCTGTGGTCGACGATGGTGTGGCCGGGGCGGTTGAATTCCTCCGCCAGCAGCCGTTCCGCGAGCGCCATGCCGACCGCGTTGGTGAGGCCCTGGCCCAGCGGGCCGGTGGTGGTCTCGACGCCAGGCGTCATGCCATATTCCGGATGACCCGGCGTCTTCGAATGCATCTGGCGGAACTTTTTCAACTCCTCGATCGGCAGATCGTAGCCGCTCAGGTGCAGCAGCGCATAGAGCAGCATCGAGCCATGCCCGTTGGAGAGGACGAAGCGGTCGCGGTCGATCCAGCGCGGATTGGCGGGATTGTGGCGCAGATAGCGGCGCCACAGCACTTCGGCGATGTCCGCCATGCCCATCGGCATGCCGGGATGGCCCGAGTTGGCGGCCTGCACGGCGTCGATGGCAAGGAAGCGCAGGGCGTTGGACAGTTGCTGGCTGGTGGTGGTCATGTTTTTTCCTGGTGGTACTGGAATTCAGGGCGCAAGAGGGGGCAGCGGACACGTTGCGGTGTCCGCGTTCCATGGATGCGGCCGGGATTACGGGTCGTGCCTTACTTCTTCTTCATCTCCATCAGCCGGAGAATCATCGGCGTGAAAATCAGCTGCATTGCGAGGCCCATCTTGCCGCCCGGGACAACGATGATGTTCGGCCGCGACATCCACGAGTCGTGCAGCATCGACAGCAGGTAAGGGAAGTCGATGCCCTTGGGGTTGGCAAAGCGGATCACGACCATGCTTTCATCCGCGGTCGGGATATCGCGCGTGATGAACGGATTGGAGGTGTCGACCATCGGCACGCGCTGGAAATTGACGTGCGTGCGCGAGAACTGCGGGCAGATGTAGTTCACGTAGTCGGGCATGCGGCGCAGGATCGTGTCGACCACCGCTTCCTGCGAATAGCCGCGCTGGCTCTTGTCGCGGATCAGTTTCTGCGTCCATTCGAGATTGATGGTCGGCACCACGCCGACGAGCAGGTCGGCATGGCGGCCGACATCGATGCCGTCGGCTACCGCCGCGCCATGCAGGCCTTCGTAGAAGAGCAGGTCGGTGCCGCCCGGAATTTCTTCCCATGCCGTGAAGGTGCCGGGTTCCTGCTTGTAGGGCGCGGCTTCCTCCTCGTTGTGCAGGTACTTGCGCACCATGCCGGTGCCGGTTTCGCCATAACGGCGGAACAGGCCTTCGAGTTCTTCGAACAGATTGGCCTGCGGGCCGAAGTGGCTGAAGTGCTGATTGCCGGCGGCCAGTTCTTCAGCCAGCTTGACCTTCATTTCCGTGCGGTTGTAGCGATGGAAGGAGTCGCCTTCGACGAGCGCGGCGGTCAGCCCCTCGCGGCGGAAGATGTGCTCGAACGTCTTGGTGACCGTCGATGTGCCCGCGCCGGAGGAACCGGTGATGGCGATGATGGGATGTTTTCGTGACATGGCAGTTTCCAGTGATGATAGAGCCTGTTATGAGCTATTTCAGGGATCGCGTTCGATCGAGAAGGGATGCAGCGCTAGGCGCGGCGAGCCGCACAGGGTGGGCCCCTGAGCAAGCGCCGCAACACCGCGCTGCGCCCTTCTCGACCGAACCCTCCGGGCAGCCACGAGAACTGGCCGCCTACGTTGTTGCAGCTCCTTGCCGTGGAACCACCATGGCGCGTCGCTGCGCCTAGTATTCGGCCAGTTCTCGTGGCTGCGCGACCCCTGAAATAGCTCATAACAGGCTCTAGATGCCCCGCATGAACAGGCTGCGCGTGTTGAAGAGCGGGGACTCGAACGGTTTGTCCGTTCCCGCTGCGTATTCGGCGTGGTATTGCTCGAGGCGCCGGACTTCGTCGCGTGAACCCAGGATCACTGGAATGCGCTGATGCAGGTTGGTCGGTTTGACTTCAAGGATGCGCTCGTAACCGGTCGAGGCGAGGCCGCCGGCCTGCTCGACGATCATGCTCATCGGATTCGCTTCGTACATGAGGCGCAGGCGGCCCGGCCTGGACGCATCCTTGTTGTCGCGCGGGTACATGAAGAGGCCGCCGCGCATGAGGATGCGGTGCACTTCGGCCACCATCGATGCGATCCAGCGCATGTTGAAATCCTTGCCGCGCGGGCCACTGCGGCCAGCCAGGCATTCGTCCACGTAGCGCTTCACCGGCGGCTCCCAGAAGCGGCTGTTGGAGCTGTTGATGGCGAACTCCTGCGCATCCTCGGGCACGCGCAAGTCGGGATGGGTGAGCTTGAACTCGCCCAGATTCGGATCGAGGGTGAAGCCGACTACGCCGTTGCCGACGCTGAGCACGAGCATGGTCGAAGGACCGTACAGCGCGTAGCCGGCGGCCACCTGCCGCGCGCCGGGCTGCAGGAAATCAGCCTCGACCACATCGCGGCCGCTGGTCACGACTTCATCGGGCGCGCGCAGGATCGAAAAGATGCTGCCGACGGTCACGTCCACATCGAGATTGCCGGAACCATCCAGCGGATCGAACACCAGCAGGTATTTGCCGCGCGGGTATTCGCCCGGAATCTGGTAGGGCAGCTCCATTTCCTCCGAAGCCATGCCGGCCAGATGGCCCGACCACTCGGCCTGGCGCACGAACATTTCGTTGCTGACCACATCGAGGCGCTTTTGCACTTCGCCCTGGACGTTGACCGCGCCGCCGCTGGACGCGCTGTCGGCACCCAACTCGCCGAAGGCTACCGCGCGCGCAATCGCCTTGCAGGCGATGGAGACATCGAGGATCAACGCATTCAGATCGCCGCTGGCGCCGGGGAAACGGCGACGCTGGTCGATCAGGTACTGGGTCAGGGTCGGGCGCTTGGACAGGGGCATGGCGTCCTCTCAGAGTTGCGTGTCGGCGAACACGCGACTGGCCAGCAGGTCCACCGGCAGCAGCGTGGTCAGGTCGTCCTGGCCGAGCTCGCGCTCGCGCTCGGCGAACAGCCGGCTGGCCTGACGCAGGCGCGCGCGATCCAGCGCGTTGCGCACGCTGCGCGCGTTGGCGAAATGCGGCTGCCGGATGCGGCGTTCGAGATACTGATGAAACACCGCGGCGGCATCGGCACCGAAGTGGTAATGGCGCTGCTGTAGCATGCACTGCGCGATCTGCTGC
>JAKACN010000329.1 GCA_021821365.1 Pseudomonadota bacterium | reverse complement strand
ACCGATCCATTCCGGCGCCGGTAATGTGCGGGAACAGCGAATTGTTCACAAAAAGCACAAAAGTCACAAAAGAATAAAGAGGCAAAGAATTTTTGTGCTTTTTGTGTTTTTCGTGGACCCTCGCCTTTGACGTCCTGCGCATCGCTGTATGCCGGAAAAGCATCTGTCCACGAAAGACACGAAACCTTGACCTCCCGCAGTGCCGCGTCCGGTGCCGATTCAAACCGGCGCCGGTAATGTGCGGGAACAGCGAATTGTCCACGAAAAGCACAAAAGTCACAAAAGAATAAAGAGACAAAGAATTTTTGTGCTTTTTGTGTTTTTCGTGGACCCTCGCCTTTGACGTCCTGCGCATCGCTGCATGCCGGAAAAATCTGTCCACGAAAGGCACGAAACGGGTACGAAATTTCTGTTTCGTCGGTGGACAAGCTCACACCCGCCGCGCCCAGATCAGTTCGCCATTGCGCCACACTTCGCGCACGCGGTGGAAGGGCACCATGCGCGGCGTGCCTTCTTCATCGATCACGTCGAAGGAGAAATGTTCGCCGCGTGTGAGCTGAATGCTGCTGAAGGGAATGCGGACGATCCGGTCTTCGACCCGGTCGTGATAGCCGATCATGAAATCAGCCTTGGCGAATTCCGTGTCCCACTGGATGCGGTGCAGCAGGTCCTGGATCGGGATCATGCGAGTCCGGTTCGTCCGCGTCACATTCCCATGCCCGCCATGCCCGCCATGTCGCCGCCGCGTTCCGCCGGTGCGGGAATTTCCACGACGATGCAGTCCGTGGTGAGGATCAGGCCAGCAATCGATGCGGCGTTCTGCAGGCCAAGTCGCGTGACCTTGGTCGGATCGATCACACCCATCGCGATCAGGTCGCCGTATTCTTCAGTCGCCGCGTTGTAGCCGAAGTTTCCGTCGCCCCGGGCGACTTCATCGACGATCACGTCCGGATCTTTCCCCGCGTTGCGCAGGATCTGCCGCAGCGGTTCTTCGAGCGCGCGATGCACGATCTTCACGCCGGACTGCTGCGCGAGGTTGGCCAGCCTGAGTTCGTCCAGCACGGGACGCGCGCGCAGCAGCGCCACGCCGCCGCCCGCCGCAATGCCCTCCTCCACCGCCGCCCGCGTCGCATGCAACGCATCTTCGACGCGCGAACGCTTTTCCTTCATCTCCGTTTCCGTCGATGCGCCGATCTTGATCAGCGCGACGCCGCCGGCCAGCTTGGCGGCGCGCTCTTCCAGGCGGGTGCGATCGTAACTGCTGGTGGTCCGCTCGATTTCCTGCCGGATCTGCGCGATGCGCTGGCGGATGCGTTCCGGATCGCCGCCACCACCGATCAGCGTGGTGCTCTCGCGATCCACCTCGACGCGGCGCGCGCGCCCGAAGTCCTGCGCGGAAATCTTCTCCAGCGACAGTCCGGCTTCCTCCGAAATCACCTTCGCCCCGGTCACGATGGCGATGTCTTCCAGCTGCGCCTTGCGGTTGTCGCCGAAACCGGGCGACTTGACCGCGCATACCTTCAACGCGCCGCGCAGCGCATTGACGACCAGCGTGGCCAGCGCATCGCCGCTCACATCCTCGGCAATCAGCAGCAGCGGATGCCCGGCTTTGACCACGTGCTCCAGCGCCGGCAACAGGGTGTTGATGGAGGAAATCTGCTTCTCGTACAACAGGACGAGGACGTCGTCCAGGCCCGTGCGGGCCTTTTCCTCGTCGTTGATGAAATACGGCGACAGGAAGCCGCGGTCGAACTGCAGGCCTTCGACGACTTCCAGTTCATTTTTCATGCCGCGCCCTTCCTCCGCCTTGATCGCGCCGTCGCGCCCGACGCGTTCCATCGCCTGCGCGATCATCTCCCCGATGGAGGCATCGCCATTCGCGGAAATCGTGCCGACATGCACCGTTTCCTGGCTGGACGCAATCGTGCGCGAGTTCTCCTTCAGGCGTCCGACCACGGCCTCCACCGCCGCATCGACGCCGCGCTTGAGGTCCATCGGGTCGAAGCCGGCCACCACGTATTTCATGCCCTGCTGCACGATCGCCTGCGCGAGCACGGTCGCCGTCGTGGTGCCGTCGCCCGCCATTTCCGACGTCTTCGACGCCACCTCGCGCGCCATCTGCGCGCCGACATTCTCGAACGGATCGGGCAGGCTGATTTCGCGCGCCACAACCACGCCGGAATTGATGACGGTCGGCGCACCGTACGGGTTGCCGATAGCGACCGTCCTTCCCTTCGGGCCCAGCGTGACCCGGACAGCATCGGCGAGGATGTTCAGTCCGGCGCACAGCCTGGCGCGCGCCTCCTCATGGAACAACAATCTCTTTGCGGCCATGGTTGCCTCCCTTCGAGATGGCTCATGTCGATGCGGCGGCCAGCCGCGAGCGCGAAAGAATCGCCTTCAGTTCCCGCAGCGACCGGGTATTCAGCACATCCTTCTTTTCCAACCAGCCGCGCCGTGCCTGTCCGATGCCGAAACGCAGGTCGTCGAGATCGAAGGTGCTGTGCGCATCCGAACCGATGCTTACCAGCACGCCCTCGCGCCGCGCCGCCATGCAACAGGTATCGGTCATGTCCAGCCGTTCCGGCTGCGCATTCAGTTCGAGGAAGCAGCCGCGCTCTTTCGCATGACGAATGATGCGCAGCATGTCGACGTCATAGGCGCCCCGTTCGAAGATCATGCGCCCGGTCGGATGCGCCAGGATGGTGAAGCAGGGATGGTCCATCGCGCGCAGGATGCGCTCCGTCTGCTTCTCGCGCGGCAGGCCGAACTTGCCGTGCACGGCGCCGACGACGAGGTCCAGCCGCGCAAGCATGGCGTCGGGCATGTCGAGGCTGCCGTCCTCGTTGATGTCAACCTCGATGCCCTTCAGCAGCGTGATTCCGTTCAGCTCTTCGTTCAGGCGGTCGATCTCGTCGATCTGCTTCGCCAATGCGGCGCTGTCGAGGCCATGCGCGATCTTCAGGCGCTGCGAATGATCGGTGATCGCGAGATAGGCGAAGCCGCGGCGCTGCGCGTCGAGCGCCATTTCCCGCAGGCTGTTCCTGCCGTCGGATGCCTTGGTATGCGCATGCAGGTCGCCCTTCAGATCGGACAGCTCCACCAGTGTCGGCAGATGTCCCGCCTGCGCCGCCTCGATCTCGCCGCGGTTTTCGCGCAGCTCGGGTTCGATGAATGGCAGGCCGACCGCCTTGAACACCCCGGCTTCCGTTTCCCCCGCAATGCGCCGCTCGGCCGAGAATACGCCGTACTCGTTCAGCTTCAGTCCGCGCGATTGCGCCAGCCGGCGCACCGCGATGTTGTGCGCTTTCGATCCGGTGAAGTAATGCAGTGCCGCGCCGAAGCTCGTGTCGGCCACCACGCGCGCATCGACCTGTATGCCTTGCCTCAGCATCACGCTGGCGCGTGTCGTCCCATGCGACTGCACGTTCGCCGCGTCGCCGAACGACACGAAGCGGTCGAGCAGCCGTACCGGCCGTGCCGAACTCGCCACGATATCCAGGTCGCCCACCGTGTCCTGCCGGCGCCGATAACTCCCCGCCACCTCGATGCGCGTGATATCGCCGCCCGCGCGCAGGTACGACACCAGCGATTCCGCGATCTGCGCGGCGGTGTCGATGCGGAAGCGCCGCGCCTTCGAAAGCCTGGCCTGCACGGCTTCCAGGATGCGCTGCTCGGCGCGCTTGCCGAAGCCGGGAATGGTGCTGATCTCGCCGTCGCGCGCCGCCTTCGCGAGCTGGTCCAGCGTCTGAATGTTGCGCTCGTCGTACAGCGTCTTCACGCGCCGCGGTCCGAGACCGGGCACGGTCAGCAGTTCATGGATGGCGGGCGGCAGCTCCTGCCGCAATTCCTCGCGCAGCGCGCAGGTGCCGGTCGCCACGATCTCGATGATCTTTGCCGCGAGGTCCGGGCCGATGCCCGGCAATTCCTTCAGGTCGCGGTTCTCTTCCACCATGGTCTGCACGTTTGGCGCCAGCGTGCCGAGCATGCGCGCCGCATTGCGATAGGCGCGGATGCGGAAAGGATTGTCGCCTTCGATTTCCAGCAGGTCGGCGATCTGCTGGAAAACGGCGGCGACATCCGCGTTATGGACGAGAACCGGATGCTTCATGGGAGCTCACGGGCAATTCAGTTTCGCTCCCGCAGCCGACAGCACGCCGCTCTTCTCCGGTCTCGGGCGGAACAGGGTGCAGCCTTTCAAGCCCAGTGCATTGGCCTGCGCGAACAGATCGCGGCACGCGTCAAACTGCGCATCGGCCGGCAGGTTGACCGTCTTGGAAATCGACTGATCGACGAACTCCTGCAGTGCGGCCTGCATCTTCAGCTGGCTTGCCGGATCGACGTCCCGCGATGCCACGAAGCAGTCGGGCAGCGGCGCCTTGTCGCCCTTCAGCTTGCGGAACAGCGCCCAGGCAAAGTCGCGTACCGGCACCGATGCCACCGTGCCGTCGGCCGACTTCACGCTGCGCTGGTACTGGAACGCATAGATGGGTTCGACACCGCTCGACACA
>JAKACN010000328.1 GCA_021821365.1 Pseudomonadota bacterium | reverse complement strand
GGCCGCTTTGCCCGCCGCAGCAAAACCGAGAGTAGGTCGATTTTCAATCTCCTAATCCGGCTATCGCCAGTGCCCCAAGAAGGATAGTATTGTCCTTCCCCGGGACGCACTTCCCGCGTCCTGCAAAGCGCACCATGCAAGAAAAAATACAAAAACAGGAACAACAAAGTCCCGCCGACGTCGCGCGCGAAGCGTTCCGGCGCCTGGCGATCCGCCGCATCGCGCCTACGCCCGACGCTTACCGCGAAATCTACGACGAGATCCTCGGCAGGAGCAAGCAGTCGAGCGCGGAAAAGATCCTGGCGGAGTTCGTCGCCAACCTCGCCAACGCCACTGAGGACGTCGCCCGCCTTTCCGCGCCGATGAAGCGCGCTCTCGACGAACGCGACTGGCAGGAGTGCGGACAACAGCTCACCGAATTGCTGGAGAAGCATGTCAGGCTGTCAACCGAACTGACAGCCGCAACCGTGAAAGCGGCTGCCGCGAAGTCAACCGAAAAACCGGCCGCACCGCGCCCTGCTGCCGGCATCCCGCTGGTGGACGAGGAACCGGCGCCAGCGGCAAGGTCGCGCGCCATTCCGCTGGTGGACGAACCCGCGCCGGCCGTCAGCCGCAGCGCGTCGATCTCTCTGGTCGACGACGTCGAAGCATCTCCCTCCAGGTCGAAACCGCCGGCTCCCGCGGCTTCATCGCCAATGGATGAAAGCCGCCAGATGCAGATGCTGCGCGAACTGCTGACGCGCACGCTGACGCTGGCGGTCGGTTCCCTGCTGCGCAGCACGCCGGCGCTCCAGGAGGAATCGGAGCGATTGGCCGAGGCTGTCAGGGACGCGCGCACCGAACCCGCGCTCCTCGACATCAGCACGCGCCTGAAGCAGCTCTGCTTCAAGGTCGAACTCAAGAGCGAGGACATGGCGGAAGAGCATGAACTGCTGCTGCGCCTGTTCAAGCTGCTGCTGGAAAACGTCAGCGAACTGCTGGATGACGACTCCTGGCTGAGCGGCCAGATCAGCAGCGTGCAGGACCTGCTGGCCGGGCCGATCACGCACAGCGCCCTGATGGATGCGACGCGCAGCCTGAAAGAAGTGATCTACAAGCAGAGCATGCTCAAGCACAGTCTGGCGGAAGCCAAGGTCACGGTGAAGAACATGATGATGACCTTCGTCGACCGCCTCGGCGCCGTCGCCACCAGCGCGGGCAATTTCCATCAGAAGATCGACCAGTATTCACAGAAGATCAGCCAGGCCAGGGGCATCATTGAGCTCAACGGCATCCTCAAGGATGTCATGCGCGACACGAAGCTCGCCCAGGAAGAAGCGCTGCGCTCGCGCGACGAGATGATGGCCGCGCGCCACGAAGTGCAGGACGCGGAAACGCGCATCCATGATCTCGAATCGCAGCTTGTGCAGATGAGTGAACTGGTGCGCGAAGATCAGCTGACCGGCAGCCTCAACCGGCGCGGCCTGGACGACGTGCTGGAGCGTGAAATGTCGCGCGCGGAGCGTCGCAAGTCCCCGCTCTGCATCGCCATGCTGGACCTTGACGACTTCAAGCGACTCAACGACACGCACGGCCACAGTGCCGGCGATCAGGCATTGATCCACCTGGTGAAGGTAGTCAAGGACACCTTGCGCACGCTGGACGTCATCGCCCGCTTCGGCGGCGAGGAATTCATGATCGTCCTGCCTGAAACAGCGCTGCAGGATGCGATGCAAACCGTCACCCGCGTGCAGCGGGAGCTGACCAAGCAGATTTTCATGTATGACAATCAGCGGCTGCTGATCACTTTTAGCGCCGGCGTGGCACTGCGCGCGCCGGGCGAGGATCAGGCGGCGATGATCAAGCGGGCGGATGAGGCCTTGTACAAGGCGAAACGCGCGGGGAAGAATCGGGTGGTGGCGGCAGAGTGATCAGGAAGTCATCGCTTCTCATGACATTATGGCAGACGTCATCTCACGCCCCTCGGCGAAAGACCGTTAGGTAACGGCAGCATTTTTTCGAACTTTAGCCCCGCTTTTTTTTCGATTCCCACACACTCCCTGCCCGAACGGGCGGAAAGCCGGCCCGGCTTGTGTTTCCGTCATTTTTCGACGTTTCACAACCTTTCCCTGCGGAAAACTTTTTTTCGGCACTTCAGGTTTTCCGTGGGCGTCCGAAACAAGGCTTGACCGGCCGATTTTCGGCGAGACCGGAAAAGGATTATGCGAATTCAAAGCCTAAACTTTTTCCAATCTCGTCCGATAAAGAAAGCATCAAGGGTTCGCGACTGAGAACTTCAAGCGCAAACCAAGGTGAAATCGAACAAGCCGGTGACCATCGGACCATTACAGGAGAAAGAAAATGGCTTCAATTATCAACACCAACCTGGCGTCCTTGAATGCGCAGCACAACCTGAACAAGTCGTCAAATTCGCTGAATTCGGCATTGCAGCGCTTGTCCTCGGGTTTGCGCATCAACAGCGCGAAAGACGACTCCGCCGGCCTGGCAATTTCGGAACGCATGAATGCGCAGATCGGCGGCCTGGACCAGGCTTCGCGTAACGCCAACGACGCCATTTCGCTCGCGCAAACGGCTGAAGGCGCACTGTCCTCTATCGGCGACAACCTGCAGCGTCTGCGTACCCTGGCTGTGCAAGCCGCCAACGGTTCGAACAGCGATGCCGACCGCGCTTCGATCCAGAACGAAGTGTCGCAGCTCGTGGCTGAAATCGGCCGCGTGTCCAGCTCGACGCAGTTCAACGGTATCAAACTGCTCGACGGTTCGTTCAACGGCCAGACATTCCAGGTCGGCGCCAACTCCGGCCAGACCATCTCGGTTTCCATGGACAGCGCGCAGATCACGAAACTCGGCGCCACGCAGTCCGCTTCGCTGAGCGCATCCAACAACGGCACGGCACTGTCCGGCGGCGACATGATCCTGAATGGTGTGTCGATTCGCGCTTCGTCCGCCACCGATGATACGGCATCGACGACCGGCGCCGCAGCCAGCGCGATCGCCAAGGCAGCCGCTGTCAACGCAGCGTCGGCGCAAACTGGCGTCACCGCGACCGTCAACACCAACATCGCGACCGGCGCATCCCAAACGCTCGCTGCCGGCACCGGCACCTTCACCATCAATGGTGTGAGCACGGCAACGGTCACGATGGCCGGCGCCGACGGCACCGTCGACCGCGCCGCAGTGGTCAAGGCAATCAACGACATCTCCGGCCAGACCGGCGTGGTCGCCGTCGACTCGGGCCTGTCCGCCAACGGCGTGAAGCTGATGGCAGCGGACGGCCGCAACATCGACGTTGCGATCAACTCCGCCTCCGGCTCGTTCGTCTCCGCGAGCACAGGCGTGACTTCCGGCACGACCTACGGCACGTTCACCCTAAGCTCCAACAAGGCGATCGTCGTCTCCGACACCACAGGTATCGCGAATGCGGGCCTGAATGCCGGCACGTATTCCACGCAAACCGCGTATGCCGCGACCACCTCCGGCGTCGCCGCCGCGTTCGGTGCGGGCGACTTCAAGATCAACGGCGTCCTGGTCGGCGCGTCGCTGGCCTCGTATGACACTTCATCGACCGCCGGCAATACGTTCAGCGCGATCTCCAAGGTTGCCGCCATCAACGCGATCTCGGGTCAGACTGGCGTCACCGCCACGGTCAATGCCAACACCAACACCGGCGCGGCGCAAACCGCGGCAGCAGGTACCGGCACGATCACGATCAATGGCCAAACGACGGCATCGGTCACGCTGACGGGTTCGGGTTCGTCCGATCGTACGGCAGTCGTCACCGCCATCAATGCGATCTCCGGTCGCACGGGCGTGGTCGCAATCGACGGCGGCACCTCTGCCAACGGCGTGAAGCTGGTCGCGGCAGACGGACGCAACATCGTCACCAGCTTCACCTCCACGAGCGGCTCGTTCGCCTCTGCCACCACCGGCGTCACATCGGGCACCAGCTACGGTACCTTCAGCCTCAGCTCCTCGAAGACCTTCTCGGTCGAGGAAGGCACCACCGGCAACTCGATGTCCTCGATCGGCATGCTGGCAGCAGGCACCTACGGCGCAGGCCGCAGCGGCCAGGCTCTCTCGACGATCGACGTGTCGACAGCCAAGGGCGCTTCCGATGCGATCGTGGCGATCGACAATGCGATCAACTCGGTCAACTCGAACCGTGCGAACCTCGGTGCGATCCAGAACCGCTTCCTGTCGACGGTCTCCTCGCTGCAAAACGTGTCGGAAAACCTGACCGCAGCACGCAGCCGGATCACCGACGCGGACTTCGCGGCTGAAACCGCCAACCTGACTCGCGGCCAGATCCTGCAACAAGCCGGTAACGCGATGGTGGCTCAGGCTAACCAGCTGCCCCAGCAAGTGCTCAAGCTGCTGCAGTAACAGACACCAGTGCGGACGGCCCGTGCACGCGGGCCGTCCGACAGTCTGGCGCTTTTTGACGGTGGCACCGGAGGTTTCGGGGCCACCGTTTTTTTATGCGCGCCTCCCGGAAGGCTGTCGATGCCTCCGGCCATCG
>JAKACN010000066.1 GCA_021821365.1 Pseudomonadota bacterium | reverse complement strand
CGCTCATGCACGATGTCGTGGTGCGCGAATGGCTTGGTCCGTTCAGCGTGCCATCCGGCGGGGGCGCCGCGATCACGCGCATGATTGCCCTGCCTGCGCATGCGGCGGCGAAGAATCTCGGCGTCGCCGCGTTCGTGCAAGGCGAGCGCGGCGAGATATTGCAGGCGCTCTCGCTTCCGCTGTGCGAATGAGTGGCGACGAACAGGCTCATGCACGCTTGCCGGGGATGACGGTCAGCATGGGCCGTTGTGCGGATTCGATCGGCAGCACCTGCCGACCGGAGACGCCTGTCTGCGCGACATCGATTTCTTGCGGCATGTCGTCGAGCTTGAAGACGCCGACGATCTGCTCCAGGTGGCCGGCCTGATCCTGCAGCGACTGCGATGCGGCGGCCGCTTCTTCCACCAGCGCCGCGTTCTGCTGGGTGGCGCTGTCCATCTCGATGATCGCCAGGTTGACCTGTTCGATGCCCGCGGTCTGCTCCGCGCTGGCCGTCGCAATGTCGCTCATGATGGCGGTGACGTGCCTGATGCTGTCCACCATGTCGCGCATCGTTGCACCAGCCTCGTGCACCAGCGTCGTGCCGGCCCGCACCTGGTCGACCGAGGCGCCGATCAGCGTCTTGATCTCCTTGGCCGCCGCCGCGGAACGCTGCGCCAGGCTGCGCACTTCCGTCGCCACCACCGCGAAGCCCTTGCCCTGTTCGCCGGCGCGCGCCGCTTCGACGGCCGCATTCAGCGCCAGGATATTGGTCTGGAAGGCGATGCTGTCGATCACGCTGATGATGTCGAAAATCTTCCGGGACGATTCGTTGATCGATTCCATGGTCTCGACCACGCGCGCCACGGCCGCGCCGCCCTTGGCGGCAACGTCGGACGCACTTGCCGCCAGCGCGCTGGCTTGCTGGGCATTGTCGGCATTCTGCTTGACGGTGCCGGTAATTTCTTCCATCGACGACGCCGTTGTTTCCAGGGAACCAGCCTGCTTTTCCGTGCGGGCAGACAGATCCGTGTTGCCGTTCGCGATATCGCTCGACGCGCTGTAGATCGCGTCGCTGCCCTGGCGCACCTCGCGCACCATGCGCACCAGGCTCTCGTTCATGTCCTTGAGCGCCAGCAGCAGCGTGCCGATCTCGTTGCTGGAACACACTTCGATGCGTTGCGTCAGGTCGCCGGTGGAGATGGCGCGCGCCGCCTTCACGCCTTTTTCCAGCGGCAGCGTCACGACCTTGCGGATGAACGGGTAGATCAGGAGCAGCACCGGAATGCAGGTGATCAGCGCCGCCAGGATTGACTTCGTGCGCTGGCGCGCGATGCCGGCGTTGGCCTGGTCGAGCGAGACTTTCATGCTGACCACGCCCAGCACCGTGTTTTCCTGTACCTGGTGGCAGAGCGTGCAATCCTTGCCGAGCGCATTCTTTTTCGCTACGGCGGGGCGCACCGCCCTTAGGTATTCCCCCTTGCCGTCGGATTCGACGCGCACGATTTCCTTCCCGCTTTGCAGGACCTGGCGTTCGAGTTCGTCGGGATTGGCGAGATCCTTGCCGCTGGGCGGGAACAGCTTGTTGATCGCCTCGCCGCGGATCACGCGCACGTCGCGCAGCGTGCCGAGCTGCGTGATCTGGTCGAGGAATACCTCGCGCTGGCCGACCGTGCCGGTGACCATCATGCCGGTCAGTCCGGCCATGGTCATGTCGTACATGCTGCGGGAGAAATCGGTCGCCTGTTCGATCGCGGCCTCGCGATACACGTGGTCTTGCCATGCAATCACGCCGGACCAGACGATCAGCAGCGCCATACCGATAGTCAGTAACAGCTGCACCCAGATTTTCATGTTGGCGATGCGCAAACCCATACTCTTCCCCCCGTGTGATGCGGACGCGTTCTTCGCCGCCGGATACCGCACGCGACTCCCTGTCCCCCAACTCACGGATACCGCCCGGGTGCCGGGCGGCGTTCGCTGACGATTGCGTAGAGCGCTAGCTTTTTATTTATTGATGTTGTGCCGTGCCGTTCCGGTCAGTCCCTGGAAGGGTGCGGAGAAGGGCAGGGCATGGCATTGTGCAAGGATAGGAATTGCCGAACGGCATTTCCTTGACCTAGGTCAAATTAACCATATTGGCTGCATGGTGTTTGTGCGTTGCGCCGGGGGCAGCTCACATGGCGCAGATACGGCGACCGAAGGCTTCTACGGCGTCCCAGTCCGTGAACTCGGCCACCGCGCGCGGATCGGTCGGCCCACTCGTCAGCCACATGATCAGCCGGATGATCTGGCGGTCGCCGAAGCGGTAGATGGGATAGTTGATCTTGCCGGCGAATACGCCGAATTCCGTCGGCCGCCAGGTCGTGATTTTCCTGAATTGCCGGAGATACGGATTGGTGTCGGGCCGGTTCTTTTCCGGCTTGCGCGCCACCACATTGACCGTAAAAAATGCGCTCGGCCTGCTCTCCAGCACGTGCCGGTTCCGCTCGATGAAGTCGTAGACCTGTGGACGATGCTTTCCGTAGCGGATGCTCGCGCCGATGACTATCCTGTCGAATCGCGCCAAGCCGTTGTCCGGTTTGCCATCGACCGAAGCCAGCGTCGCCTCGTGACCCTGCTGCGCGATTACCTGCTGCAGCCGCTCGCAGATCTTCAGTGTGTGGCCGTCGACGGTTGAATAGACGATCAGGATGCTTGCCATTGCCTGCCTTCATGCGTGTGTTGCCTGCATGAATGGAAACACGGAATAGGGCGCGAAACCAGCACCTAGCGCAAACAAAGGCCGGACTGGAGGGATGGCTGACGTAGGGCGGCAACTGCCGGAAAACGCGTGGACCAGATTTTCCGTTAGTGAAAGAGCAATGCCGTGTCCATGCATGCACACGGCCGGCATCTTGTCCTGGATCATTCCGGTGTTCATGGAGGAACGCTACCCTTTGCGAGGGCACGCGCATGGTGCTGCACATCGGGAGGATGAAATGCCCTGGTCAGAAGACTATTACCCAAGATCGATGAATCACCTGCCGGATCACGTGCGGCGCAAGGCGATCGACATCGCCAACGCCTTGCTCGCGGAGGGCATGGAGGAGGGGACGGCAATCCGGATCGCTATCGCAAAGGCAAAGACCTGGGCGCAACAGCACCACCAGTGGCCGTATGAATGAGCTGCGTTGGCGGGCGCGCAAAAGCGGCAATGCGCGGGTGATGCGCCCGGACGGGTGGGCGACGGCGCATTGCATGCCGCCGGAAAAAGTTCCACAAAACCGGCGGCCGTGGTACACTTGCGCCCCTCGCGGCTGTAGCTCAGCTGGATAGAGTACTTGGCTACGAACCAAGGGGTCGTGGGTTCGATTCCTGCCAGCCGCACCAGATGCACAAAGGGGTCACGTTCTTGGAGCGTGGCCCCTTTTTCTTTGCCTTTCGCCTGTACGTTTCATTGCCGTTCCTGCATGCGCCCGCATTCTCCCCGCACCCGAAAGACGATCGAACAAACGGAACGGTTCCCTTGTCGAACAGAACACCGTTTCCCTAGGAGAGGTTCATGCAAACTACCTGGATTGTTGCCGCCGACAGCAGCCGCGCGCGCATTTTTGAAGTGCACGGACAAGAAGACCATCTGCAGGAGGTATACGACTTCGCCAACCCGGCTGGCCGTGCCAGTACCCAGCAGATCGAGAATGACAGGCGTTCCCGCTTCTTCGCCACCCCGGAAGGCTCCCACGGCGAAGGCGATACCTACCAGCCACGCGTCGAAGCGATCGAACACGAAACCGATCTTTTTTCGAAAGAAGTCAGCGACTTCCTCGACCAGGCCGGCATGGAGCATCGCTATGACAAGCTATGCCTGATCGCCTATCCGAAGTTTCTTGGCATGATGCGCAAGAACCTGAGCAAGGCAACCCAGCGCCTGGTCGAGGATGAAGTGGCGAAAGACATTTCCTGGCGCGACACGCGCGACATCGAAGACTACGTTCGTAACCGATTGCACTGAAAGTCGACCCGGGTTGACCTGTTAAAGGCCCCGGTCGACCATTCCCTCATTGAGCACGCGCCGTCGAAACATGGCGGCGTGCGTGGCTCTGCCTGCGGCAGCGTCTTTCGAAGTCCTTGTCCGCACCGATGCTTGCGTAGCACTCCGGGCGCGGCGGACCTTCCTGTTCCGTCGCATTTCAGAAAAAAGACTCTTTCCTTCCTGTCAACCTTGACAGGTTGAAGCCTCCGGATGCCCATGCGAGCATCCGCAACACTTGATCCAGATCAAGAAATCCGGGCGCGAGCGATGTGTCGGCAACTTGCCGATCGTCGACTCGACAACCCTGCCGGGGAGATCCGTGTGTTGCCATCCACATCGTTCCCTTCATCGCGGAGCGTAGCGGTCACAAGCCGCGCCGTATTCCGCTGTTCCTGTCCGGCTGACCAGGCTTCGGACCGATTCTCGCAGCAGCAGTGCCCTTCGATTTCGCCGAAGGAAATCATCAATCGCGTATCCGAAACCTTCCCATTTACATAACAACGACAATGAAAAACATCCGAACATTCATCCTTGCAGTGGTCTCGACAGTCGCCATTGGCCACGCGCATGCCGCAGGCAATGCAAAGGCGGAGGGCGCCAGGCCGTACACGCCGGTCGATACGTGCACCGGCACCTATCCCTCCTACTGGCAGGACATCAATCCGAAATTTGCCGAGATGTGGAAGGGACAGGACATCAGCGATGCGCCGACGGAAGCCTATTCCGGTTCCGTCTTCAAATTGTCGGACGACTATCCGCGGCAGCCGGTCGACGACAAGGCGAACCAGCCCTGGCGCGCGGCGAAGTTCGATGCCATGTTCGACCCGGCGACCAGCCAGGACAAGAAGACCAAGCTGGCGCAGGAATATGCGAACCTCGTCTTCGAGTACGCGCTGGCGGGCAACATCAATCAGCCTGGGCAAACCGATTTCGACGTGTGCCGGAATCCGGCGCGTCCCTGGTATCACATGCCGTTCCAGACCTATGATGCGTTGAGCGGCCGCGAATTCATTCACGGCCTGACGCGCGAAGCGCCGGTCACCTTCTCCATCAAATCGGGAACCGGCACCGCGAGCACGACCATGTGGGCGGTCGGCATCTACAATGCGACCGCGGCGTACACGCTCGGCACCGTCTGGCAGAAGGATGGGACAGCCAGGGTGCCAACCGCGAACATCGCATTTCATGACGGCGCGGTCATCGCCAAGCCCTTGTTCAATACCGCGACGCTCGACCAGTTGCCGGTGCTGAAGAACATGCCGGCCTGGAATGCAAATATCTCCGATCCCTCGTTCTGCGGGTGCGTGTCGAAGAGCGGTTCGCAATGCACGCTGGCGGAGCAGAGCCAGCAATGCCCGCGCAACTACGCCAAATGGAACGACGTCAAGCTGCTGCAGTTCGACATTGCGGTCCGTGACAGCCGCGCGAAACACACCGGCTGGGTCTACGGCACCTTCGTCGCGGACGGCCTGCGCAAGGCCGGCGTCAAGGACCCGTGGCACAGGTTGAGCCTGCTCGGCCTGATGTGGGGCAACGACACTCCGCCGTCCGGCCAGCTCGCCTATAACTATCCGCCCAATCCGCGCAAGAACGGTTTCAAGGAAGAGGTGATTTTCTGGGATGTCGTCGACGAACTGAATTCGCATGGCGGCACGGGCATGATGCAACGCATGGGGCATCTGGGCTCCAACCAGCGCCTTAACGGCCCTGCGGACAACGCGAACAGCTCCTGCATGTCCTGCCACGGAACGGCCTCGGTCCCGGATGTCAATCTCGTCACGCCGCCGCTGCTGTCCCAGTTCTCGTCGATCACCAAGCAGTCGGTGGCGCCCATCGTGAAGCAGACCGCATTGGGTCTCGATCGTACCGGCGTCGTTGCCACTGAAAACAACGGCGTGTCGTTCCCGGCGATCGATTCGCTCTATTTCGCCAATGTCATGGCCGGAGCATCGTTCAACACAACGGTGAAGACGCCGGACGGCGACATCAATGTCATGGGCAACGGCGTGCCGGCGTATCCCAATCCGGCGCAGACGAACTGGATCGCGCTCGACTATTCGCTCCAGCTTTCCATATCGCTCCTGCAGTGGATGCAATGGCAGGAGGCGCAGAAATCCCACACGCCGCCGGCCGCCCGGAAATTCGTCAAGGCACTGCGCCGGAACCAGTGACGCATGATCGAGACGACTTACCCAAGGGACCCACTATGAAAACTTCTCTGGCAAGCATCGATCACATCGTCGTGCTGATGCTCGAAAACCGCTCGTTCGACCACATGCTCGGCTTCCTGTACGACAAGGCCGGCAACAAGCCGCCGCGCGGACAGCCGTTCGACGGCCTGACGGGCAACGAGGCAAATCCGGATTCGGATGGGCGAACAGTTCAGGTGTTCCGGATCACGCCGGATAGTCCGAACGCCTATTTCATGCCGGGCGCCGATCCGGGCGAGGGCTATCACGCGACCAACAGCCAGCTGTTCGGCAATATCGACGCACCGGCGGCGGCGCCGCCGACGGGCCAGTCAAACCTCGGATTCGTCAAGGATTACGCCTACACGCTGGGCTGGGAATCGAAGGAAAAAAACTGGACCATCCTGCCCGGCACCAGCCCCTGCATGATCATGGGTGCGTTCGCGCCGGAAGCGCTGCCGGTGCTCTCGGGCCTGGCCCGCGGCTACGCGGTGTGCGATCAATGGTTTGCCTCCGCACCGACCGAGACGCTGCCGAACCGTGCTTTCGCGAACGCGGCAACATCGCAAGGCTTCATGGACGACAAGACGAAGTCGTACACCGCGCCGAGCATTTTCGGCGCATTGAGCAACCGCGGGCTCGACTGGCGCATCTACGGTTACGACAAGGACCCGCTGACGCGCCACAACTTTCCCGACACGCTCAATGCGCCGGACGCGCATTTCGGCGTGTTCACCGACTTCCAGGCTGCAGCGCAGGCCGGGACCCTGCCGCCTTACACCTTCCTCGAACCAAGTTGGGGCGAGAGCGGCAACAGCCAGCATCCCGCCGGCAATGTCGCGCTCGGCGAGCAGTTGATTTACGACGTCTATTACGCGCTGCGCAATGGCCCCAACTGGAGCAAGACGCTGCTGATCGTCACGTACGATGAGTGTGGCGGCTGTTACGATCACGTGCCGCCACCATGGACCGCGACTCCGCCGGACGATACGACGAACGGCGAATTCGGCTTCGACTTCAAGCGATTCGGCGTGCGCGTGCCGGCCATCCTGGTGTCGCCACTGATCGAAGCCGGGACGGTGTTTCGCGTGGCTCCGGACCAGACGCCGCTCGACCATACGTCCATCCTCAAGACGGTCGAAGTGCGTTTCGATGTCCCGCCGTTGACGCGGCGCGATGCCGCCGCCTGCGATCTGGGCGCCGTGCTGACGCGTACCGGGCCGCGCACCGACGATCCGCTTGAGGGTGTCCAGCCGCCGCAGGCCGAAGGACAGGCGCCAGCCGCCGGTCATCCTTCGCACCTGGAGTTGACCCACGCAGAACTGGTGTCGCGCTTGCCCGTTCCGGATGACGCGGGTGGCAGTCATCATACGATGCCGCCGTTGAACACCGCTGCCGAGGTCGACCGTTATATCCGGACCCGCACGGCGAAATGGAAAGCGTCGCGTCGCGGAAGCCAGTGATCCTGGCCGGCCGATCGGCTTGCACGATATCGATCGGTAGCCGGTGAGCCGGCACAGCCTCCCTGCTCTTATGATGATGCTGGCGCATGCGCCAGCATCACATCGTCACCAACTCGGTGTGTCCGAAGCCCTTTTCATAATCGAGCACCGAGATCACCTTCGGCATGATTTCCAGCATCACGAGATCCGACGTGTCGTTCTCTTGCGACCACTCGGCCATCTGCGGAAAACGCTTGAACATGCACGTCGATGCGCGCTCGATCTCATCCGGCTTTTCCAGGATCCGCGCGGTGGCGCCCATGGATAATCCCTTGATGTGATTCCAGTCCGTGTATTCGGCGTTGATGGTCAGCGACACCTTCTCGCAATAGCGGATGTTGTGCGCCTTCTGGCTTTCCTTGCCGATCGTCACATAGATTGTCATGCCGTCGTTGGCATAACTGACCGTGGTCGCCTGCGGATAACCGTCCGACCTGATCGTCGCCAGTGTCAGGTCCCTGCCGTTGTCGATGATGCCCTGGATGAACTCCCTGTTTGCCTGGTCCATGATGAACCTCCGTGTGGCCGTTGAGATGTGAGCGCGGCTTGCCTGCTCTCCGCGCATTCGTTATTGTGCGACGAGGAACGGGAAGGGGTTTGATGCTGCTCTACCGGGGGATACGCGAATGGCGCGGACCGCAGTCCACGCCTCGCTTGTGCGCCAGCGCAATACTTGTCGGAAAGAAGCGGCCCGGCCAGACGCGACATCACGGTAGCCGGGGCATGCCTTGCGCTTTGCGGATACGGCAGAGTTGCGCGGATGTATGGCGACTCATGCAAAATGCCCGCACGCCGGACGCACGATGCACCTGCTACTGAGCACGGCGTCCTGCGCGGTGGATCTGCCCGCGAATTTCACCCGCGGGGAACTGGGTGGAATGCACATTGGCATAGGCAGCGTCGGAAACGATCGCCGCAACGAGTGCGTTGAAGTCGCCGGCGGGGAAATTCTGCGCGGCTTGCCCCAGGACCTGGCCTGCCGTGATCGTGCCGGTCACTGTTCCCCCGTCCGGCGGGCAGGCCGGCGTTCCCGCCGGAGCCCCTGCGAGGTTCGAGCAAAGAAATGCTATATCGCCGCCGGCGGTATGTCTTTTCCCGAAATGAATGTGCGCTTGCGTGGCCGGCGAGGTCAGCCCCGAGTAGGACAGCGTGTAATTGATCGTGCCGGAGGCGCGATCGATGCTCAACTGGAGACCGCCGCTGCCGGGCGACAGGATTGCCAATGGGACTTCGTTGAACCCGGACAGGGTCGCGGAGAATTCCCTCGCGTCGAGCGTATCGTTCGCATAAGCATAGCCGCCGACAATACCGCATAGCGCAAGCATGGCTCCAAGAACTCTTCTGGATTTCATGAGATACCTCTTCATGTTGTGTGTTGAATCCGATGCCGGAACGGCATCGACCTGTGGCGCTTGAATCAATGCAGCCGCCTCTATGGTGAGAGATCGTGCGCCAGGTACGTTGAGCTAACTTAAGATGACGAGTGCATCCCGCACCGGCAATATGTTGTGCAGGCAGGACCTTTCCGGAGCGGCACCATGTGCTATCGAACGATCCGATATATTGCGGCTTCTTGCAGCCTCAATCAGCCTCGCGCAGCTTCAAACAGGTTCGATGCATTGCGTCGTCGATGGATGCGAGACGGCAGCGCACGAGGCTGTTTTCCTGGCACCGCAACGGACGGAGATTGCGTAAAATGAACGCCTGCAACGCATCACACCGAACCTCACGCCGCAAAGCCGAAGACATGATTGACCCGACGGACGCAGTCACGCGCTCCCTTCCCCAGCCCGTCCGCCTCGATCTGGCGTCGGAAAGCCGCACCTACAGCATCGCCCTCGACCGCGACCTGTTCGACCAATGGAGCGTGACGCGCTCCTGGGCCGGCAGGCACAACAACCTCCGTGGGCGGAGGATCACGCACGTCGACTCGTTCGAAGCCGGTCTCGCCATGATTCACGCGATCGCCAGGCGGCGCGAGAAGAGTGGCTATCAACTGAGGGGGCCGGTCGCCGGCTAGAAGCGGGCCGCATCCATTTGTTCGCGACCGCGCCAATTTTCACAAGAAGGAGGGCACATGACCATGACAATCGCAGGCCCCGACGGCAAATCGCGCTGCCGCTGGTGCGCCAGCGCACCGGAGTTCCTCGCCTATCACGATACGGAATGGGGCTACCCCGTCGACGACGACCGTCGCCTGTTCGAAAAATTGAGCCTGGAAGGTTTTCAGTCCGGCCTGAGCTGGCGGACGATCCTCGCCAAGCGCGCCAACTTTCGCGCGGCGTTCCACGACTTCGATTTCAACAGGGTTGCGCGCTTCACCCAGCGCGACGTCGAGCGCCTGCTCAAGGACGAGGGTATCGTCCGCCATCGCGGCAAGATCGAAGCAGTCATCAACAATGCCGCCCGCGCCCGGGAACTCGTCGAGCGCGAGGGCTCGCTGGCGGCCTTCCTCTGGCGTTACGAACCGGACGCCACGCAGCTTGCGGAACCGCAGACGGCCTCCGTGTCCGCGGCATCGGTGGCGCTGTCGAAGGACCTGAAAAAGCTGGGCTGGAAATTTGTCGGGCCCACCACGATGTATGCCTTCATGCAGGCAATGGGCCTGATCAACGATCACGCCGAGGATTGCGTGATCCGGGCCAGGGTCGAGCGTGCGAGAAAGGGCTTCGAACGGCCGGGGCGCTGAAAACTCGCGCGGCGTGAATCCCGGCCGCGGCCGGCAGCCCAACCGGTCGCCAAACCCGCGAGCGCTCCCAATTTAGAGGGAAGCCTCGACTGGGTATCAATTCGAGCGCGACTCCAATATGATCTTCTTGTCGTACATTAACCCGATCGCGCCGCGGCGCTGCACATATTTCCAGGAGAAACCATCCATGTCGTCCCTTTCCATCAACTCCACGCTCGGTGATTTGCTCGACAACGACGCCAGCAAGGATGTCCTCGAGAAGCACCTTCCCGGCATCTCGACCCACCCGCAAATTGCCATGGGCCGTGGCTTTCCGCTCAAGGTGGTGGCCAGTTTTTCCGGCGGCCTCATCACCGACGAGGCACTGGATAAGGTCGACGCCGATCTCAAGACCCTGGGCTGAATTGCCTGACCGTGCTGGCCCGAGGCCGGAATCGATGTGAAGCTTCATCGATTCCGGCCTCATTCACTGCGCCGTCAAGCACGGGCCAGCGACATCAGCTGGTAAGCCGCAAACCCCGCGAGCAGCAACGCCGATCCTCGGCGGATCCAGCGCAAGTGCGCCGCCTGCAGGCGCTCGCGCGCGCGTCCCACCATCCCCACCAGCACGAACCACCATGCTGCCGAACCGAAAAATACGCCGGCGATCATCCACGCCGGAGAAGCGGTCGACATGCTGCCGGCCAGCGACGAAAACACCGCGATGAACGAAAGGATGGTGGCGGGGTTCGACATCGTCAGCAGGAAGGTTCCGCCGAAGGCATGCCATCCCTGTACCCCGCCTTCGACCGCGGCAACCTGTCTCGGTCCCGCGCCATGCCATGCGCTCCATGCCAGCCACAGCAGGAACAATGCGCCGCCCACCGCGAGCAGCGGGCGCGCGCCGGTCAGCAGCGTGATCAGCGCGGTCACGCCGAATGCGCCGATTGCACCGTACGTGGCATCTGCCGTCGCCGCACCGAGGCCGGTCGCCAGTCCGACGCGCGGGCCGTAGTCCAGCGTGCGCTGGATGCACAACAGCCCGATGGGCCCGACAGGCGCGGCAATCGACAGGCCGATCAGTGCCGACTTGAAGAACAGGAAAATGAGCGAGGTGTTCATGCCGAAAAGTCTATCCGGCAGGATGACGACGAGGAATGCGGTTTTTCAGGCAAAATTGGCGGATCACCTGAAAATCCAAGGAGAAACGGCCATGAGCCCTGTGGATGAGAAATCCTGGCGCATCCTTGACGCCTTGCAGGAAGACGCCCGCGCCTCGCTGAAAACCCTCGCCGACATCGCCGGCCTGTCGGTGCCCGCTACCGCCGAACGCATCAGGAAAATGGAAGAGGCCGGCATCATCCGCGGCTATCACGCCGACGTCGCGCCGGAAGCGCTGGGCTATGGCATCAAGGCAGTGGTCGCCATCACTACCCAGCATCCCTACAAGGACAAGTTCATCGCGGTGCTGCGAGCGAAGCCGCAGGTGCTCGAATGCCTGCACGTGACCGGCGCCGATTCCAGCCTGCTTACCGTGGTCGCGAAAGACATGGCCGACCTGGAACAGTTCCTCGCGAGTATCAACAAGTACGGCGAGACGCGCACATCTATCGTGATGTCGGCGCAGATTCCCCGGCGCGGGGTGCAGCCGTTTTAGCTGGCGTTTGACAAGAGCGGGGCAGTTTGGCGCCGTGCCGGGGGCGCCGTCATGCAAGAGTTGCGTGGACCGCATCCGATCCACGCCGGCACGCCTGTTGCGGCGGTCCCGTTATTTGTAAATCCCCGCACCGACGATCAGGTTATCCACCTTCTCGACGTAGCTCGACTTCGATTCGACCGCCTTGGTGACGGGGTTGGGCCACTTGTAGTCGACCCAGCCCTTGCCCTTGGTTTTCGTGACGTCGATGAAGCCCTTGATGATGAACTTTCCGTCGTTGTCCTTCATCTCAAGCAGATTCTTGCCGATCATCTTCGGATTGTTGCCATGGGCGACGTTGATGCCGTTCATGTCGTATACGAAGATGTAGAGATCTCGGTCATGGAACTGCGTATTGGACGGATTGCCGAATTCCGTGAAGGCCTTGTCCTTGCCGGCTTCCTTCATGTAAGCGACGGCCTTCTTCACCATGGCCACCGCTTCCTCGGCGGATCCGCGCTCGGCCGCTGCCGCGACGCCGGCGGCAAGCATCAGCAGGGTGAATCCTAACGCCTTGAATAATCTCATTTCCATCCTCCCCGGTTGTTGCGTTGATTGAAATGCTCAGCACGCGCGGCTGCGCTGGCTGAGAGTATTCGGCGTGACGGTGCGATGGGCAAGCGTGCAACTACGTACAGGGCGGTACGTAGCACCACGTACGTATCGCATTGACAGCGTGGGGCGTAACCGAGCCGGCATGAAGCGGAGGCGTCGCCGTCGGGAATCTGCAGACTGCTGGTCCGCGCGCGCCCAATTGCTTACAATGCAAGCGTCGCCGCGGCACGCAAGACCGGGTTCCGCTTTGTCTCGTCATTGCAGGCCAGCCGGCACAGTCAAAAACAAAACAATAATTCCCATGGAGGGCAAATGCGCTTTATCGCATGCGGCAGCCTTGCTGTTTTCGTTCTCATCCTGAACCCGTCCACTGCCTCCGCAGGCATCAACAAATGCACCGATGCCGCCGGCGTCGTGACATATTCCGACCAGCCGTGCGCGGCGCACGGACAGCAGGCGGCCGAGGCGCGCGACAGCACCGCCTTCTCCATGCTGGAGGCCCGCGAAAACGACAGGAAGGTGGCGCAGTCGTGCATGCGTCTCACGACGCGGAGAAACCAGTGCTATCAGATCGACAATCGTCTTGCCGCTGCACTTCGCCTCAACTGTGAAGCCCCGATGAAGCGCGAGCGCGCGCGGCAGGCGGAACAACGCTACGACCGCTACGCGAATCGCCGCGACCAGGCGGACGAGGTCTATCAGGAACCGCCGCAACAGGAAGGCGACTGCAGGACGTTCGAGAAGACGGTGTACAAGTTCCTGCGGGAGAGTTTCCGCGATGCGCTGTCAGCGGAAGATATCAAGGCGCTGGAATACCACTTCAATGCAGTGCCGTCCGACGGCAGGCCGGACGTTCCCGTTCCGAGAAGAAGATATAACCGATATTGACATTCGCCGGGCGGCGCACGCCCGGCATGGCCGACCTACAGCTTGTCGATGATCGAACCGCGAGAACTGTAGCGGCTGTTTTCGCGGGCTTCGACGGCCAGATCCCGCGGCGTCATGCCGTCCTGGTCGCGCGCGGTCGTCGGCGCGCCTGCGGCGAGGAGAGCGTCGATGACCTTTTCCGTGTCGTAGCTGAGTTTCATGGCGGCGAGATGCAGCGGGGTTCGCCCGTGCTCGTCCTGGACGAAGACCGACGCGGAATAATGCAGCAGTTCGGTGACGATATCGTTCCTGCCCTCCCTGGCGGCATAGTGCAGCGCGGTGCGGCCCTTGCTGTCTTTCGCATCGATGTCGGCGCCGGCCGCGATCAGCACCGGGATCGATTTGACGGATGCGACATGGATCGCCTGCCTGCCGAGGGAGTCGGCATCGGAAATGCGCAGGCCCTTGGAGACGAGAAGCTCCAGGCAGCGCTGGTCCATGCCGGCCTGCGCGGCGATGTGCAGCAATGTCATGCCGTCGCTCGTGCGCTGAAGCGGGTCCAAACCGAAGCCGAGAAAGTAGTCGAATCGCTCGTAGCGCGGCGCCTTTGCCGCCTTTTGCAGCAGCGTGAGGTCATGCAGTGCGCCGATGTTCTTCGGATCGGCGCCGTGCTCGACCAGCCACTTGAGGGTATCCAGCGACGCGCTCGACGCCGCTTCGTACAAGACGTCGTTCATGCCCGGTTCGCCGATGCGCTTGGCGACGGCGGCAAGGTCCACCGCATTGGACGAACTGTCGATTTGCCCGGTCGTCAGGAACAGTTCCTTGACCTCGACCAACACGGGGGTATAGGTCTGGCGTGCGCGGTTGTTGGTCGTGCACCATGCGACGAGGCTGATCAGGATGAGCGCCGGCACGAGCCTGACCAGGAAGCGGACTTTCTTTGTTTGCTCGCTCATTTTCCTCCCTTTGTGATGAGCGTCACGCGCGGTGGTGCAGCGAGATCCCGCTGCTTTCTTGTTTGAATGACCAGGAAGCCGGCATGCAAGGCCGGCGCTGTCGATTCGCTCCGCCGTTCGAACTGGAACTTATCATCCGGCGAGCGCTGCGACATCCCATATTCGAGGTAGGCCGCCGTCACTTGCGATCTGGCCAATGCAAGCCTGGCCCGACCCGCGCGTCCCTCTATTCGAGAAGAATGGGCTGTGGGAAGTATAACGGTACTGGTCGATAATGAAGGTGTCCGTTCGTGCATGTTGCCATTCGGCGGGCATGTTCCGGGCCATTCCATTCAATCCGGCGCGGCAGGGAACGTCACGCGAGGCAGGAATGCTTATGTGCGGCGAGGCGTTGCCTCATGCGCGCTTGGCCATATCTCTTACCCATTGCGTGAGTCCCTCGTCGACAACGTGCGGCATCCAGTGACCGTAACCGCTGCCGAAGTGGTATGCCCCGCCGACGGCATGCGTATAGGCGCCCACGGCTTCGGTGGTGGCAACGTCCTCGATATGGTATACCGGGTCGAACTCGATGCGTTGCGTGTCCTGGTTGTGAAAGATGCCAAGATGACCGCCTTCGCTATCCAGCACGCGCTCGTAGGTCTTGATTGCCTGGTTGTATGCCGTATCGAACGCCTTCCTGTCCGCATTGATCGGCACCGTCACCTGCGACATGTCCGGGAGCCGTGCCGTGACGGCGTAGGTATCGCCTTTGTAGTTCTCGGGGATCGGTGTCCCGGTGTGCGCGTCCACGGTAAAGCCGCCCCACGGTTTCTGCACTCTCTGGTAGGCAGCTTCACGCAAATCCACCGCGTGGAGGCAGTGTCGCTTGCTGTTCTGCATGGCTCTGTCGATGAATTGCCTGCCAGCCCTGACGATTTTCATGTACTCATTGATGCTTACCGGCCGTCCGCCCCTGATGGAGTCGCTGTCCGCGGCCGCGCGCTGACGCTGAACGTCGTTCCAGTCGGCCAAGGGTCGGGTCATTCCGGCTCCGGGGATATTGAATTTGACACTAATGGGTTTCTTTCCCCATGCCGGGTTCTGCCCTGTCGGCGTGGAGGCCGGCAGGGAAGTCGTTCCGCTTCCGGTAGTCGTCTGTGGTTGGCGCCCTGTTGGATTCGGCAATCCAATTGCAGAAGTTGTGGGTGGGAGGTTTACATTCATGTTGTTCTTTGTCGGTTCGAAAATTCCCCGGCCCCGCGCAATAAGCCTGGGATTATTGCTTTAGACGATTCGTTTTGTCTTACATGTGGCGGATGACATTGGAATGACTTGCGCGTGGCAGTGAATTCTGTGAGTGACAAAAAAGCGGCGGCGGTTCCCGGCAAATCAGCGGCGCTCGCGGAGCGTGCTTTCTCGCGCTCCCGTCAATCGCGATCGTCGATGGCGCCGCCGCTCAAGCCGCGAATCATGCATCGAGCAGACGATAGTTCCCGAGGTCCGTGCGAATGCCAAGCCGGGCCCGTAGCTCCTGGGGATCGAAATTGATCTGCATGTGCATGGCGGTGACCTTCTCTTTTGCCTGTTCGATCGCCTTGTCGCTTTCCCACTCGACGAGTGTCACGATGTTGAATTCCCCCGGGCCGCCGACCTGCTCCAGCAGGAGCTCCCGCACGAAACCCGGCTGCTTCCTCAACAGATCGTGGGTTGCCCTGGCGCGCTTCAGAAACTCGGCGCGAGCGTGCTCCGGTACATGAAACTTGTCGATGCGGTACACATGACCGTTCTGTGCAGCGGAAAAGACCTTGTTCATCTTGTTGCATCCTCCAAAGTGATTGAACATGCATGCCGGACCGGCGTGCCCTGATCGCATGGCAATGCGGCGTGATGCCAATACTTGCAGCGCGATGCGAAGCAGTGTAGAACCTCAAGTTAAGTTGAGGTCAAGGAGGTTCCATGATATTGCGCGATCCGAGTCAGCGCTTGGTCGAATTGACGGTCGGAGAAGTCGCTGCCCGCAGCGGGCTGCCGGTATCCACCATCCATTTCTATGAATCGAAGGGCCTGATCGGCAGCCGCCGCAATGCAGGCAATCAGCGACGCTACTCCCGCGATGTACTGCGACGCATCGCGGTGATCAAGGTCGCGCAGCGCATTGGCGTTCCGCTGGCATCGATTGCCGCCGCGCTCGATGCCCTCCCGGATGGAAGAACGCCCACGGCGAAGGACTGGAACAGGCTGTCGGCTGCATGGAAACAGGACCTGGACGATCGCATCGACAAGCTCACGCGATTGCGCGACCAGCTCGGCGAGTGCATCGGATGCGGATGCCTGTCATTGGAAAAGTGCAGGCTGCGCAACCCGCTGGATGCGCTGTCCGACGATGGCCCGGGACCGCGCTTGCTCGATCCGCTGTAGTGGAAGTACTTTTCGCACGTCGTTCCTGTAGGAATGTGGCAAGGAGTCATGTTCCGCAATTCAGCAGGAGCGTGAGCGCAGGCTCTGACGTCGTCAACTTTCTGGGCACAACCGATCGTGTGCATGACAACGTTCGCTGACAGGCATCAAGGCTGTCCAGGATGCGTTTGCGATGATTCCAATCAAACGAATCGCGAGCACGTTTCGATTGGAAGGAGCGCTTATGTATCTCAAACACCCGAACAAGGCGCTTAACCAAGCGTTTTTGAAGAAGCCGTATCAAGGCGTTCCGCCCGAAAAGGCGATGTATCTGTTTATCGGGCTTGATGCCAATTTCAGTCCAACGATTGAACAGAGCAAGATCTTTCTTTCGTTACTCAGATATCTGGAAGATGGCAGTCTATTTTGGCGAGCGCATGGCATCCATCATCCGTTTCTTCTGCCCGCATATGGGCAAGGTGACGGTTGGAAGTACCATGCTACGTTTTCCAAAATCGGCTTTCGGCCAGAGCATGCGGACCCTGTTTCTTTTGCTGAACTGCTACACGTTCCAACCTTCGGAAGAAGTCGGTTGATGGTCGAAGACCTGTCCAACGAACATCTTTCCCGTTTGAACGAAGCGATCGTTCATGGCGCTGCCCGCCATATATTTATACCCGGCACGGTGGCGTTACACATGCAGAAATCCGGAGCATTCAAGTGGATGCCGAAAGTTCCAGAAGAAGGGCAAGGCCTCAAGATATGGAAACGCATCGGCGGTAAAACGATCTATGCGCATTATCATTTTTCTGTCTACGGAAAATTTGAGAAAGAGAAACGTCGTCAGCTTCAGGCTATCGGTGCATTGATTTCCCCTGCGGGTGCCGCCGACAGCGTTCTTCCTCCGGACGGCTCGTAATGAAGGAATGGTTGGGTGCTCCTTTGTGGGACGGCACGGAGGAAAGCAATTTGCGCGCGTGTATGGCGGTGCTGGAGGCGGACGGTATGCGGAGCAGCATGTTTCCCTTGCTGTGTGGTCGTCTAACCCAATCACCCAGATGCTGCGCTGCAAGACGGGGCTCTGTCTCCTGCAATCCAGGATCTGCCCCCGTTCGCTTGCGGCGGAAATCGCGTTTCGCGGCTAACGCGTTGCCGCAACCTCCCGACGCGCGATTTCCTCGCGAGCGTCGCGCAGCAGGTCCGCTATGCTTCTGTCACCGGGAGGCAAGTCGAGCTGGGTGCCGATGTCGTGCATCACGGGCCAGTACATAACTCCCTCCTGGCCGCCCACTCTCTCGATCGAAGTCATCACTGTTTTCATTCCGCGCAAGGACAATTCGGCCTTCTTTGAGAGGATGGCAGGAATCGCCGACAACACCTGCTTGATTGCCCAGGGTTCGGCGGATATGTTGTCCCGCTCCAGGATTGCTGCGAATCTCTCCAGCGCTTCCGTTCGCCGTTCCCGGTCTTCCATTCTCTCGCATGCTGCCACGACCATGTCGAGCGCACGCTCGATCCTTTCGGCCGATATGTGTTCGAAATGCGAAAGCTCTTCCAGCAAACCATCAAGAATCTGCTCGCGTTGCGTGTCCGTTTCAGCAAGCTCCAGGCGCGCGAACGCGAGGGCAGGATCGGATTCGAACAACTCCGGGATGGCACTCCGGGCCGAGCGCAGGATGGCGGGCGCGTCGGGAAGCGTCATCAGGTCATCCTGCGCGGTGTCCAGGGCCTTCACGACCTGCTGTGCAAGCGACATCGCTTCGTCATGCGGGCTTGCGGACAGGGCGATATGTTCGAGAACCACGTCCAGCAGCACAAGCTTTTCAGGCAGGAATGGCCTGGACTGGAAACAGAACAGCACATCCCCCATTACGTCGGCCCGCTGGTCCGCCGGAATTCTGTTCACGATCTCGATGGCGAGGCGGCAAAGCGAGCCGCCATGCTCGCCTTGCGGGGCGTCGATCGTTCGAAGTACATCGACCAGCAAGGCCGGACCAGGAGCGATCCCGAACGGTTCAAGTCTGTGCAGGGTGCGTTCGTGGTCGTCTTCCTGTTTCCGAAGCAGATTCAGGCAGACTGCCCGCGACAAGTCGCCTTGCATGGGAACGCCGATGCTTTCCGCTTCATCGAACAGCATCGCAAGGAAACGGTCCAGTCGTTCCGCGGTTCGCACTTCGGGTAGCGCTTCCGCTATCCGTATCAGCGCCTTCTCCGGCAACGTTGCGCCAGGCAGGGAATCGATCAATGTGCGGATGAAGGACAGGTTCTCGGTGTGATCGTCCGGCGCCCGTGCGATCGGGCCGGCGGCTGCACCGACCAGGTCGGGATCGATCAGGATGCCGGCCTGATGCAGTGCCTCGATCAGCGCGCGGGCCTCCGGATTCGGCCGGCGTGCCTCGATGATGACCATGGCCTGGCCGATGAAGAAGAGAGCGTCTTGCTTCGTCTCCGGATCGCGCACCAGACGCGCGGCGTCCACGGCCAGCCGCATCGCATCAGACTGCAGCGCCTCGCTGCGGAAGTAAGGCAGCTCCCGCGCCAGGCTGATCAGCGCGTCCGGATTGGGTTCAGTCCCTTCCCCGGTTTGCAGCAGGAAGCGCAGCATGCCGAGCGGCTTTTCCGCCGCATCCGGCGCCAGATCTGTTGCCTGCACAATGGCCGCGAGCGTGATGCGGCCAACCGGAAACATGGGTTCGCCCGCGGCAGCATCGCTATGCGCCGGCCGCGGCGCATGCAGCGTGCACAGAAGGCGTGCCAGCGAAAACCCGGTGTCTCCGGGCATCCGCAGCTCCGTCGCCACCACATCCGCGGCTAGCATCGCCCGCACGCGATTGCGTTCCCGCGCGCTCCGCAATGACAGCGCCTTTCCGTAAATCAGGCCAACCAGCGCGTTGCGCCCTTCCTCCGTTTCGATCTTCGGCAAGGCTGAGGAAGCATGGAGAAGGGCGTCGGCGGCGTTCGTGTCATCGCCGACGCTTTCAACCATCCTGCAAAGCATCGCCGTCAGGCGCTCCTTCATTTGCGGCGCTTCCGTGGTCAGTCTTTCCGGCATCTCCCGGAATAGACCGGCCGGCATGGCCACACCCGCGCGGACGCAGAGATCGAGACGGGGAAATCCTTCCCCCTGGTCTTCCAGGTCCTGCAGAAGAAGATTCGCCGCCCACTCCTCGAAATCGAATGCATTGCGGGGCTCGTGCACAGCCGGCCGGTCAGGGGCGATGGAGAGTCGGTAGCGCGCAAGAAACGCCTCCACTTCTTCGCGTGGCATTCCTGGCGGCGTGAGCATCTGGTCCAGGGTTGCCGTACGCGCTTTCCCGGTCGGATGGAAAATCGTTTTTCCGTGCTCGTCCTCGCTGACTGTGAAAAACCCATCGCGCAGCATCGCGACGATCTCCCGCAAGAAGGCGGACATATGTGTGTCCACCGACCGTCCCCCAGGCGGCGCGCGGAAACGCACCAGCGTCGCCTCCTCCAGCGGCGTTGCCATGACGACCGGCCTGGACCGATGCGCCAGGCCGAGCAACCAGGCCGTGTTCGTGCGCATCGAATGTCTTTCCGGCACATAGATATGCCCGATGCCGGAGATTTTTTCCGGAACGCGGCTGTTGGGCACACCCCGCCGCTTCAATTCGCGCGTGAGGTCGCCGAGTTTTTTTGCACTGTAGATATATGCGTAGGGCTCCTCCAGCAACTCGATGCTGATGCTGGAGCGATACAGATCCCACTCGTCCTTGCTGCGCTTTCCGGCGCTCGCGTTTTCATCCCCGTTGCCGGCGAGGCGATCATGCCGCAGGTTGTGCGTGGCAAACAGGTAGGTGCCGAAATCGGGATACGGAGTCGATGCCTGCGCCTGCTGCCGAAGATCCCTGCGCGTCATGAACCCGCGAGCGGCCGGGGCGATGTCGGTATACGGTCCCAGCCCGTGAACGGTTTCGATGCGGCCGGTGCTCGCGTTGCGGGCGACGAGCATGAACTGTGCATTCCCGTTGATCCGCACCACGCCCGCCATGCCTGCCTGATCGGCCGCCAGTTCCATGTTGCGCGCGAGCTCGCGGCCATACTCCGACGCATCGGTCCGCGAGAAACGGATCGCGTTCGGATCGAACTCGACGCGATACGCAACGGCGATTTCACGACGATCTTCCGCGTAGCCCAGCAACGCGGTTTCCGTCGTCCTCCCGTTCCTTATTTCCGCAAAGCGATATCCCAGGTCGTCGCGCAGGTCGAATTCGGGAATCAGGCGCGCATCGAGCTCAGGCCCGGCGACCACATGCGCGAGAACGGAGCCAAGCGTGGTCGAGCCGCGCATCCCGCGGCCATGCGAAGGGCGCAGTTCGGGCGGCAGAACGATTCCCTGCGCAAACCGGTAATTGGAGAAAAAGCGCGCAGTACGGTTGGCCGCAAGGCTTGCGCGCAAACGCTTGGCCCTGGCCGGCTCCTGCGCAGGCACGCGCCGTTTTCGGGAGGGATTCGACGATTCCGCCTGCGGCGAGCTCGTTGGCTGCCTGGTTGCGTGCGTCTCGCGCTCATTCGCCGGCGCCGACGGGCCCGATGCGACCGGGCTGACTGGTTGTGCCGGGCCCGAAGCCGAAGTCCGCGTCATAGGTCGATCATGCTGAGTAAGAGTACCGGTGCTTTCCCATGATTGCCGTTGCATGCCGCAGCCTGAGCAGAGCAGCAGCGATGCGCCTCGCGCATGGAAAAATATTCATGAGTGTTGCCGGGCGCATGCCGGTTCCCTTTGCATGGCGGCTTCCCTGGCCATATGCCTTCTCGACCACGTCGATGTCAGGCTGGGCACGGTCTATCGGCAGGATGTGCGGCCACTCCCTGTTGCCGATGAGGGGTTGGGTCGATGAACATCCAGATCACGATCACGCAACGTGATATTGCCGCATTTCATCCTGCTGACCACGTCCTGACCGCCTGCCCGCTGATCAGCGTCGCGCCACATGCGATCGTGCCGCCATGCGATGTCTTGTCGCCTTTGACGATCCT
>JAKACN010000065.1 GCA_021821365.1 Pseudomonadota bacterium | reverse complement strand
GATGGCAGTGGATGCACGATTTCGCATCATTCCGAAGCTCAGTGCGGAGACGCTGCCCGTGATGGCACGCAGGATAAGACTGGTCACCGCGGTGTCCGTCCTCTTCGTCCTGGTCGGTGTGTCGTTTCGTGGCGTCCTGCTCGCCTGACGGGCCAGTTCCCGCCTCACCACGCGCAGCCCCTTTGCGTTCACCGTCAGCAGCGAAGGGCGCAGTAATTCTTGCGCCGCGCTCATCGTCCTTGCGCAACATTCATCAGGCGAAGTTGATGGACTTCCTCGCCAATGTCGCGACGGTCATGTCCTTTCGCATGCAGGACAGAGGAGGACGCATGGTGGACGACAAACTCGGCAAGGCGTTCGTGCCGGCGCGGAAAAGCATTACCCTGTCGAGGCCAAGTGGTGCATTGCCGATCGGTTCAGCCTGAGCATCACCTGGGGCCTTGTCGCTGCGACGGTATGGATGAGCCGACCAGCGCGCTCGACCCGATCACCGAGGAAACCGTATTCGGACGTATTGCGGCGGCCTTACACGACACCTGCGTCGTCGCTTCCGTTCATCGTATGAGCCTCCTGCATCACTTCGACAAAGTGGTATTGATGGCGAACGGCCAGGTCCAGGATGCGGGCACCGTCGAGGCATTGCTGAACCGGCAGCCGGCATTCCGCGAAATGCTGAAACAGCACGGACGCGATCAAGGACCTGTCGCGCCGGCGATGTCGGGCACGGCGATATGACAAGCATGCGCCGACCGTGCTGTCATGCGCGTCGGATTTTTGCCGGCAGGCCGTTACGCACCGAAGTTCCTGCAATGGCGTCAACCCAGGGAGCATTGTCCGGCCTGGTCGGGTCGATCATGCCGATGTCGTTCAGATTCACCCCAGCCGCGAGCCGCTTGTTTTCCGGCTGGCGCTTATCGCCGATCTTGTGCGCGCGCGCGCCCAGCTCCCGGTGACCGAATCCGTGTTCGAAGGCGGCCACGCCGGGCGTGATGCCGGCGTGCACCATGATGCGTGCCTTGAGGCTGCCGCCGGGCGTCGTAATCTCCACCAGGTCTCCCATGCCGACGCCGATGCGATTGGCGTCGTCCGGGTGGATCAGCACCGGATTCTCGGGGTGAGCGGCCAGCAGCCGTGTGGCGCCGATCGAATAGGCATTCTGCAGCGCGGATTTGTAGCTCACCAGCTGCAGCGGCCATTCCGCCCTGGGAAAGAGTTTGAGCACCGGCGTGCCGTCCGCGAATGCCGGTTCGCGCCAGGTGCCGCAACCGAGGTTGCGCTTGCCCGTCAGGCTGTTCCTGGAGCCGCCGACATTTTCATTCCACAGGTTGAGCATGGGCTTCATCTGGTTGCGCATCCATTCCGGGTTCTCTTCGTCATAGGCTTCCTTTCCCGGCTGATAGCGCCCGCCGCGACTGAGCAGGAAAGCCACCTTCGCAATTTCTTCCGGTTTTAATGTCTTCTCAAGCAGCGGGCGGATGCGCTCGACGCCGGACAGGATGATATCTTCATCGATCGCATCCGGAACCGGCTCTTTGCCCATCCATGCAATGTTTGCGCCGGCGCGCAGGTACCAATCTTCGGGCCTGTTGAGCGGGAACGCGTTGCCTTCCGTGTCGGTCAGCGCGCCGTCGCCGAATCCCGGCAGCTGCATTTCCTTCGCGAGCGCAAAGAAGAATGTTTCCATGCCGATCGCAATGCCGTCCGGCGTCCTGGTGGCCTTTGGTTCAATGACCGGCCAGCGTGCGCTCATGGCTTTGGTTGGTACACCGTTCCACGCGGCCACCCAGCCCCAGCTTTCATACATGAGAGAGTCGGGGATGATGTAGTCGGCGTAGGCATTGCTTTCATTGATGAAAGGATCGATCGAAATGATCAGAGGCAGCTTGGCCGGATCCGCGAGATCCGCGGCGATCTTGTTGCGCAAGCCTGGTACGCCGTACAACGGATTGGAGGACCAGAGGACAAGCGCCTTCAGCGAATACGGGTAGCCTTTCATCGCGCCCGGCAGCAGCTCGGTGGTCAGGCCGGGCGCATTGGGGAACCACGGCGCCGTCGCCGGATAGGGCTTGCCCGCCGCCTTGCGTGCGGCAAACTCCGACGTCTTTTCATAGGGAACGTTGCGGCCAAGCGGAATGCCGCGCGGCTTGATCATCCCAGGGAAGGTATCGAGGTTGTAGCGCGGCCCTTCGCCATCGAACTTGAAGCCGCCGCCGTTGGCGACGAAGCCGCCTTTCCAGTTGATATTGCCCAGCAGGGCGTTGATGCTCATCAGCGCATAGGTGTTGTAGAACCCGCTGCCGTTCATCATCCCGCCATGCGCGACCACGCAGGCGCGCTTGCCGTGCGAGGAGAGTTCCTTCGCCAGCGCTTCAAGCGTGAGCGTGTCGATGCCGCAGGCGTCGGCATAGGCCTTCATGTCCAGGCGCATGGCTTCCTCGCGCAGCAGCTGGAGCGAGGACTTCACATGCACATCCTTGCCGCCGACGTTCAACACCGTATCGACGAACAGCTGTGCGGGGCCGGCAGCCTTGTCATGGAGCGCTGGCTTTCCTGAATCGTCAACGCAGACAAAGGCATCGGCATCCTGATAGCGCTGCTCTTCCGCCATCTCCACGCCCATGTCCGAAGCTCTTAGCATGCGGCCTTCGCGCGGATGCCTGGGCTCGACAATGACCAGATGCGTCGCATTGGAAAATGACGGTTCGCCATTCTGTTTTGCGAGCGCTCCATTGGGGAATCCAAGGAAGCGACTGTCGATGCGTTCGTTCTCGAACAGCCATCGCATGATGGCCATCGCCAACGCGCCGTCCGTGCCGGGGAGGATCGGCACCCAGCGGCCACGGTCGGTGGTGGCGTGATTCGTCGAGTGATTCAGCACCGGGTCGACCACCACATAGGAAAGTTTGCCTTCGGTGCGCGCCTTGGCGACCAGGGTGCCCTGGCGCTTGAACGGATTGCCGGCCTGGCCTGGTGCCGTCCCCACGAACAGCACGAATTCGGCGTTGGCAAAATCCGGTTTGCAGTGCGGCATCTTCTTCAGGTTGCCAAACAGCGCGCCGGAGCCGGAGCGATAGGCGCCGCTGCAATAGGAACCGTGGCCGAAGAAATTGATGGTGCCATACGCCTTGTTGAAGAAGCGGCGCGCCAGCTCTTCGCGGCCGTCCGGAACACTGGACAGCACCGCCACCTGGTTTACGCGCGGACCCAGTTCGGGCCTGTCGGGATTGATTGGCGTCTTTGTGTCGTGCAGCGCCGCCAGCCCGTCGATCCGTCCCTCGCCGAACAGGTTGCCGCCATGGACAACTTCCTTGACCAGCTGCTCGAAGGAGATGGGCTGCCACTGGCCGCCGTTGCGCGGGCCGACGCGCTTCAACGGCGTCAGCACGCGGTAGGGTGAATCGATCTGTTGTGCGACTGCATTGCCGCGACCGCAGGCCGTCGAGCGGCCATCCAGTCCCTTGCCCTTGAAACCGGAAAGCGCGAGAAAGCTTTCGCGTACGCTCGCTTTCATCGGCAGGTGCGGATCGGTGGACATCGGGCTGTACGGATTGCCGGCAACCCGCAGCACCTTGCCGGAGGCGCGGTCAATGCGCACGCGGACGCCGCACATGGTTGTGCAGCCGAGGCAGGTGGTATAGCTCACCTGCTGGGCAGGATTGATACTCAGCTTGCCGCTGGCGTCAACGGTGAATTCCGGCGCCGGAGCGTCGCCCGCTGTCTTGTGTTTCGGTTTGTCGTGGCCGAGTACCTTGCCGGCCATGCGGGTGGCTGTCTCCGAGAAGCCCGCCCCGAATGCAGCGAGGCCACCAAGCGCGAGTACCTTGCGACGTTTGCTCAATTTCATGATTGCGCTCCTTAGGCTACCGCTTGTTCATCCCACGGGATAAAGCTGGTCAGAAAGATATAGATGAAGAGAAAGAGGCCGGACGTGCCGAGCATGCCGAGAACGCTGTCCGGAGACATGTTCAGGAAATACATGCTGAATGTCGCGCCGATCTTCGGAATGCCTTGTCCGCCGATGAACATGATCCAGCGCACCAGCCACGCGCCTTGCACTGCGAGCAGGCCGGTCAGAATCAACGAATCGCGGCGCGTGCGGGCGAGCCAGAGTGTGACGATGGTCGTTCCGAACAGCCATGCGCAGGTCAGCGCCCAACCGAACGAGTGGCGGGTGGCGGCAACCACATCGGCTGCCGTCGCTGAAAGGCCTGTGACGCCGGAGAGCAGCCAGACTGTCAGCAAGGCCAGCGTTGCCCACTGACTGCCTGCAATCCAGCGATTCAGCAAGGGTGCGGATGCGCGCTTGCGCGACATGGCTTCAAAAAGGCTGGTCATACCCAATCCGCCTCCCAGCGCGGACACGGCAAAGAGCAAGGGGAGCACCGGCGTGTTCCACAGGGAGCGTGAGCGCAGCACCATCACCTCCATGCCGGTATACACAAGTACCAGAATGCCTCCCAGCGCGGCAACCGCGGCCGCGATGCGTGCCGCCCGGATATTGGCATGCCCGCCGTAAGCGGCGAGACGATACAGTGCCGCCAGCGAGGTGCCAGGGACGCATCGCCGCTCCATCGCGGCAAGATGCGGGCGCAGGGAAACCCACGCATAAAGGAAAAGGCCAAGCAAATAGAGCGGGATGAAGAACGCCCCTCGCGCCATCCACGAGTTGAAGTTGGGATGGAGATAGAAATTGAGGAAGCGCCCCGGCTGATGCAAGTCCGCCAGCAGTGCGACCGGCGCAGTCATGCCACCTACCAGGGCGACGAGGAGGGCGCGGCGTGAAATAGGACGCCACTCATTGCGCCCCAATATCAGCCCGGGTAGCGACAGGAAGAATGCGCTGACGGAAATCCCGATCAGAAAGAAATACTGCACCGCCCACGGCAGCCAGGCAATTTCGCGAGCGTACCCCAGTACTTCGATAGTCGTGTTCATGTTCATCCTCCATGCTGGTTGGGACGCCACATCATTTCAGTGGCCGATCCGACGTCCACACGGCCATCCAGTTCCTTGTCGAGGCCGATGTAAAAGACATTCGGCCTGGTTCCGGCTTCCGGTTTGAGTACGCTGGTTTTACCCTCGGCGGCCTTCAGGCGGCGACTGATCTCGCTGTCTGCATTGTTCAGATCGCCGAAGATCCGCGCGCCGCCCACGCAGGTTTCCACGCAGGCGGGCAGAAGTCCGGCTTCCACGCGGTGGCTGCAGAAAGTGCACTTATCGGCCTTGTTGGTATGGTGGTTGATGAAACGCGCGTCATAGGGGCAAGCCTGAACGCAGTAGGCGCAGCCGACGCATTTGTCGCCGTCCACCAGCACGATGCCGTCCTTGCGCTTGAAGGTGGCTCCTACCGGGCAGACGGGGATGCAGGGCGGCTCCTCGCAATGATTGCAAGTGCGAGGAACGGTTGCGATTCCTGACTTTCCCCGCTCGTTGGTGACCGCATAGGTCGCAACGAACGTCCGGAATTGTCCGATAGGCAGATCGTTTTCCATCGAGCAGCCGATCGTGCAGGCCTGGCAAGCAATGCAGCGGCGTGTATCGATGAGCATGCCCCAATGTGGCGTGGCGCTCTCCTCAGCGGCGGCAGGTGCCGCCAGGCCGGCGGTGACAGCAGGCAGCGCGGCGAGAAAGGCGCGTCGTTGAAGGTCCGGTTTACCGCTCATGGCAGAATTCCCTGAATGAATCAGACATGACGCAAGCATAGGCGTGGCGGTGATGTCGGGAAATTGGAAGAAGCACCCATGACAATAGGGAAATTTCCCTATCGCCATGAATGACGGCGCTTTCTATACTTGGCTGGAATGGCGGCCCACGTGGATGAACCGGTCAGTTCGCGAGACGGCGATGTTCTATCAGCTTGATGCCGGTAAAGAAAACGGCATAGGTCGAAGCAAGATTCGGATTGCTTTGATGAAGAGAGACTAGACTTCTGATATAAGGGGCAGCACCGTCGCAACGCGCGGCGTGCCGCCTGAGTTGGATCAAAAGAGTGATGATCGCGCCTGGTCGAGCCCTTCGGCTCGAGCTGGACGGGAGAATCGTGAACTACCGTGCATTCGTATCGCGCGAAGGACCGCTGGCTGGACGCGGCAGTGCGGAGCATTGACGTAACGCCGGCACGCCCTTTTAACCGGAACATCTATATTGTCTACGCACCCGCGCTCGCGCCATGCGAGACGAAGCCTGTTTTCCCGGCGCCGGCTTGTATGCGGCCTCCCATCCCTGTGCTCGCGCCTGGCGAGTCTCGCATTCGCCGCGTTTCTCGCCGTCGGCACGCCTGACGCCTCGGCGCGGGACGTCATGATCGGCGTATTCGCCTACCAGGGAGAGCTGGCGGCAATCAATGACTGGTCCCCGCTCCTGGAGTATCTGAACACCGCTATTCCGGAGCATCGCTTCTATATCGTCAACCGCGATCTGGAAGGACTGAGAGAAGCGCTCAAGGCAAACGAACTCGACCTCGTCATCACCAATCCGGGCTACTACATCGAGATGGAATCCGAGTTCGGCATCAGCCGGATCGCTACGCTTGTGTCGCCGGAAGCGGAAACGCCCGCGCGGGCGCTCGGCGCAGTCGTGTTTACCCGCGCCAGCAACACCCAACTGCGCGATCTTTCGGATTTGTCCGGCAAAACCGTTGCCGCAGTCGCGCCGCACGGTTTCGCCGGCTATCTGATCGCCGCGCGCGAACTGGCGCAACACCAGGTCGACCCCGAAACCGATATCAAGGAGATGCGATTCGTCGGATTGCCGATGGGCGGCATCATTGGCATGGTGCAGCGCGGGGAGGTCGATGCAGGCATCGTGCGCACATGCTTGCTCGAGACGGCGGCGAAAGAAGGCCTGCTGCGGATGGAAGATTTCCGCGTGCTATCTCCGCGCAAATTCGAAGGATTTGCCTGCGTGTCATCCACGCCGCTCTACCCGGACTGGCCGATCGCCGTCACGCGGCGCACCGATGCGACGCTGGCAAAGGCGGTGGCCCGCGCGCTGCTCGCCATGCCCCCGATCCGCGACGGCGTGAGCTGGACCGTGCCGGCGGATTATCAGCCGGTCCACGAGTTGTATCGTGAATTGCGCACCGGCCCCTACACCTACTTGCGCGACATCACGCCCGAAGCGCTCGCGCGTCGTTTCTGGCCCTGGCTGCTCGGCATCGTCATCGTGCTCACGGGGTGGGTCATCCATACCATTCGCGTCGAATACCAGGTGATGCGCCGTACTGCCGAGCTGCAGGACTCGCTGAATGCGCGCAAGGCTGCGGAAAACCGCATGCGTGCACACCAGGAGCAGATGGAACATTTGTCGCGCCTGTCGATCCTCGGCGAACTGTCCGGCAATCTGGCGCATGAAATCAACCAGCCGCTCACCACCATCGGCACTTATGCGCGGACCGTGCTGCGGCGGCAAGCGAGCGGCATCCTTACGCCGGATGCCATCGCCGAGGCCTGCGCCGAGATCGCCAGCGAAGCCGATCGCGCGGGCGGCATCGTCCAGCGGATTCGCCACTTCGCCAGGAAACGCGTCGCCACGCGCGAACCGGTCGTCTTACGGGCTATCGCGCAGGAAGCGGTGCGCCTGATCGTCGGCATGCTGGCGCACACACCCGACATCATCATCGAGGACCGCGCGGAAGGGAAGGGCGTGGTGCTTGCCGATGGACCGCAAATCCAGCAGGTGTTGCTGAACCTGATCAAGAATGCGATTGATGCGGCCCGCGATCTCCCGCCGGACCGGCAAACCGTCCGTCTGACGATCGAGGCGTCCGACGAGCATGTGCAGGTCCACCTCGACGATCACGGAGCGGGCCTTGCGCCGGATCAGCGAGCGCACCTGTTCGAGCCGTTCTTCACGACCAAGCCGGATGGACTCGGGCTCGGACTTCCAATCTGCAAAACGATTATCGAGGCCCATGGCGGCCGGCTCTGGGCCGAGGACAACCCGGACGGCCAAGGCATGCGTTTTTCCTTTTCACTTCCTGGAGCCTGGCATGAACACGCCACCTGACCATTGCGTCGTTCACGTCGTCGACGACGATGCTGGCCTGCGCCGCTCGTTGCGCTTCCTTCTGGAATCGGTCGGCTGGGGAGTGCGGCTGTACGTCTCGGCGGAGGAATTCCTCGACAAGATCGCGCCGCCGACGCAGCCGTGCTGTCTGCTGCTCGATATCCGCATGCCTTCCATGAGCGGCCTCGAACTGCAGCAGGTGCTGCGGCAACGAGGATTGTCCATCCCCATCCTGTTCATGACGGGCCATGCCGATGTCTCCAGCGCCGTTCAGGCGCTGAAGTCGGGCGCGGCGGATTTCATTGAAAAGCCATTCAAGGATCAGGTAATGCTCGACGCGGTAGCAGCCGCGGTGCGGCGCAGCGACGAAGACCTGCAGGACGCGCGACGGCGCGCGGAAGCTGCCGGCGTTCTCTCCAGCCTGTCGCCGCGCGAAAGGGAGGTTGCCCGACTCGTCGCACTGGGGCAGCCGAACAAGCTGATTGCCGGCACGCTCGGTATCAGTGAAAAAACGGTGCATATCCACCGTCAACACGTGATGGACAAAGTCGGCCTGTCATCGGCTGCGGAGCTGGCCCGACTGATGCTCCGCGCCGACCCGGCAGGGCTGGATTAGAGCCAGTCATGCACTGTCAGCCGGCGTTGAATGCGCCCGGCTGTTGCCTCGCCAGAAGCACCAGGAAATCCCGCAGGGGAAGCGGCTGGCAATCCGCGGCTGATCTTGCGGTGAAAGCTGTCTCAGACGCGCGGGCGCTTGCGGTGGAACACCAGCGGATTGTACGGCACGTCCGATGGCGGCGGCGCGTTCAGCACCCCCGGCTTGATGGCGCCAACCACGTGCATTTCGCACGCCTTGCAGTCGAAGCGCAGCGTGTAACGTTCGTCGCCGTTGACGAGCGTCATCGGATCGGCGCGCACCTGGCCCTGGACGCCCTGCACACCCTTGGCCTGTTTCGGGCAGAGGTTGAACGAGAAGCGCAGGCAGTGCTTGGTGATCATCAGCGAGACTTCGCCGGCTTCCTCGTGCGCTTCATACGCTGCGTCGATCAGTTGCACGCCATGCTTGTGATAGAAGGCGCGCGCCTTTTCGTTGTAGACGTTGGCCAGGTAGGAGAGCTGCGTTTCCGGATACGTGGGACGCGGCTCGGCGGCTGTCTTGCGTGGCGGGCGCTGCCAGGCCGCCAGACGTGCAGCTTCATGCGCGGCAACGGCATCGCGACGCAGTGCGTTGATCGCCGAGGCCGGCACGAACCAGGCTTGCGACAGCGACAAAGCAATACGCTCGACCTCGAACATCGTATTGCCGAGTTTGCCAAGACTTGCGCGCAAGGATGCGTCCGCTTGCCCGGCCTGCTGTGCCGGCTGCAGCGCGATGGATGCATCGGTCACGCTGGTGATGCCGTCCTCATCGCAAATCGCCAGGCGCAAGCCGTCGGCGTGTTCGCTCAGCGTCAGTTGCAGCGCGACCTTGCGCTCCGCCGATTTCTTCTGCAGTGCGGCTTCCCATTGGTGGTCGCGATTGCGGTGAATTTCGCTGCCGACCTTCAGGCCGGGCAAATCGCTCATGACTTCATTGGGAAAGACGCGCCAGCGCTGGCCTTCCGCATCTTCGCCGAGTTTCTCGGCGCGGTTCGCCTGGATGCCGACCGTGCTGCGCTTGTGCATGTAGTTCAGCCCGTCGCCATTGGCCATCGGCGCATCGGTCACCAGGTCGAAATGATCGGCGCCAATGCGGCTGACGACGCCCAGTTTGACGCCCACGTATTTGGGCGAATCGAAGGCGCCGATGTCGGGCTGGCGCCCACCGGCGAAATAATCGGTGTGGCCGCGATGGAAATTCTTGTCCACGTCCGGCGTGAACAGCAATCGGGTGCGGCCGCTGGAGGCGCGCGCGAATTCGGGCCGCCGTTCCAGGATGTCGTCGAGCAGGCGGCGATAGTGGCCGGTGACATTCTTCACATAACCGATGTCCTTGTAGCGTCCCTCGATCTTGAACGAGCGGATGCCGGCGTCGATCAGCGCTTCCAGGTTGCGGCTCTGGTCATTGTCCTTCATCGACAGCAGGTGCTTCTCGTAGGCCACCACGCGACCCTGGTCATCCGTGAGCGTGTAGGGCAGGCGACAGGCTTGCGAGCAGTCGCCGCGATTGGCACTGCGGCCGGTGTCCGCATGGGAAATGTAGCACTGCCCGGAAAACGCCACGCACAGCGCGCCGTGAATGAAATACTCCAGCGGCGTATCGACGGCGTCGTGGATCTTGCGAATCTGCTCCAGGCTCAGTTCGCGCGCCAGCACGAGCTGGGAAAATCCCACCGCACCCAGGAAGCGGGCCTTGTCCAGCGTGCGGATGTCGCACTGCGTGCTGGCATGCAACTGGATCGGCGGCAGGTCGATTTCGAGCAGGCCCATGTCCTGCACGATGAGCGCATCCACGCCGGCGTCATACAACTGCCAGACCTGCTTGCGCGCCGTTTCCAGTTCGGCATCGTGCAGGATCGTGTTCATCGTCACGAAGATGCGGGCATGGTAACGATGGGCGAATTCCACCAGGCTGGCGATGTCCTCGAGCGGGTTGCTGGCGTTGTGGCGCGCGCCGAACGCGGGTCCGCCGATATATACGGCATCCGCGCCGTGCACAATCGCCTCCCTGCCGATCTCGGCGGTTTTGGCGGGAGACAAGAGTTCAAGCTGGTGGTCGGGCAAAGACATGCGCTGGGTCCTGACAGGCGAAGGCCGAAATTATAATCCGCCGATCGAACGACCATGACACGGCCACGCCGCATCAGGCGTAGGACCTGTGGCGGCGCGCCATGTTCAAGGGATTTTCAGGGCGCCGTGCCGCCCATGCCCGCGCGCCGTGGCCAGAAAGGCAAGGGCAGTCATGTGCCGACACGCAATGTTGCCGGCAAGCCTGTCATCTTGACGAGGGCGCGACGTTCGCCGGCCATGCTTAACGGAATTTCACGCTCACCGCCGGCGTGCCATCCAGCCCGTCGTACACGACGCGGACGCCCATGCCTGGCTTGGGCGGCGTGAGCTTCGAGAATGTGCCGAGGCTGAGCAGGTCGCCCGCGCGCAGGCGGCCGCCGCTGCGCGCAATGTCCTGGGCGAGCCAGATGGCCGCATTGAGCGGATTGCCCATGAGGTCGCTGCCCTTGCCGCGATCGAGTTCATGGCCTTCGCCGTCCAGCATGCGGACCGTCATGCCGGCGAGCTGGCCGGCAAGCGCGGGCGACACGCGCAACGGCTTGCCCATCACACCCAGCCGCGCGCCGACGTTGAGGTAAGTGAGCGTGGCGCCATCGAGCTTGCCCGGATTCTGCACGGTGAGGTCCGGCAGTTCAATGAAGGGAATCACTGCGTCGATGTACATCATCACTTCTTCGGGCGTCTTCGCCTTGTGGATCGCCGGGCTCTTGACACGGACGAGAAGGTCCGCTTCGAACACCGGCCGCGCCCCGAAGCGGGCGGGCACTTCCGCGCCATCCGGCAGAAGCATGCTCTTCAGAAGTACGCCACGAATCGGCGCGTGATGATTGAACCGCTTCTGCGCGGCCGGGTTCGTCAGACCGGCCTTGTAGCCGACGACCGGGCCAAGCTGCTGGCCGAGAAAACTGACGATCTTGTCCCGGCCGCATTCGGCGTCGGCGAGAGACAGGGGTGGCGGGTTGTCGATGACCTGGAGATTGACGTACGAAGCGGCGATGCGGGCTGCATCGAGATCGGAAGGGCAGGCTGCCGACGCGACACCGGCGGCGAATGCGCATCCCAGGCCTGCAGCGAAACGGAACCAGCGGTTTGTCTGCATGTTGCTCCTCCATGGTTATTGCAGGAAAAGCAAAGCATACCCGAACCGCGGCGGGCCACTAGATCTGCCAGCTCGCGTTCGGCAAGGCCGGAAGGTGTTTGGCCAGCAGCGCCGAGAAGTCTTGCACGGGAAGCGGCCGGCTGAACAGGTAGCCCTGCATGCCATGACACCCGTTCTCCACCAGGAATTGCTGCTGCTCGCTGGTTTCGACGCCTTCCGCGATCACCATGAGATCGAGGCTGCGGCCCAGCGCAATGATGGCGCAGGTGATCGCCGATCCGTTGCCTGCGGCGCCGATGCCGCGCACAAAGGACTGATCGATTTTCAGCTTGTCGATGGGGAAGCTGTTCAGCTGCGCGAGACTCGAATAGCCGGTGCCGAAGTCGTCGATCGAGAACTTCACACCCATGCCGCGCAATTGCGCCATGACGCTGATCACGCGCTCGGTCCGGCGCATGATCATGCTTTCCGTCAGTTCCAGTTCCAGCTGGTCCGGTGCGAGTCCGCTTTCCTGCAATGCCTGACGGACCTGGTCCGCAAAATCGTCGCGGGTCAGTTGATAGGCAGATACGTTGACCGCGACCCGCAGGTCCGGGTAGCCGTTGTCATGCCAGCGGCGGGCCTGTCTGCAGGCTTCGCGCAGCACCCATCGGCCGATGTCGACGATCTGTCCGGTCTCTTCCGCTATCGGGATAAAGCGCGCCGGCGAGACCATGCCCATTTCCGGATGCAGCCAGCGCACCAGGGCTTCCATGCCAATGATGCGACCCGTTCCAAGATCGACCTGCGGCTGGTAAAAAATCCGGAGTTCGTTGCGTTGTATCGCCTGGTGCAGATTGCTCTCGATCTGCAGGCGCTCGGCGGATGCAAGGTTCATCTCCTGCCGGAAGAACTGGTAGCGTCCGCCGCCAAGTCCTTTTGCGTGGTGAAGCGCGACGTCGGCATTCTTGAGCAGCATGTCCGGCGTATCGCCGTCCTCCGGATACATGCTGATGCCGATGCACGCGCTGATGCTCACCTCGTGCCCTTCCAGAATGAACACGCGCGCGAGTTCCGCAAGCAGGCGCTCCGCGAGATCGGCGGCCGCGTGCGGTTCGTCGGGCTCGTCCATGATCACCACGAATTCATCGCCGATATGGCGCGACAAGGAATCGGCCCCACGCAAGACGCATTGCAGGCGCTCGCCCGTCGCGAGCAGCAGGCGGTCGCCGATATGGTGTCCCAACGAGTCGTTGATATGCGTCAGGCGATCGAGATCGATCGCCAGCAGTGCGAAGCGTTGCCCGTTGCGTTGCGCATGCGATAGCGCCTGATGCAGGCGATCGTGCAGAAAGGCTCGGTTCGGCAAGCCGGTCAGGCCGTCATAGAACGACAGCCGTTCGATCTGGTGCTGCGCGTCCTTGTACTGTGAAATGTCGCTGAAGATGCCGATGTAGTTGGCCACCTCGCCGCTTTCATTCAGCACGCGCGTGATCGACAGATGCTCCGCGAACACTTCTCCTGATTTGCGGCGATTCCACATCTCGCCGCTCCATTGGCCCTCTTCATTGATCGCTTTCCACATCTTCTGGTAGAACGCGGTTTCCTGGCGCCCGGAGTGCAGAACGGCAGGAGTTTGTCCCGCCACTTCATGCGGCGCATAGCCGGTAATCTCGCAGAAGCTGCGATTGACGGTCAGGATGCGTTGCAGGGCATCGGTGATGAGGATTCCCTGCGTGCTGTTTTCGAACACGGTGCTCGACAGCTTCAGATTTTCTTCGGCGCGCTTGCGTCCGGTGATGTCGAGCATCACGCCGACCAGGCCACCCAGGCTGCCGTCCTTTTGCGAGAACGTTGCCTTGTAAAACGCCACTTCATGCTTCGAGCCGTCGTGATACTGCACGCCGGCCTCATAGGTTTGCACGCCGCCGCTTTCGAAGAGCGCCTGATCCGCCGCCGCGTAGACATCGGCCAGATCCCGCGGCGCGATGTCGTATACCGTCCTGCCGATCAATTCGCATCGCGCAATGCCGACGTAGTCTTCGAATGCCTTGTTGCAGCCGCGATAGCGGCCCTTGGCGTCTTTCCAGAAAATCGGGCTGGGGATGGTGTCGCCGAGCTGCTCGAAGAAGTGCGCGTCTTCGGCGGCGGCCTGTTGTGCATGCTTGAGATCGCTGATATCGACCATGATGCCGAACAGCGCGACAGGCCGGCCATTGCTCGTGCGAACGGTGACCGAATCCTTCAGCCATACCACGCGGCCGTCGCGCGCCATCATGCGGTATTCGAACGCATGGTCGGCTCCGTCCGTGGTTTGCCGCGCGCAGTAGTCTACCGTCGACGCGCGGTCGTCCGGGTGGATGTGCGCTGCCCAGAATCCCTCGGCATACCACGCCTCGACCGGATAACCGAGGATGTGCTCGGCGCGCGCGCTGACGAAGCTGAAGCGGAACGTGGCCGGATCGGCTTCCCAGACGATGCCGTCGATGCTGTCGATGAGTTCGGCGAGGCGGCGCTGCGCAGTAGGCGATTCGCCTTCGGGCAGATCGTCGACAGGATGGATAACGGTGTGCATGGATCGGGATTCCGTTGCTGGACGAAGCGCGTGCCGGACGGCGCGGCATGCTGATGCGAACGGAAGGCGAGCCGTTCGGCGCGCCTTCCGTCGCGACAACCTCGCTTACTTGGCGTGGCTGATCATGTAGTCCGCCGCGGCGATCACGTCTGCGTCGGACAGGCTGGGATTGCCACCCTTGGGCGGCATCACGCCCTTGCCCTTGAGCGCCGAAGTGTGAAGCGCATCGGCGCCGGTCTTGATGCGGGGCGCCCAGGCGGCCTTGTCGCCGAACTTGGGTGCGCCGGCGGCGCCGGTTGCATGGCATGCCGCGCAGGTGGAATCGAAGACGGCCTTGCCATCGGCGGCAAAGGATTGGCCGGCAACGACCAACAGACCAGCGGCGACGGCGATGCCAGTAAAGCTGAATTTCATGTGAACTCCATGGATTATCGAAAGATGGACAGGATGTGCATCATTGCTGACACACTATTGCTACAAAGCAATTTACATGCCAAAAATCCTTGATCCGTTACTGCCGTCCAGGCGATGCGTGAGACATCTGCGAAACGTGCGCGCGAGCGGGCCGTCTGATGCCGCTTCCCGTGGCATGGCATGCGAAAGGGTATCGGCCGCGCCGGCTCGCGAGCCGGTCGTGACATATCAGGTTGTCAATTGATGTCTTGCGCGCGTCGGTGTTCCATCCTGAAGTGAGAATCGCACTTCCCGTAATCGGGAACGACTTGACCGCCGCGGCGTATCAATTTCATTCGAATCGAGCTGAACGCCTGAGAGAGTTGTAGGAATGATCCCGACGGAGAATTTGGTATGGAAATTGCTGATTGCCCGACCTGTACCGGGATGGAGCGACGCGGTGTTCAACGATCGAACGCAAGACGCCCCGGTGCGGAAAGCGAAGGCTCGTTTGCGGGCCATTGACAGGCAATCAAGGAGAGTGAAGTGATTCAGCAGTACACGACGCGGCTGGCAGCAGAGAAGACCCTCGCGTGGTGCGAGAAGCATCCCGCGTGGATGCGCCTCTGCGACATCGACAACATCGCGCGGTTCTACGTGCAGTGGCACGAACTGAGCGAGAAAGAGAAGCATCTCTGGGGCAGCGAAAGCGCGTACAACGAATTCGGCAGCAAGAAGCCGAAAGTGAAGACCGGCTTCATCACCGATGCCGGCCGCTTCATCGACGACGATTGCAGGGTGCCCTACGGGCATTCCGCGATGGTCGTGAAGGTGGGCATCGAAGCAGCGCGGGCAATGCAATCGGACGGATGCGTGGAAGAGGGGGAGGGGAACCTGGTTGCGGCGGTTTAGGGCCGTAGCGAGTGGGGGGCGGAAAAAGGGCCGGCTAGGAGGCCGGCCGCAGCGTGATGTCGGTCGACGCAGATATGCAGGTGTCTATGTTGTGATTTGATTCGATGGGATGGGTCGGATCGGGAATTCCCGAGTTCGGCCCGAAGCGGACATACATGTTTCCGGAAAATGGACGCTCAACGTTAAGGTGAGGGGCGCGGAGCGAGCGGCTGCGCCGCTTGCGGAGCGTCCCTCTCGACCGTGATGTTAGAGCTTTGCATCCGAAGCCAAATGTTTAGATGGTTGGCCGCCATAAAAATCTTTTCCCTAGCGGAGTGCATCTGCTCAACGATCAAAAGAATGCGGTCGGGTGTAATGGCTTCTTGTTGAGAAACAGACCTATCCGATTTCGTTCGGCGTTTAACACGAATCACAGTGTTCGGGGCTGCGTACATATGTGGGCTAGCTAACCAGTACGAGTGCAGAAGCTGATTTCGATATTCTTCTGCCTCCCTCGCTAGTTTTATCCCATCGCGCAACTTCTCAATGACTTCAGGGTACTCATCTCGCCGCGTTCTCTCATGCTCACAGCCTGAAGGAATGAAATGTTCAATCGGCGTTGTTTCAACAAAATTGGAAAGCAGTTTTAGGCGAGATGCGAATGAAAGCTCGTTAAGAACAACAGGAAGAAAGACGTTCTCACGAAAGTTCGGCTCCGTGATGAACTGGATCGAATACGTAATGGCTTCTTCGAGATTTTGGAAGGCAATAACCAACTTCCCAAGAGCGATGAAATGCTCATCCGTGAAGTCCATCGGGCTATCTGTGTGCGTCATGAGCTTTAACTAGATTTCAAAGGCTTGATGTGACTGATAAAACAGGGTAGTGCCCGATAAACCATTTCGCTTGATCCTTCGCAAGCCGCATGCCCTCTAGCATACCGCACAATGCTGTATCTTCATACAGTGTTAATTAACGTGAAAATCGCCCCTGATTCCGCTTCTTTCGGGCAACCACCGAAACTGCTTGACCAGCTACGACGTTGCCTTAGAGATAAGCACTATAGCCTACGGACCGAACGCGTCTACGTGTATTGGGCCAGATGGTATATCCGCTTTCACCAGCTCCGCCATCCCGCCGATATGGGAGGACCGGAAATCCACGCCTTCCTGTCCCACTTGTCCAATGAACGAAGCGTCTCAACCTCGACGCACCATCAGGCACTGTGTGCCCTGCTGTTCCTCTACAAGCACGTGCTGAAAGTGGAGTTGCCGTGGATTGATGACTTGCCCAAGCCGTCGAAGCCGCCTCGCCAGCCCACCGTGCTGACCCGCCAGGAGATCGATCGAATTTTTGCGCAGATGGAAGGTGTCTACCTGTTGATTGCCAGACTTCTGTACGGCACCGGCATGCGATTGATGGAATGTGCCCAGCTGCGGATCAAGGATATTGATTTCCAGCGACGGGAGATCACCATCCGGCGAGGCAAAGGCGGCAAGGACCGCTTGACCATGCTGTCGTTGTCCCTGGTTCAGCCGTTGCGGGAACAGCTGGCATATGCAAAGTCGCTGTATGAGGAAGATCGCCTGAACCGCCGCAACGGTGTCATGCTGCCGGATGCACTGGAGCGCAAGTACTTGTCTGCCGGCACGCAATGGAGCTGGTATTGGGCATTTCCTTCGGATCATGAATCGACCGATCCCCGCACCGGTATCGTTCGTCGGCACCATTTGTACGAGCAAACCATCCAGCGGGCAGTCAAACGTGCGGTATTGGCGGCGAAGCTGACCAAGCGTGCATCCAGCCATACCTTTCGGCATAGCTTTGCGACTCATTTGATTGAGGCCGGCTACGACATCCGGACGGTTCAGGCGCTACTTGGCCATGCAGATGTGTCGACCACCATGGTGTATGCGCATGTTTTGAACAAGGGTGACCGGGGTGTTTCCTCACCCATCGATCTGCCAAGTTCGTACTGAACGGCCGCTATGGAGCAAGAACACCATGCCTCGTATGACGGCTCCTGGCTGAACTCGGCCGCATTCCCACTCCTAAGTTGCGATGCACTCCGACGCTCGCTGCCAGCTTGCGTCAGCTTTAATCAAAACAGGCCCTCCATTTGGAGGGCCTGTTTTGTCACATGAACGATTCACGTTCGGCCCGCAAAGTCGCCCACCGTCTTCGCGTAAGCGTCGAACCCGCGCGCCTTCGCCGTCGTCATTCACCCCTTCAACTCAGGAAAATCCTCCTCGAAAAATTCCATCGCGCTCTTCTCTCCGCTGCTGCGGCGGGCAGCTTCGATATTGCGCAGTTCGACGCGGCGAATCTTCCCCGAGATGGTCTTGGGCAGGTCGGAGAATTCGATGCGGCGGATGCGCTTGAAGGCGGCGAGGTGATTGCGCAGGAAAACGAAGATTTCCTTCGCCAGATCCTTGTTCGGCTGCGTGTCGCCACGCAGCACGATGAACGCCTTCGGCACGGCGAGGCGGACCGGGTCCGGGCTGGGGACGACGGCGGCTTCGACGATGGCCGGATGTTCGATGAGCACGCTCTCGAGCTCGAAGGGGCTGATGCGATAGTCGGATGCCTTGAACACGTCATCGGCGCGGCCGACGTAGGTGATGTAGCCGTCCTCGTCGCGGCTGGCGACGTCGCCCGTGTGGTAGTAGCCGCTGCGCATGACCTCCGCGGTCTTTTCCGGGCTGTCCATGTAACCGAGCATGAGGCCGGTCGGCGCGGGATTGAGCGCGAGGCAGACTTCGCCTTCGTTCGCTTCGCGGTCATCCGCGTCGAGCAGTGCGACGCGATAGCCGGGCAGCGGGCGGCCCATCGATCCGGGCTTGAGTTTCTGGTCGGGCGAGTTGCCGATCTGCGCCGTGGTTTCGGTCTGGCCGAAGCCGTCGCGCAGCGTGATGTTCCACGCATTGCGCACCTGTTCGATGATCTCCGGGTTGAGCGGTTCGCCGGCGCCGATCAGCTCGCGCAGCTTCAGGCGGCCATGGTAGTCGGCCAGGTTCTCCTGGATCATCATGCGCCACACCGTTGGCGGCGCGCACATCGTGGTGACCTGGTAGCGTTCGAGCACGCCCAGCATGGCCTTCGCATTGAAGCGCGCGTAGTTGTAGATGAAGATGCAGGCGCCGGCATTCCATGGCGAGAAGAAGCAGCTCCACGCATGCTTTGCCCAACCGGGCGAGGAGATGTTGAGATGGATGTCGCCCGGCTGCAGGCCGATCCAGTACATGGTCGAGAGATGGCCGACCGGGTAGCTCTGGTGCGAATGCAGTACCAGCTTCGGCTTGGAGGTGGTGCCGGAGGTGAAGTACAGCAGCAGCGGGTCGCTTGCCCTGGTCGCGCCGTCCGCCTTGAATTCCGCCGGGTGGCCGGAATAGTCGTAAGGCTGCCAGCCATCCGGCGCGCCGCCCACGCAGATGCGCGTGCAATGCGCGGCGAGGCCGTTCAGCTTGTCGACGTGCGCCTGGCCGATCACGACATGCCTGACATTGCCGCGCTCGAGGCGATCACGCAGGTCGTCGTGCGACAGCAGGGTCGTGGCGGGGATCAGCACGGCGCCCAGCTTCATGGCAGCCAGCATGATTTCCCACAGCGGCACTTCATTGCCGAGCATCATGAGGATGCGGTCGCCACGCGCTACGCCGAGGCTGCGCAGGAAATTGGCGGCACGATTGGAGCGTCCGGCCATTTCCGCGAACGAGATTTTCTGCTCCGCTCCGGATTCGTCGACCACCCACAGCGCGGGATTGTCGTTGCCGCGCGCCATGCTGTCGAAGTAGTCGAGCGCCCAGTTGAATTCATCCAGCGCCGGCCAGCGGAATTCGCGGTATGCCGTGTCGTAGTCGCTGCGATGGGCCAGCAGGAAATCGCGCGCTGTCAGGAAGGCGTCGAGGCCGCTCATGGTGTCTACCTCCATCAATGAAATGAGTGGGTGCAAGGCCGGAGACGTCGCGACGAAACCGAGAAGAGACGGCTTCCGGCCCTTGGGTCTGGTTTGGATGGATACGACTGTGCCGGCATGCATGCCAGGCGCAGATCGGCAGCAGCATCGCTGCATGAAATCGTAGCGACTCTACATGACGTTAACGTTAACGTCAATCAACGGATTTGTCCGCGATCAAGAGTGGCGGCCGTCATTCTGCAGTGACAAAATGACGGCGCGCCGGCCCGCCGCAAGGCCGCCGATCCCTCAGTCAACGCGAGCGGGATGCGCCGTTGAAGTCCCCGGTCTGAATCGTCGCCTGCTGTCGGCACAATTGCTCGGTCAGGCGTTCCGCATCGTGCGGGCCTTGCTCCCATTGGTCAAAGTACCCTTGCATGGATTTCCTTGTTCGTATCAGAGCGATGCGCTCGCGCATCGAAGTGACTATAAGCAATTGCGTACTGGTGTCATGATTGCCCTTTCATTGTGAAGGGGCGAGAAAGATGGTGATGCGATGCGGTGGAAGTGTGTGGGCGTGGAGCCGGGCGTGGCGTGGGCGGGCTCTCAGCGAGCTTCGACGAGTGTCGGCCTTCCGCACCGGTTTGGCGCATCGGCAAGAGGACTTGTCCGACTGCGGTGGGGCACATGCGCACGGTGAATGAAGGCGCAAGATCTTTCCCCGCGTCCCGGGTTTACTACGACGGCAAAGTGACTACCCTTGGTAGGAGGCGCGGAAATCAGGTGCGTGGCCTACTCCATTGTTTCCACGCACTACCCTGCTGGCGAAAGGAAACCAACATGAAGATCCTGTTCATCACGAGCTTTGCGGTGATCACGCAAGATCCCGCCGCGAGCCGCAGACTATTCATCGACACGTTGGGATTGCCGCTCAAACATCCCGAAGGCGACGATTACTATTTCAGTGCGAACATCGCGGGCAGCAAGCATTTTGGCGTCTGGCCGCTCTCGCAGGCCGCTGAAGCGTGCTTTGGAACAAAGGACTGGCCCTCCGATCGACCGGTTCCGCAGGCCAGTGTCGAGTTTGAGGTCGCCGACGAAGATAGCGTTGCGTCCGCGGCCGAGGAGCTGCAGTCCAGCGGATACACCCTGCTGCACGACGTGCGCACTGAGCCGTGGGGACAGACGATTGCAAGAATACAAACGCCCGAGGGAGCGATCATCGGGATTTCATATGCGCCATCGATGCATGAACGTGCCCGCGGTGATTAATGGGCGCGCTGTGAAGCATGTTCTGTTCAATGAGCCGCATCTGGTATACGCGATCCGCTCATCCGCTTTCGCCCGCCGTCACGCCGTTTGTTGGAGCAGACCGGCAACTGCTATCTGGCCTCGGGCCGAGCGCCATCCTGCAACGCGCGAATGAACTGCCGCGAATGGATGCCGAAGTTCGTCATCAGGCCGGCTACCAGCGCCGTCATCTCGTTGCGTGTCGCTTCCGGGCCGGCGGATGACAGCGCATACAGGTCGACATCGGAGCCCGAAGCGGTCATCACATAGGAAGGATCGGAGATGTACTTCGGCGGTATGGCATGTTCCAATGCCGCATCGGTCGCATCCGCCAGGGCGTACGACTGTTTCGTAATGGATTCACGCACTGCAGCGTCGGTATAGCGTGGATATCGGCGATCGTTCGTTGCATTGCGTGCTGCGAGCAGGAGGGCGTCGTTATCATCCTTCCTCAGGTAGGCATCCCGCATTCGCCGCACCTGGTAGTTCTCCAGCGCCTGGTGCCGGTTCGAAACGAGCGTGATCGCATGCTCCTTCTGCGTCGTGAAGCCGAGCAGGGCAAGCGAGTTCGTCCACAGCAGTGTCGGCGTACCCACGCCGGGAACGACGCGCGCGTGATAGGGCTGGGTCAGATCCTGGATGTAGTGCAGCGCCCACCCGGCAAACCGCCAGCCCCAGTAAGCATGACCGCTGCGAAGCGCATGTCGCGCCAGGGACTGGTAGAGATGAATCCGGTATTCCGGATAGGTGCGCAGCAAGAAAGGCGCAGCCTTGTACACAATCCATTGCTCGTGAAAGAAACCCATGTGCATGGGAGCCTGACTGGAAAATTCGAGCGCGGGGTTGCCGAACGGCTGTTTGCCGAAGCCGTATTGCCTGCCGTAGTCGGTGCCGTTGTCTTCCCAGATGCCGATGTCCAGTCCGAAATGGAGCCTGTCCTGAATTTTGTGTGTGAGGCATATCATATGAGCAATAAAGGGAGCAGATATGCCACGCAAGAGCAAGAACGCGGCAACAGAACAGCCGTCCGTACCTGATATTCCGAA